>CAYUJX010000052.1:6038-9506 GCA_964445125.1 uncultured Microbacteriaceae bacterium
CTCTTCAACAGGAGCAGGCACCGCTGCAACTTGACCCACTCCGAGAGCTGCCAGGATTTTGCGTTCAATTTCTGACGCCGAATCAGGGTTACTGAGCAGGTACTTCCGAGCGTTTTCTTTGCCCTGACCGAGCTGGTCGCCATCGTAGGTGTACCAGGAGCCAGACTTCTTGACGATGTCGTGCTCAACGCCGAAGTCAATCAAGCTCCCTTCACGGGAGATTCCTGTGCCATAAAGAATGTCGAACTCGGCCTGCTTGAAGGGAGGCGCCATCTTGTTCTTCACCACTTTCACCCGGGTCCGGTTTCCCACGGCTTCCGTTCCCTCTTTCAGTGTCTCGATGCGACGAATATCGAGGCGAACCGAGGCGTAGAACTTGAGCGCCTTACCGCCGGAGGTGGTCTCGGGGCTGCCGAAGAAGACGCCAATTTTCTCTCGCAACTGGTTGATGAAGATGATGGTGGTTCCGGTTTGATTAAGACCACCGGTGAGCTTGCGAAGAGCCTGAGACATGAGTCGTGCTTGGAGGCCCACGTGGGTGTCTCCCATGTCTCCTTCGAGCTCTGCCCGAGGGACAAGCGCTGCTACAGAGTCGATAACGACTAAGTCAACGGATCCCGAGCGCACCAACATGTCGGCGATTTCAAGTGCCTGTTCTCCGGTGTCCGGTTGGGACACCAACAACTGGTCAATGTCCACGCCGAGCGCCTTGGCATATTCCGGATCAAGAGCGTGTTCGGCGTCAATGAACGCAGCGATTCCGCCTCCGGCTTGCGCGTTGGCGATGGCGTGCAGGGTCAACGTTGTTTTACCCGACGATTCGGGTCCATAGATTTCGATAATGCGGCCCCGGGGTAATCCACCGATGCCCAGAGCCACGTCTAACGCAATGGATCCGGTGCGGATAACGGCAACGGGAGGCCGGTCATCAGAACCGAGTCGCATAACCGACCCTTTTCCAAATTGACGGTCTATCTGGGCGAGAGCAGCTTCGAGGGCTTTCTCGCGATCGGCGGATGTTGGCATGTCGGTCTCCTGGTCCTGTTCGTTATCGGCGGCCTATCGGCTGTCGTCCTCCACCACGCCCCATAAGGCTTGCGGTCTCTCGACAAGGCTCAAAATGCGGGTAGCGGGCCCTAACCTAAGCGCGACGCCCGACACGAAGTGGTGGTGACGTCAAAACTGGGGAGAAGACTGCGTTCCGTATCTCTGTGGACGACACTAGCGCTATTCGAACGAATATTCGAATGATTCAGTAGGGCGTGTCGCTGGCGGGAGCGCGCGTTCCCGCGCCGTGTTGACGGGAGAGAGGAACCTGCATCGCTGCGCACAGCGCGGCCCAAATGGTTTTAGGGGCCACACCCTCTTCAAGTGCCTGCTGAGCACTTCTGTCGTCAAGACCATCGAGGGCAAGATCGCGCACGAGCGTGCTGCCTTGCGTCTCCCCGAACTCTTCGAGTACAGCCAGAAAAAACTCGCTGCGTGTCACGTCGTTAGCGAACCGCTATGTCTGAGTCGAACTGCGCCAAAAGTTCATCTGTCAGAGTGTCAGGAACGCGAGAGGAGGGGATAATCTGCTCGAACACAGAGAGCCTGTCGCTTACCTCGTGGAGAATGACGGACAAAGGAATTTCGAGGGCATCCGCGATTGACGCAAGAATTTCACTGGAAGCTTCTTTTTGACCACGTTCGACCTCGCTCAGGTATCCCAGCGCAACGCTGGCCTTACTCGAAACTTGGCGTAAGGTAGCACCTTTTTGCTGGCGAAAGTCGCGGAGGACATCTCCAATTTCGTGTCTCATTAACACCACGGGGCACCTCCCTCTATCATCGTTTGCGTAACCAATAATCACCACCCTATCCGCACCCACCCTGGATTAGACTCGGAATTCCCTGTGTGCCAGCTGGGTGCCTCCTCGGTAAAACTATGCCTCGCCATCCATGGCGAGGGCATCTCGAAGAGCCTGGAGTGCCGCTCTGGTAGCCCCCTGGCGAATCTCGGAGCGAGAGCCGCTTAAGGCGAGCTTTCGCACCAAGGTGCCCAATCCTGACCCGGCAACTGCGATGAACACTGTTCCTGGAGCCACTCCAGACACAGGGTCGGGGTCAGGTCCCGCCACGCCGGTGGTGGCAACGGAATAGTCAGTACCGAGCCTGGCAGCAACCCCTTCCGCCATGTCGATGGCAACGCGAGCACTGACTGCGCCCTCGCTAGCGAGAAGCGCTGCATCAACACCGAGTAGGTCATTTTTCACCAACGGGTCATACGCAACAATCGCACCGCGAAAAACCAATGAGGCCCCGGGTATCGCGACTAACTGCGAGGATACTTCTCCCCCGGTGAGCGATTCAGCGCACGACAGTGTGTGACCCCCTGCGGTAGCCAGCGCAATTATCTCTTCCGCGTCACTCACGGGGCTACAGGGGGCGCTTTGGCGCCCTTAATCAGATAGTCAACGCCCGTAACGAGAGTGACCAGAACCACAGCACCCATCAACACATCATTGACGAACCCCACCCACATGCCAAGAAAAACCCAGGTGGGAACCAACCAGGAGGAGACCGTAATGGCCTGCAGAATGGTTTTGAGTTTGCCGCCTCTCGAGGCAGGAATAACCCTGTTTCTCAGGTTGACGAAGCGATAGACCGTAATGCCTATCTCTCGCACCAGAACTACCGACACAACCCACCAGGGAAGTTCCCCCACCAGCGCCAAGGCCATCAGCGCTCCACCGATGAGCACTTTGTCAGCTATGGGATCCAGAACAATTCCTGACTTTGTCACCAGGTTGCGTTTGCGGGCGAGAAACCCATCGACACCGTCGGTGGCGATAGCGAGGATAAACACACCCGAGGCCACCCAGCGCCACACACCCAAGCTGCCGTCATCGAGTAACACCAAATAGATGAACACGGGTGTCAGAAGAATCCTCACCACCGTGATGATGTTCGCGATGTTGCCATTACTCACGGGAGTGTCGCCGGGGGCCAGTACCCGACCGCGAAGACCGCTCGGTAGGACTTTTTTGTACGCTCTCACTGCTTACTCTCTGCCCGTGAGCTTCCAGGCGTCCTCATCACCTTCTGGCGTGACTTCAGAGTACTCCTGCGTCATTGCGTCGATGGGGTCCTCTTGAAAATGCACAACGTGGTCAGCGGCCGGCTTAGGCGCCGGCCAGTCCTGGCGAGGAATCTCTTCGGTGAGGAGATCTTCGTCGGAGGTGGCGCGCGGAGGAGTCTCGCCGCGCAGAGACGCCAGCACCCCGGGCAGCTGCTCCGAGGTGACCAGGACGTCACGGGCCTTGGAGCCCTCTGAAGGCCCAACAATGGAGCGCGATTCCATTAAGTCCATCAGCCTGCCGGCCTTAGCAAACCCAATTCGCAGTTTGCGCTGCAACATCGATGTGGACCCAAACTGGGTGCTCACCACCAGCTCTGCTGCCTGAAGCAACACGTCAAGATCGTCCC
>CAYUJX010000053.1:0-5160 GCA_964445125.1 uncultured Microbacteriaceae bacterium
ACGAATCCAACAAACTCATGACCGTCAACGCGGGTCCCCTTGAGAACCGCGCCGCGGATGACAGCGTTGAGCCCTGGTGCGTCACCGCCACTGGTGAGAATTCCAATCTTCATACCTCTATTGTGGCCCCTCCGCCGTCACAGGTAGCCTCGTACCAACGATATTCATAGAAACCGCCAAGAGTGCTCCAAGGCGGGCTTCGTATTGTTGAACTACAGGACGTTAGCCCTGTTCACACTAAGGAGAAACCCATGGCAGAAGATACCGAAACCGCGGCCACTGCAGAACCCACCACGAAAGCGGCACGCGTTACTGTTGGCCCCTACGAGGACTACGCCGGCAAGACACTGGGCATTGTGGCTCTTGTGCTCTCATTTTCCATGCAGTTGCCAGCCCTGATCCTCGGAATTATCGCCTGGGTCTGGTCGAAGAAACTAGGCATCTCGAATGTTCCGGCAAAGGTCGCCGTAGCCGTCAGCTCAGCGCTCATTGTGCTCGGCATTCTCATTTTTGTGGGATGGATTATCTTCGCCGCTGCGGCAGTGGGTGGCTTTGGAGGGTTTGAAGCTTTTGACGCTTGGGACATGAGGGGTCCCGGTCGCTCGTAGAGCTAGCGTTATCTGAGTATTTGGCTCCGGCGGGCCAGGCTTGAGACGACGACTGCCGGAGCCAGATGAGCAGGATGTGCATTCCTAGGTACGCACCCCCTACGCTGAGAAGCATGGCATCACCGTTGAATCCCGTGGTGAAAACCACTCCTCCCACAGGCGTCCTCGGCGCCCAATCTTTAGCCGATGAAGCGGTCGTGCTGGTTCGTTCGTGGTTGGATCGAGCCGCCGTATTGCACCGAAAGCCAGATGCTTCCTCGGAGCGGCTGGCCGGGGTTCTTAAAGACCCCAAGGGACCCGCCTTTGCACTTGGCTTCGTCGATGGTGTGGCTCGACCGGAAGAACTCTTGGTAGCTGGTCGGAATTTCCGAGCACTTTCCCGCGATATTCCCGCATTTTTGCCGGGGGTCTTGCGGACACTGATCCAGGTCGGCGGTTTCTTCGCCCCAATCTTTCCCACTCTGGTGGTCCCCATCGCACGCTGGGCGCTCAAGACCCTCATTGGCCACCTCATCATCGATGCCAGTGACAAGAAGCTGACTAAGTCGCTCAGACGTCTTAGCGCGAAGGGGGACCGTCTTAACATCAATTTGCTGGGCGAAGCCGTCCTAGGTGACAACGAAGCGGATCGACGTTGGGCGGGAGTTTCCGCTCTCATAGCTCGTCACGATGTCGACTACGTCTCCGTCAAGGTCTCCTCACTCTCAAGTCAGCTGTCAATGTGGGCTTATGACGAGACCGTCGAGCGAGTGGTGAGGAGGTTAATCCCCCTCTATCAGCAGGCCGCAGCGACCATGCCACCGACTTTTATCAACCTTGATATGGAAGAGTTCAAAGACCTCGACATGACCATCGACGTTTTCGAAGGTGTGTATAGCGACCCGTCTTTGAAGGCCTACACCGGGGGGATTGTGTTGCAGGGTTACCTGCCGGAAGCCCTCGCCGCTATGAAGCGAATCCAGGCTTTTGCTTCAGCGCGCGTTGGCGCGGGGGGCGCGTGCGTCAAAGTGCGTGTGGTGAAGGGCGCAAATCTCCAGATGGAACAAGTCGATGCTGCCATCCACGACTGGCCGGTCGCTGTTCTTCCCTCTAAGCAGGCCAGCGATACCAATTACAAGCGGGTGCTGGAGTACTCCTTGACCCCTGCTCACACACAGTCAGTGCGTATTGGTGTTGCAGGCCACAACCTGTTTGATGTCGCTTTCGCGCACCTTCTTGCCCAGAGGCGGGGTGTCGCCGCCGGAGTAGATTTTGAAATGCTGATCGGAATGGCACCGGATCAGGCTGATGCTGTTCGGGAAACAGTCGGGCACCTCCTGCTTTACACACCGGTTGTTCACCCTCGGGAGTTTGATGCTGCCGTGGGCTATCTCGTGCGCAGGCTCGACGAAAACGCAAGCCCGGAAAACTTCATGTCAGCGGTCTTCGATTTGTACGACAACGGCGAGCTTTTTGCGCGGGAGGAAAATCGCTTCCGGAGTTCACTGAAAGCGCTCACGGCCGCAGCCCCTGCTTATCACCGCGTACAGGATCGACTCAACTTCGTGCCCTCGGGGCTCACCATTGATGACCCCTTCCACAACGAAGCTGACACCGACCCGTCCCTGGCTGCAAATCGTCAGTGGGCCTCGGGTATTCGCTCCTTGGCGGCCTCAGCTCCCGGAAAAGCCCTGGGCCTTGACGCCTTAGCTGAGGGCGCGATTCCTGATTCTTTAGGCCCCGTCAAGGGCGCTATTGCGGTCGATGACGTTGTGGCGCGCGGTCGAAGCGCGGGCGCAATCTGGGGTAAGAGACCAGCTCATGAACGCGCAACAATTTTACTTGCCGCAGGCGAAGAGCTTAACAAGCGCCGCGGGGAACTTCTCGCCGTGATGATGCAAGAGGCCGGCAAGACCTTGCTGGAGGGCGATCCCGAAGTGAGTGAAGCCATCGACTTTGCGCGCTACTACGCCAAGCTCGCCCTCGAATTAGAGGAGGTAGATGGTGCAAGCTTCCAGTCCGCCACGTTCACCTTGGTCACGCCACCGTGGAATTTCCCCGTCGCTATCCCGGCAGGATCGGTGCTCTCTGCTCTTGCGGCGGGAAGTGCGGTGGCCATCAAGCCGGCCCACCAGGTGCGACGCTGTAGCGCTGTCATGGTGGAGGCGCTGTGGGCGGCTGGGGTTCCCAAGGATGTTCTGCAACTGATCGGTATTGAGGATCGCGAGGTTGGACAGGGGTTGATTTCTCACCGCGGTGTGGACCGCCTGATTTTGACCGGGGCTTTCGAAACAGCGAAGCTATTTCGCTCCTGGCGAGCGGACCTTCCTCTCCTCGCAGAGACCAGTGGCAAGAACGCTGTGATTGTCACCCCCAGCGCAGATTTTGACTTAGCAGCCGCCGATATTGTCAAGAGTGCGTTTGGGCACGCAGGCCAAAAGTGTTCCGCTGCGAGCCTGGTGATTTTGGTCGGAACCGTGGGTCGCTCTGCACGGTTCCGTCGCCAGCTTGTCGACGCTGTCACCACGCTTCGCGTGGGGTACCCCGACGACCCCGAAGCGGTGATGGGGCCTGTTATTGAGTCTCCCGGCGGCAAGCTGCGGTCTGGACTCACCGAACTGGGGGAGGGCGAAAGCTGGATTCTCAAGCCCGAACAGCTTGATGACCAGGGTCGTCTATGGTCACCCGGCGTGAGAGAGGGAGTGAAAGCGGGGAGCGAGTTTCACCAGACCGAATACTTTGGACCCGTCTTGGGAATCATGACCGCACGAACCCTCGAGGACGCTATTGCTGCGCAAAACGGAAGCGATTACGGTCTCACTGCGGGAATCCACTCCTTGGATCTCCAGGAGATTGAGTATTGGCTGGCTCATGTTCAGGCAGGCAACTGCTACGTGAACCGTGGGATTACCGGAGCCATCGTCCAACGCCAGTCCTTTGGGGGCTGGAAGCGATCAAGCGTGGGACCAGGGTCTAAAGCTGGCGGCCCAAATTATCTTTTTGGCCTGGGTTCGTGGAGCACGAAACCCTCACAGGTCACGGTTGATCCAGGCGAGCTTGACCCTTACCTGGCCGCACTAGCCGGGAGTGTTGTGACAGGGAAAGACGAAGAGTCACACTTTCTACGCCGGTCTCTCGCCAGTGACCACGCGGCGTGGGCGAGCACCTACGGAATCTCCTCAGACCCCAGCGCGGTGGGTGTGGAACGCAACGTCTTTCGCTATCACTCTCGCGAAGTAACCCTGCGCGTGAGTGAATCTGTCACTGTGGCAGAGACGGTTCGCGTCTGTCTTGCAGCCCTTCGCGCGGGGGCGAAGCTGAACATGTCCCTCGCCGAAGCGCTCCCGGAAGACTTGCTTGCTGTGCTTTCTCGCGCTCCTCAGCACTTGGGTTCGCTTGGCGAATATGTCGTGGAGAGCGAGCAGGCTTTCGTCGCTCGCGTTGCCACTTCTGTGCCCGAGCGGGTTCGCTTGCTGGGCGGGCAGGCTGCCGCTTTGGCTGCGGCCTTTGATGGCGCCCCCGAGGTCGCCATTTATGGAGACGAGGTGACAGAAAGCGGGCGCGTGGAAATGCTGCCCTTTGTGAAAGAGCAGGCCGTGTCGCTCACCGCGCACCGTTTTGGTGCGCCGGACGCCCGGATGTTGGAGCTCGTTATCTAGTGTGCCGCCGTGTGAATTAAGCGCGAGAGGACAATGGAGCTCTTTGAGTGGTGAACATTGGGCGCGGCGCGGACTCGTTCCATCGCGCGCTCCAGCGAGGAAATGTCTCTGGCGCGCATGTGGACGATCGCGTCTGCATCGCCAGAGACTGTGCCGGCCCCGATCACTTCAGGGATGTGGGACAAGATGCGTTCGAGCTCCGTGGGAGACACGGTGCCCTGGCAAAACAGCTCAATGTAGGCCTCAACGGCGGTGCCCTCGACCGCCGGGTCTACCACCACCGTGAAGGAACGAATGATTCGTTGCGCGACCAATTTGTCGACTCGACGCTTTACCGCGGAAGCGGATAACCCAACAACCCCACCGATATCGCCGTAGTTGGCCCGGGCATTGTGGCGAAGTTCGGCAATAATACGGGAATCAAGAGCGTCCATATAGCTACCTTACGCTGAATAGTTGCGTGTGTTTGAAATATGCAGAGGAATATTTGCGCAATGTTGTCTGTAAAGAGCGTTCATTGCGTGTGAGGATAGGGTTATGACTTTTACTTCGTTGACTGACGCTCCCGGGAAAACTTCTGAGAAGGACACCACACCCACGGTGCTGATGTGCCGACCCGAGTACTTCACCGTCAGCTACCGGATCAACCCGTGGATGCACCCGGAAGTTCCCACCAACACTTCGTTGGCACTGAAGCAATGGACGGCGTTGTATGACACCTATCGCGACTTAGGTTTCACCATCCAGCTGATTGACCCGATTGAAGGCCTCCCTGACATGGTGTATGCCGCCAACGGCGGCTTTGTCCTTGACGGAATCGCCTACGGCGCCAAGTTTCACTATCCCGAACGCCAACCAGAAGGCCCCGCCTACATGGACTGGTTCCGGGACAACGATTTTGAGGTGGCAGAGCC
>CAYUJX010000053.1:5260-6318 GCA_964445125.1 uncultured Microbacteriaceae bacterium
GCGGTACCCGGATGCGATTATTGCTACGGAAGAAGACGCGGCAATCCTGGGTTTGAACTCCTTTAGTGATGGACACAATGTGGTTATCGCCGAAAAAGCCGTCACGTTTGCGAAAGATTTACGCGAACGCGGGTACAACCCATTAGGCGTTGACCTGTCCGAACTTCTCCTCGCCGGCGGAGGCGTGAAGTGTTGCACTTTAGAATTGAGAACATCATGACCAAAATTACGACCGCCCAAGCGCTCGAAACCGAGCGAGGTTCGCTGACGAGGAATTACAACCCGCTTCCGGTTGTGGCAGTGCGCGCCAAAGGGGCGTGGGTAACTGACGTTGACGGTAAAAAGTATCTGGACTGCCTCGCAGCGTATTCTGCGGTCAATTTCGGCCATAGCAATCCGACGCTGATTAGAGCCGCCAAGAGGCAGTTGGGCAAAGTGACGCTGACGTCGCGCGCTTTTCACCATGACCAGTTGGGGCCTTTCGCGCGAGAGTTAGCCGCACTTTTGCGTATGGACATGGTGTTGCCCATGAATACGGGGGCAGAAGCGGTCGAAAGTGCTATCAAAATCGCTCGAGCCTGGGGTTATCGCGTTAAAGGAGTCCCGGCCAACAAAGCGAAAATCATTGTGGCCAAGGGGAACTTCCATGGACGCACTATTTCCCTCGTGAGTTTCTCCACGGATGAGTCTTCTCGTAAAGACTTTGGACCCTTTACGCCTGGCTTTGTGAGCGTCCCCTACGGTGACGCAGCCGCGTTGGAGAAAGAAATCGATGCCGATACCGTCGCGGTATTGATTGAACCAATCCAGGGCGAAGCGGGAGTTGTCACCCCGCCCAAGGGCTACCTGAAAAAAGTCCGCGCTCTCACCACCGCCAACAACGTCTTAATGATTGCCGATGAGATTCAATCCGGTCTCGGCCGCACCGGCGCAACCGTGCAGTGCCAGAACGAAAAAGTAAAGCCGGACATGTTCATCCTCGGCAAAGCGCTCGGAGGCGGAATTGTTCCCGTTAGCGCGGTGGTGGGGTACAAAGACGTCATGGGAGTGTTGAAGCC
>CAYUJX010000053.1:6418-9452 GCA_964445125.1 uncultured Microbacteriaceae bacterium
GTGGTGTTGTACTCGGGACGTAAGGAAAGCCTCGTCCAGCCGCTGATTGATATCTTCACCGAGCAGACCGGTATAGATGTCGATGTCCGCTATGCCGGGACCCCGGAGCTCGCCGCACAACTTCTCGAAGAGGGTGACCAAAGCCCGGCCTCGGTTTTCCTTTCCCAGGATGCGGGTGCACTGGGCGCTCTCAGTGATGCCGGACTGTTTGAGATTCTGCCTTTGGAGATTTCAGATCGGGTGGACCCCTCGTTCACCTCGCAGGACGGGTCTTGGATTGGTGTCACCGGGCGTGCTCGCGTTATCGTCTACGACTCAGAAACCGTCACCGTGGAAGAGCTCCCTCAGACCGCGAATGACCTCGTGGGAGAACAATGGTTGGGCAAAGTTGCAGTGGCACCGGCAAACGCAAGTTTCCAGTCCTTTGTGACGGCGTATCGGGTCATCGCCGGTGAGAGCGCCGCCAATCAGTGGGTCTCCGACCTTGCCAACAACGAACCCGAGATTTTTGAAAAAAATGGGGCCATCTTGGAAGCTGTCGATGCGGGTGAGGTTCCACTGGGGCTGATTAATCACTACTACTGGTACCAGATGGAGGCTGAGCGAGGGGCGGAAAACATGAGAGCGAAGCTGTATTTCACTGAGCCCGGCGATCCAGCCTCCATTGTCAATGTGTCAGGAGCGGGAATTCTTGCGGCACAAAGTGGAGACCTTGACGCGTATGAATTGGTCGAATTCTTCGTGTCTGACCAAGCCCAGGAGTATTTTGCCACCACGACCTACGAGTATCCCCTTGTTCCTGGAATCCCTGCACCCTTAGGATTACCTCTGCTGTCTGACTTAGCCACCGCGGATTTTGATCTCTCCGATTTGCGCACACTGGCTGATACTCAGGAGTTACTGAGAAGTTATGGGTTGATCTTCTAATCCAATCTGTGTTCTCTGGAGGGTAGTTGTGGGCAATGCTAAGGGACAGAAAACGCCCCGAGTGTGGCTTGTTCTTGCCGCGCTCGCGTCCTTGGCTACCGTCTCCATTCCACTGGCATATCTGAGCGTTCGCGCCTCAGATGTGCCAGTGGAGCAGGTCCTCGAGGTACTCACCAGGCCACGGGTGGGGGAGCTAACCCTCAATACAATTAGCCTCAGTCTGGCCGTTTCGGTGACCGCCCTGGCCGTGGGAACAATAATTGCGGGAATCCTCACGAGAGTGCGCTTGCGGTTTGCTAAGACTTTGCTTCTCGTTTCCGCTCTTCCACTGGCGGTTCCCTCTTACCTTGCATCGTATGGATGGCTCGTGGTCGTGCCCAGTGCTCAAGGGTTTGTGCCGAGTTGGGCGCTGCTTACCGCGGTGACCGTGCCTTATGTCACCCTCCCGGTAGCCGCGGCCCTCCGGGGAACCTCTGCTGAAGGAGAAGCTGTAGCGCGAACCTTGGGTTTGGGCCCGATCAGAGCTTTCTGGCAGGTAACCTGGCCCCAGGTCCGATCAGCGGCCGCGGCCGGTGCTTTGCTCGTCTTCCTCTATACCGTGAGTGATTTTGGCCTCGTCGCGATGCTCCGATTTGAAACCCTGACATGGGGAATCCAGCAGTCCTACGCGGCAAGTTTTGATAGGTCCCAGGCGGCAATCTTGGCCCTGCTTTTAGTGGTGATTGCCCTTGTGGTGGTCATCTCCGAACGCGGTGCTCGCGGACAGGTCCTGAGAACGACAGCCACCCATGTGGTGACCGCCCCGGTGAGTGCGCCGAAGAGAGCCATAGCTCTCAGCCTGGTGTCACTCCCTCCTGTGGTGGGCGTGCTTGTGCCGCTCGCAGGTCTTGGTGTTCGCCTTGTAGGGGCGGACACCATTCGGGAATTGGACGTGCCCCGGTTGGCAGTGGCAACGGGGGTAACCGTGGGAGCCGCCGCCTTGGCCGCGGTGGTCGCCGTGCTGATGGCACTCCCTCTGGCTGCCTTGGCCGCGCGCTACTCCCAGAGATGGGTGGGGGCTCTGGAGACGCTGGGATATCTGCCCCACGCCGTTCCGGGAATCGTTGTGGGACTTTCTCTGGTCTTCTTTAGCCTGGCAGTCGTGCCCGCGCTCTACCAAACGATGGCCGTACTCGTTTTCGCCTATGCGGTGTTGTTCATGCCCAAAGCCCTGGGAACAGCCAGGAGCAGTATTGAAGGTGTGTCGCCTGACTTGGTCAGCGTCGCCAGAACGTTGGGCGCAAGTCCGTTTCGTGCGTGGTCGAAGGTGACGCTCCCACTGGCACTTCCCGGTCTCGGAATCGGAGCGCTTTTGGTGGCCATCACGACCATGAAGGAATTGCCGGCGACGCTCTTGCTTCGACCCATTGGTGTTAATACTTTGGCTACAGAGTTATGGAGTCGAACGTCTGGGGGAGAGTTTGGCGGAGCTGCCCCCTACGCAGCGGTCCTTGTTCTTATCGCAGCAATTCCTGCGATGATTCTCTCTGGTGTGCGCTCAGTAGCGAAGGAGGAGTTGTGACGACGCTGGTAGTCAAGGCACTTTCCCTTTCCTATGGAAATCGAAAAATTTTGTCCGAGGTATCTCTAGAGGTGCCTTCAGGGTCACTCGTGGCCATTCTGGGGCCATCGGGATGCGGGAAAACGAGCCTCCTGATGGCGATAGCCGGCCTACTCCCTCTTGATTCAGGGTCCATAACCGTGGGGTCCCGGGACCTTTCGAGCGCAACGAAGAATGTGCCCCCCGAACAGCGCGGTATTGGCTGGGTCCCTCAAGAAGCGTCGCTATTCCCCCACCTCAGCGTCGGGGACAACATCGGGTTTGGGATGCCTCGGGGCAGAAGACGCAACGAAAGAGTCGACACATTGGCCAAGCTCATTGGGCTCGAAGGATTTGCAGACCGCTCACCCGGCCAACTTTCCGGGGGACAAGCTCAACGCGTCGCCCTTGCCCGGGCACTCGCGCCCTCGCCCGATGTCTTGCTCCTGGATGAACCCTTTGGTGCATTGGATAGCGTGCTTCGCCACTCTCTAGCGAGAGATGTTGCCAGGGTTCTTCGAGAGGAAG
>CAYUJX010000054.1:0-2355 GCA_964445125.1 uncultured Microbacteriaceae bacterium
CGCCACCGCTTCGTCCATGCGCTGCGCAACGTCGTGGGGAGCCAGGGAACACTGCGGATTTCTGGCGGAATGAGCGGGTCGTAGCGAGTGGCTCGTTCGAGAGCGTGCGCCAGCCAGAGTCGGCGAACAGTTGACGGTTGCGAGGCGTCGTCTCTATCCAGGGCCCGCGTGATTGCGTCGTATGCGGTGACGATGGGTACCGAGGGCCACAACAACTCCGCAATCTCAGCGGGTTTAACCGCGCCACGGATATTGAGTGCGGTCGCGGTCGCCGTCACGAGGTGGCTACTGAGAGCTGAATCGAACATGTCGTGAAGGTCGTGGACGCTCGCGAAGAGCCCTGTTGAAATCGTCGCGGCGCCGGCTGCGAGCAGTTCCCTCCGCAGGCCGTCACGAATAGCGCGATCACGCTCAGGAGCGCTTATCGCGACGAGGTGCCACGTCCCATCCCAACGGATACTCCCGTCATCCTGCCCAAAGGCGAGCGCCAAGCCGATTCTGTCGCGCGCCTGCCGTGCGTGGCCGAGGCTGGTCAGCATAAGCGAGCCAGCCCTTCCGCGGCCGTGCTGTTCGACTTCGCCACTCGCGGATAGACGCCTAATCGCTAAGCGAAGCGTCTGATCAACAATGCCCACAGCGTTCGCCGCGGTATAAATAGTGCCGAGGTCAATTGAGCCCACTGAGGGAAGGAATGCCTCGATTACGGTGCGCGGCGCGATGTGTTCGGTCACCCGCCCAGCTTCCGTTCCATCGTCGTGTAGCGGTTGAAGCCGTAGAGGGGTGCGAGCAAACCGAGCGATTCCGTCGTGATCGTCTCGAAGCCCAGCCTCCGGTAGAGCGCCTCAGCGCGAGGGTTTGTATCCACCACGGAGAGCTGTACGCCTTTCAGACCTTGACTTTGCGCATGGTCAACCGCCGCGTCAAGAAGAACGGTACCGACTCCACGACCTCGTTTGTTGCTGTGGACGCAAATCCCGTCAAGGATGAGCACGTTCGCGCGTTTCTGGGGGGACAGCACACTGAGCACAAGCACGGCTCTCACCGCTGCGACCAGGGACAGCCCTGCCCTCAGCCCGCTCCAGGATATGTCGGCAGCTCCTGCGCCCCCCTCGTGGTAGCCGCAGACTCCCGCGACCTCTCCTCCGATTCGCGCGACAAGCATGCGGTCAGGGCGAACAGCTGCCTGTATTATTTCCCGTCCCGTCGCATCGCTGGTGAAGGCCGGCCTAAGTTTTCGCCGGAATGCCTTCCAATAGAGGGAGCCCACCCGCTCTCGCTCCGACTCTTCAAAACCGTGGCCAACGTCGATTGTTGTCATACGCCCAAACTATCGTGTATGTTACGAACGTGCCAATTAAGAGAAGAACGCAACGCGTAGTGGTGGGTATTGTTGTCGTGATTGGCCTGATGGTGGTGGCCGGTGGCGTGATAGTTGCCGGGAACAGCTACCGGTTCGACGAACGGTCCCTCACAATTCCTGTCGATGGTGGCCACCTTCAGGCTGTGCTCACGACGCCTCGGGGTGGCGAGGCAACCGGTCTCGTCGTGATGGTGCACGGGGATGGACCCATCGATGCCACGGGGGATGGCCTGTACTACCCATGGTTCGAGGGTGCAGCCGACGCGGGGTGGGCGACCCTCTCGTGGAGCAAACCAGGGATTGGTGGGTCCACAGGCGACTGGCTCGCGCAAACCCTTGACGACCGCGCCGCGGAAGTCGGCGTCGCGCTCGATTGGGCAAAACGGGAACCTGGCGTGCCCAGCGACCGGATCGTGCTCTGGGGTGCCAGTCAAGCTGGCTGGGTGCTTCCCCAGGTCGTTGCAGCACGGAGTGACATTGACGGTGTTGTGGCTGTCAGCACAGCGGTGAATTGGCTTCGACAAGGACGGTACAACCTCGAATCAGAACTTGACCACCAAGGAGCCAGCACAGCGGAGAGAACGCAATCCGTCAGCGAGAGCGACCATGTTCGCGCCATTTTGCAGCGCGGCGCGTCTTACGACGAATACCGCGCCGAAACCCCGGAGCAAAATCCGATGTCACGTGAGCGCTGGAGATTTGTCACGCTGAACTTCCGATCCGACGCGACAAGCGACCTTCGAGCCGCCGCTCCCCGCGACATCCCCTGGCACCTCATGGCAGGCACGCACGACCGTAACGTTGATATCAATGAAACCGAACGCGTCTATAGGGATATTCTCGGCGACCAACTCACCCTTGGGCGATTCGAAGCCGCACATTCGATGGTTCGCCCCGTCATGGAAGACGCGCAAGTCGTTGGCATCGCCACCGCCATTGCGTGGCCACGAGCACTCTTCGCGCCAGGCGTCATTGACGACTACCGCGGATTCCTC
>CAYUJX010000054.1:2455-9396 GCA_964445125.1 uncultured Microbacteriaceae bacterium
TGGTGGACCTGAGGGGAATTGAACCCCTGACCTCCTCATTGCGAACGAGGCGCGCTACCAACTGCGCCACAGGCCCTGATGCGCTCTCACTTTAGCAGTGCGGGTTAACCGGACAACGAGCGCTCGTGCCCCCTACTCGCTTCGCCGGAGGCAGGGGTAGGCCACTACTTGGTGGGGTTCACCTCACAGACAGTGGCGGCTAGACGGCTCTGCGGCGTTTGAGTACTTCGTCCAAGTTCAATTTTCCTGTGGTGGCGTGCTCAACAAGGCCCATGGCGGCAAACTGCGACACCACCGCCAACTTCTCATCCGCAAACTCTTCAGGCCGCGCAGAGCGCGCTGCTCTCCTGGCGGCAACCATCAACGCATCTCGGGTGGGCAAGGCCGCACGCTCTGCCCCGGTGCGCCCCGCCAAAGGCTCGGGCACCTCGGGAACAGCGTTCCTCGTCATGCCTAAGGTCTCAGACTGGACGGCGCCCTGCGCCGCCAGCGCTGGGACGGCTTTGGCAGAACCACTCACGCGGTTGAGCATGCCCAAAATTAGTAGCGACACTGCAACAACGGTGCTAGACGACCAAATTACCTGAAGCGGCCACCCCGCGGCATTGGCCGTGAACGCGGCGGTCACACCAATCAGCAAGGCGAGGGAGAAAACCTGCTTTGTTCGACGGCGGCGCTCCGCCAGGCTCACGGTAGGGCTGGAGAGAGTACGCAGCTTCCGCTGCGCCTCCTGCGCTTTTTTGGCGATGGAACGAGCTGTCAGCTCGGTCCTGATTTCGTCTGACGCTTCCGTGGTGTGAGCCAACACCCTCAGAGTTTGACCCAGCCGGGTGGCGTTGAGTTCGGTGGCGTAATACTCGCTGCGTTTCAGCCACAGGGGAACCACATAGAGTGCCCACAGAATGGCCGCGGCCACCAATAAAAATGCTGTCCCTGAACTTCCCACGGACCCTAGGGTACGAGGGGTGGGGACAAAAGTCTGGATTGGCGCGCGAAGGCCCCCGCTAACGCGGGGGCAGCGTCAGCGGGTTTCTTGCCTTAATCCAGTCCAACTCAGGAATGCTTGACGGGCCTTCGGCGACAGCGCCTTTTTCAAACCGGTGGAGAACACCACGGGGCACTTCCTCTTGCACGAGGGCAAAACAGAAGTGATCGGCCCACTTGCCGTTGATGTGAATAAAGCGCCGGCGAAAGCCTTCATACCGAAAGCCCAGTTTTTCAACCACCCGCAAGGAGGCTGTGTTTTCCGGCCGGATACACACCTCCATGCGGTGGAGACCTTTTTCAAAGAACAGATAGTCCGTGGCCATGGCCACCGCCAGAGGGGCGAGTCCTTGGCCCGCGACAGACTCCACCACCCAGTAACCCAAAGAGGCTGAAGACAGCGATCCGTACATAATCTGGGACACATTGAGTTGCCCCACGAGCTTTCCCTGCTGAAGAATCACCAGTGGCAGCGCGGCTCCGGTCTTGGCGGCCTGCATCAACCCCCGGATACTGTCTTTGGTGTCCTGTGGCGCCAGCCGGATAAAGGGGGTGGTGGCCTCCCAGGGTTCCAACCACGAGCGGTTCGTCACCAGAGCGTGCTCCATCGCTCTCGCATCGCGAAGGCGAACGCCTCGGAGTTCCAGGAGCGAATGGCGCAGTGTAGGAAGAGACATCACTTAGTTCTTTGCGACAAAGTCTTTCAACCAGTCCAACAAGTCTGGGCCCAAATCTTCTCTGCTGGCGGCAACCTGAACGATGGCTTTCAGATAGGCCAAGCGATCACCTGTGTCATAGCGGCGACCCTTAAAGATTACCCCCAGTACACCGCCACCCACATGGGAAGCAGCCATCTCATTCAACGCATCGGTGAGTTGAATTTCGCCACCCGAACCTGGCCCCGTTGCTTCCAACAGGGGGAAAATTTCTGGTTGTAAAACATAACGACCAATGACCGCCAAATTGGAAGGTGCGTTTTCGGGTGTGGGCTTTTCAACCAAACCGGTCACGGCGACCACATCATCAAGGTCCGTGGGTTCCACCGTGGCAATGCCGTAGAGGTGGGCCTGGGCAGGGTCAACCTCCATGAGTGCCACCACACTCGCCGAGCGCAGGTCGTGGACCTCAATCATGCGCTCGAGAAGGACATCGCGCTCATCGATGAGGTCATCGCCCAGTAGTACCGCAAAAGGCTCATTGCCCACATGCATCCGCGCTCGCAAGACGGCGTGGCCTAAGCCCAGAGGGTCCCCCTGGCGGACGTAGTGCATGTTGGCCAGGTGAGTGGAGAGAACAACATCTTGGAGGCGACGTTTGTCGCCCTTGCGTTCGAGAAGTGCTTCCAATTCCATGGCGCGGTCGAAGTGATTTTCCAGAGCATTTTTATTCCGCCCGGTCACCATCAACACGTCGTGCAAACCGGCGCGAACTGCCTCTTCGACCACGTATTGGATGGCCGGTTTATCGACAACCGGCAACATCTCTTTAGGCATCGCCTTCGTGGCGGGCAAGAACCTCGTGCCAAGCCCCGCCGCGGGGATGACTGCTTTAGAAATGGGCATCCCCCCATCGTAATGCTGAGGCCTACACTGGGGGAATGCCCGAGCAAGCACAGCCCAGCAAGCGCGCCTTGCGCGCGGAGCTCCGGGAACGCCGTCGCATCATGACAACCTCTGAGCAGGCCTCAGCCGCAGCCGGTTTGTTGGCCAACCTGATGAGAGTTGTGGATCAATACGCTGCGGGCAATGTCGCCTGCTACCTCTCCACCGGAGATGAGCCGCCCACCAGGGAGTTCCTGGAATGGGCACACTCCCAGAGCATTCGGGTAATTCTGCCGGTGGCGAGAGAAGATGGCTTGATGGATTGGGCCGCCTACGACAGAGAAAACGAAGGCCTCGACGCTATTGGCATGCCGGCCCCCCTCGGGGAAGTCCTTCCCCCCATCGCCCTCGCCGATGTTGACCTGATTTTTGTTCCCGCCGCTGCCGTTGCCCACGATGGCATGCGGCTGGGGTGGGGCCGAGGGTATTACGATCGAGCCTTGGGGTCACTCAACCGGGCGGCCCCCATTTATGCCGTCGTCTACGATCACGAAGTGATGGACGATGTTCCGCGAGAAAATCATGATCAGCTGGTTCACGCCGTAGTGACACCGGAACGCATTATTAGCCTTGACCCCGATTTCGTCTAAAGGACTGCACCCTCCATGCCTACCTATTCTTACCGCTGCACGTCCTGCGATAACGCTTTCGATATCACGCAGGCCTTCACTGATGACTCTTTGACGACCTGCCAGAAATGCGAGATGCCGCTGCGCAAAGTCTTTAGCGCTATCGGAGTGACCTTCCAAGGATCTGGCTTCTATCGCACTGATTCCCGGGCCGAAGCGAAGAAAAGCGCTGCGGCCGCACAGAACTCTGACAAAAAAGGTGCCCCCAGCGCGCCGGCTAAGAAGGAAACCGCAACCGCGGCAAGCGCAAGCACGAGCAGCTCATCTTCCACAAGCTCGGGTTCCACGAGCTCCGGTTCGACAGGCTCAGGTTCCACAAACTCAGGGTCGTCAAGCTCTCAGTAGTGGGGCGGTTTTTCCGCTTTCAGCCGGTCATCGTTGGCGGTGCTGTCATCACCTTCGTGGGAGACAGGCTCTTCTTTTTGGCCGGGCGCCGGGGAAGTTCTGACCCGACGGGGGCCGATTTTTTTTATCCGCTCCGGCTTGTCAGACATTCTTGTCGGCGACATCACTCTGTGACGATGCCGCCCCCACCAAAGTGGCAATCCGCTGGGCCACCACATCCGGCGTGGTGAAAAGTTCCAGGGCGTGAGCTCTCACATAGTGCCAGCCGGCAGCGGCTAAGCCCAGTGGTCGCACCCGCAGGGCATCGCGCACGCTCTGGTGCATTAAAGAGGTGTCCGTATCCAAGGCAATGCAATAGCCGCCGAAGCTGGCGGCCAAGGGAATCTGGCCCTGGTAATCAACTTCGACGCGCATTCCCTTGGCTTCTAAACGCCTGGCCAAGTCCACCAACAAGGGGTCACGCTCTTTCTCCTGCACGGGTGCAAAGCGAGCAGCAGACACCCTCTCAAGGACGTCACCCAAAGCCCGTGTCGTCTGAGAAAGTCGGGCATCGCGTAAATCGTTCACCGCCACACAGGTAACCACCCGCAGGTGACGCCGGGCACTGGTGAATGCTGCTGCCAGGAGACGCTCGCCACCGGGCTGGGACAGAGGGCCGAGATCGCTTAAGACCCGCCCGTGAGGTGTTCGGCCGTACCCGAGGGAAAACACCACCCGATCTCTGATGAGGGACCCAGCTTGCTCAAGAGTGGTCACCACGAAAGGTTCACTCGAGTCACGAGTAAAGAAATCGGTAATGTCCGGTTTTCGTGCCATGGCCTCGGCAACGGCTTCACGCACTTTTCTCGCGTGGATAGCGCTGGCGGTGATGACCATGAGGGATTCGGCGCTTCTGGCCATTGCGTGATCCATCACGTGTTGAAGAACAGCGCGGACTTCTGCATCAACGCCTTCAACTAACCCCGTGGTCGCATCCGGCATGCCCTGGCCGTCTTCCACCAGGTCCATGGCAATGGCCGGGTGTCCCAGGAGGCTTCCCGCCCAAGGAAGGGACCGAACCTGTTCGCCCAAGAAGGAGGAATTCACGACGGTGGAGAGGTCATCCCCGCTCACTCGGTAACTACGGGTCAGGGAAAAAGTGGGAAGAAGGTCGCGAAGGCGGGCGAAGATTGATTCCTGGTGCTGGGCATCACGGTCGGTCCGCTCTGCTGTTTCGTAGCTGCGAAGCCCGAGAGAAAACGCCGTTGGGGTTTGGGTGACAGGGTCCCCCATTGCAACGAGCTGGGGCGCTCTGCGCACTGCGCCCAGTACTTCCACCACGGCAAGCGCGCCGGCATCGAGGACCATGACGGTGTCAAAGCGCACGGTATCGGGTATTTCGTGAACGTTATAGGGGGTGGCTAACCAGACCGGAGCCAAGGCTTTGACCAAATGTGGCGCCTGGTCGGTGAGCTCACGGGCGCTCGTGTGGGAAGCCTTGAGAAGCTTTTTCAGCGCCACGGCCTCGTCCGGCCAATCCATCAAGCCCAGTGACCAGCGTTCTGAAAGTTGCCAGGCCAGGGCCTGGCCGTTTCCCGCGCAGTGTGCCTCATCCACGAGGCGGAAATCAGCTTCGAGACGCTCCAAGACAGCTTTATCCGATCCCAGTAACGCCTCTTCACGCTCCAGAATCTGTTCCAGGGCCCCGCGCCACCACGCCAACTCCAACTCTGTGGCAACATCCGCGGCTTCCACGTGGCGGGATGCAAGATCCTCGACCAGCGGGCCCAAATTCCAGTTGGCGAGGTGGTCAGACACTTCTTGGCGCGCTTCGAGACTCTGCAAAATCTCGGACTCCGTCGAGAGGCGGCCCAGAAGATCCACCAAATCTTGGGTGGGCATATCGGAGAGACGGTGACCGGGGGTCGTTCTGTGCAAAACGCGCTCCAGATCACCCAGGTCTTGCTCGACCTGTTGGAGCACCACATGAGCGTCGGAGAGCCCGCCGGGAACACTGGGTCGATGTCCCGTTTCGACATGGCGGTTCCAGATTTCCCTCTGGGCACTAATGTTCACCAAGGATTCGTGCAGGTCCCCCACATACACACCGGGTCGAACATATTCTTTGGCGAGGCCTTTGAGTCGGCGGCGTTGAACTCTGGGCATCTCCGATGCTTCGTCGCTGGGACCCGTGGCTCTGATGAGGTCGGTCAGGGAGCGGTCAAAGACGCTGGGTTGAAAACGATCAAGAGTGTCGCGCAGGTTCACCAGGAGGTGGACGAACACCCCCATCTGACCCACGGTGGTTGCAGCGGGTAACGGTGTGGCAGAGAGAATGGGACCTATTTTTTCCATCAAACGCGGCAGGGACTCGGCGGAGAGTCGTTGCGCCCGCTCATAGGACTTTTTGGCGTCATCCACGTCTCTAAAGTTCACGCCATACCAGGGGGTGTCCTCGGGACCGAATTTGAATTCTCCCAGCTGGGCTGCTCGGGCGAGCATCTCCGCGGCTTGTCCTAAGCCTGGAGCCAGCGCGACGAGCGCATCGCGCTCCAACCGCGCGGTCGTTTCGGGAGGGTGCTCTCCGAGGGACAGCTTTCCCAGTTTCTGGAAGCACTCTGCCGCGCTTACCCCCAGTTCGGGGTCTTTCGCGGCCAAAGCTTGGCGGTAGCGAAGGATGATTTTGCGCAGTCGCTCCCACGCGGAATCGACGTCCTTGAGTGAGGGCTTCTTGACTTTTTCGTTGCGCGACAAGGAGGCGATGAGCTCAGTCCGGGGACTCGCAACCCTGGCCACCATGCCTTTGAGCCCTGCCCCTGCAATCCGGTCCATCAGCGCAGCGGTGGTCGCAGCCTGGGCGCTCACCACCAACACCCTCTTGTTGGCGGCGACAAGGCCGCCCAGAGCGCCGGCGGCAACCTGAGTGGAGCCTGTCCCGGGAAAAGCACGAACAACTAAGGAATTGCCCGCAAGAATGTTTGCCACAATCGCGTCTTGTTCAGCATCCACGTCAACGATGGAGCGGTCACTGGTGGCCGGGCGAGAATCGGGGTGTGTGATTTCCACGGGAATTCTCGCCGCGCGCAGTTGGGCCATCGCGTGGGTGTTCCCGCCAAGGGCATCCACGATGCTGTGGTGCAGGTTCTTCGCGTCCTCCAGCATCGGCTCGCTCACCTGCGCAAAACTTGAGACGATGAGGCGCGCAGAAACCGCCACGTCCCCCCGGTGAGCGGTCAAATCTCGCAGGCGATCCAGGGCCGGGTTGGGTTTGAATGCTCCGCCATCATTGGTGAGGGCCACAAAGGCGGACGCATCCAAGGTCACCTTGAGTTGTTCGGCAAAGGCGCGCTGGAGTCCGGGGTTCAGCGTGACGTTAGATTTCTTCAAGGTTAGTTCGACGTCG
>CAYUJX010000055.1:0-2654 GCA_964445125.1 uncultured Microbacteriaceae bacterium
GAAGACGGCAGGGATTGTGGTGACCGGAGAAGCACTCTCCGTGGAGGAGGTTACGCGGGTCGCCCGCGACTACGAGAGCATCACTCTTGACCCGGATGCCCGGGAACATGTTGCGCGCCGCCGGGAGATTATTGACAGCAAAGCGGCAGATCCGCACCCTCACTACGGGGTGTCGACAGGCTTTGGTGCGCTTGCCACCACATACATCAGTGTCGACCGAAGGCGTCAACTTCAGTTGAGCCTCATTCGATCCCACGCGGCGGGAACAGGGAAAGAGGTCGATACCGAAGTCGTGCGCGCGATGATGCTCTTGAGGCTTCGGACTCTCATGAGCGGCTATACGGGAGTGCGACCAGAAGTATGCGACATCTACGCGGCGATGCTGAACCATCGGATTACCCCTGTGGTCTACGAATTTGGCTCACTCGGTTGTTCCGGTGATCTAGCCCCACTCGCACATGTTGCTCTGGTTGCCATTGGCGACGGAGAAGCGAGAGTTGAGGGAGGGCCGATTATGCCCGGCGCCGAGGCCCTGGCCGACGCCGGTCTCATTCCGCTGGAATTGCAGGAGAAGGAGGGCTTAGCCCTCATCAATGGAACAGACGGGATGCTCGGATGTTTGGCGCTCGCCATTCACGATGTCGCGTCGTTGCTGGTGACAGCCGATGCGGCAGCGGCTATGAGTGTGGAGTCTCTTATGGCAACGGACCGGGTATTTCAGGATGATGTTCAACGCCTGCGTCCCCATCCAGGACAACTCGAGAGTGCTCGGCGGATGGCTCGTGTGTTGCGGGATTCCCCCATCCTGGCTTCCCATAAAGGATCCGAGGACGGCCGAGTCCAAGACGCTTACTCTTTGCGATGCTCACCCCAAGTTCACGGTGCAGCCCGATCCACGTTGACTCACGCGACACAGGTCGCCGACATAGAGCTGGGAAGTGCGATAGATAATCCTGTCCTCACCGATGAAGGACTCCTGCAATCGAATGGAAATTTCCATGGAGCCCCCTTGGCGTATGTGCTCGATTTCTTAGCAATCGTGTTGGCCGACGTCGCAAGCATTAGCGAGCGCCGCACCGACAGGTTCCTGGATGTGTCGCGAAACCAGGGTTTACCTCCTTTTCTTGCCCACGAAGTGGGGGTGGACTCGGGTCTCATGATTGCTCAGTACACAGCGGCAGCAATTGTGAGCGACCTCAAACGTCTTGCTCAACCAGCATCGGTTGACTCGATTCCTTCCTCGGCGCTTCAGGAAGATCACGTGTCCATGGGTTGGCATTCTGCGATGAAACTCCGGAGTGCGATAGACGGAGTGGGTCGAGTATTGGCTATCGAACTCTTGACTGCGTCGTGGGGGCAGTCCCTCAGGGCACCCCTGATGCCGGGTCCTATTACCGGCGCGATAGCGCAGAGGGTTATCGAGGTCGCGGGACCTGTGGGACAAGATAAGTTTCTCGCTCCCGTCATCGAGGGTGTGTATCGCCTCGTGCGCGAGAGAAAGATTACAGAAATAGTAGAGGGGATGGTCTGATGAAAAGAGTTGTGAGAGCTCCACGAGGTGGCGAAAAGACGGCCAAGACGTGGCAGGCAGAAGGCGCCATGAGAATGCTGATGAACAATCTGGATCCCGAGGTAGCGGAGCACCCCGAGGATCTGATTGTCTACGGAGGGACCGGTAAAGCCGCGAGAAACTGGGAGTGCTTTGACGCGATTGTTAAGGCCCTTGAGGAGTTAGAACCAGACGAGACGTTATTAGTCCAGTCGGGCAAGCCCGTGGGAATATTCCGCACCCATGAGTGGGCGCCCAGAGTCTTGATCGCGAACTCGAACCTCGTGGGGGATTGGGCTACCTGGCCAGAATTTCGCCGACTCGAGGCACTCGGATTGACCATGTACGGCCAGATGACGGCGGGATCGTGGATTTACATTGGCACCCAGGGGATTCTTCAAGGAACGTATGAAACTTTCGGGGCTGTGGCTCGCCAGCATTTTGGCGGGACACTGGCCGGAACCCTCACCCTCACCGGAGGATGTGGAGGAATGGGAGGGGCTCAACCCCTCGCGGTCACCCTCAACGAGGGAGTTATTATCATCGTCGACGTCGATGAGTCGCGGTTGGAGAGAAGGGTCGAACATGGGTACCTCGACTTTATGACAACGGACATCGACGAGGCCATCGAAGTGGCACTTCTGGCGAAAAATGAAGCGCGCGCCTATTCTGTTGGTCTTGTGGGAAACGCCGCGGAAGTGTTTCCTGAGCTTCGACGGCGAAAAATTCCTATCGATATCGTGACAGATCAGACCAGCGCGCATGACCCGTTGGCCTATCTCCCTGCCGGCATGGAGATGGATCAATGGGAGAAACAACGGGAAAAGGATCCCGAAGGGTTCACTGCCCAATCCCGTAAGGCCATGGCAACGCAGGTTGAAGCAATGGTGGATTTCATGGACGCGGGCGCAATTGTGTTCGATTATGGAAACTCGATACGCGCAGAGGCAAAGCTTGGTGGTTTCGAGAGAGCTTTCGATTTCCCCGGATTTGTCCCCGCCTACATCAGACCCTTATTTGCCGAGGGGAAGGGTCCCTTCCGGTGGGTAGCGCTCTCGGGCGATCCGGAAGACATCCGAAAGACAGACCAGGCCATTCTGGAGCT
>CAYUJX010000055.1:2754-5103 GCA_964445125.1 uncultured Microbacteriaceae bacterium
GCATCCTGGGTGTCGCTCCACCATGGAGGAGGAGTGGGGATAGGACGTTCGATCCACGCGGGACAGGTTGTTGTGGCGGATGGCAGCGAGCTATCGGCACAAAAAATCGAACGGGTGCTGACTAATGACCCTGGGACAGGGGTAATGCGCCACGTCGATGCCGGGTATGACAGGGCAAAAGAAGTGGCTAGGGAACGTGGTCTGAAGATTCCTATGGGTCTCGAGTGAGCCCATCTCTGTTATTGACCGACATTGGTCAGTTGGTCACGTGCACCGGTACCGCGGGTTCCGGGGAGGCGTCCCTCGCTGTGTCGCACAACACCTCTGTGCTCATTCATGACGGTCTGATTGCGGGGATTGGGCCCGACGACGACGCTGTGAAGAACGCGCTCGCGTCAGGGGTTGAAACACTGTCGATGGACAACCAGGTGGTGATGCCTGGTTTTGTAGACTCCCACACGCATATTGTTTTCGGCGGCGATCGCGTCGCCGAATTTAATGCGCGGATGTCAGGAGCCCCCTACATCGCGGGGGGAATTGGAAATACGGTGTCTGCTACTCGCGAAGCCTCACGGGATGCCCTAGTGAGTAATGCTTCTGATCTGCGGGACGAAATGCTCCTTTCTGGCTCAACCACTGTGGAAATTAAGTCCGGCTATGGCCTCACCGTTGAGCACGAAAAGCGTCTTCTTGAGGTCGCGCGCGGCATCACCGACCAGACAACTTTTTTGGGGGCCCATCTAATTCCAGAAGAGCACGCGGGCAATCCCGAGAGCTATGTCGATGCGGTGTGCGGACCCATGTTGGAGCACTGCGCACCGTACGCCCGGTTTGTGGATGTCTTCCTCGAAAAGGGGGCGTTCGATGCGCAGCAGGCGCGACGGGTACTTATGGCAGGCGTTACCCAGGGGTTAATCCCGACCCTCCATGCCAGCCAATTAGGGCCAGGAGAGGGGGCAAAAATCGCCGTCGAGGTGGGAGCGGCCTCGCTCTCCCACGGAAATCACCTCACAACATTGGATATACAACTTCTCCGTGGAAGTGGCGTTGTGGTGACAGCACTGCCCGGCACCGATTTTTCCACCGCGGGGAAATATCTCGATGTTCGCCCTTTGCACGAGGCAGGAATCACCGTATCTCTAGCCAGCAACTGCAATCCTGGGTCAAGTTTTACCTCCTCGATGTCGTTTATTATTGCTCTCGCTGTGCGAGAAATGTCGATGTCTCCGGCGGACGCCGTGTGGTCTGCGACTGCCGGTGGGGCTGCCGCTTTGCGGCTAGGGGACAGAGGCCAAATCCGAGTGGGCGCGCGAGCGGACATGATTCAGTTAGCCGCACCGACCTACGCGTATGTGGCCTATCGCCCAGGGGTAGATCTGGTGCGAAGAGTCTTTCTTCACGGCGAGTTGGTCGTAGAAAAATTTAGAGACGTTCGTTAAACCCTGCCAGAATTTCTAGAATCAAGAGAGCTGCCAATCGTGTTGTGCGCCCATCGGGAGAGTCCTGGGACGCGTCAATCTCGGTGATGTCGAACGACACAACGCGTGGGTGTGCGGCCAACACTCGCACGAGCGCCCTTAACTCGTAAGGGCTAATCCCCCCGGGAAGGGATGCCGGACAGGCGGGAACGAAGGCTCGATCACACACGTCAACATCGATATCGACATGAATATCGCCTCCCCCAGCTCCTGCCGCCAGGAAAGCCCTCTCCGTGATGTCCTGCAAATTCCAGGGGGTGATATCCCTGCGTGGAATAACGGTGATGCCGTGGAGAGTGACGAACTCTGAATATGTGCGTGAGTTCGCAAAGTCTGCAATTCCCAGCTGCGCTATGTGGGGGCCGGGAAGCCCGAGCTCAATAAGTTCCCGGACGGGCGAGCCATTGCTCTTTCCTGTTCGCACGTCAAAGTGGGCATCGAGGGTGATGAGTCCCGCGGTGTCCCAATTTCTATCAAGGCTCGCTGTGGCAACGGGAACTGTCGCTGAATTGTCGCCTCCCAAGGCGATAACGAGCGAGCTTTGGGAAACAAGCTCCCGAAGGCGTATTACGGCACCCTCTCGGTCATCGTCGGGATTTTCCACATCGCCGGCATCGGTGATTGCGAGTCCTTCAAGACTCCGGACGCCGTTCTCACCCGTGTAAAAGGTGTCGGAGTACTTCCTGAGCGACTCCCGAATTGCGCGTGGTGTGGTGTCAGCTCGGCTGGGGGACAGAGATGTCTTGTGTGTCGGAACCCCGACAACAACCACATCCGCATGATCGCGGTGTGCGGGGTAATCACCCGCCCTGGGCCAAGAGGAATCATGAGAAACAGCGCTGTTCACTCCTTAAGTTTACTTTCGCGAGCC
>CAYUJX010000055.1:5203-9385 GCA_964445125.1 uncultured Microbacteriaceae bacterium
TCATGGGGATCATTAACGGAAGCTTTCTGGCACTCGTGAACAACACGAAAAGGTCGGTTTCGTTCGGACCAGGGGCGATTCGAGGGCCAGTTTCCGGAGAATTGCGCCCACGGCGTAGTTCGTAGCTGATGCCAAGGCTTTGCCCGGGAGGTTCTCAGGTTCGCTCACGGCCACAGACGTAATGTGTATAACAGACGGACAGTGGCTTCCCAGCATTCGCTTGGCCCCGCACACCGGTTCGTCCAGAAAATAAGGAGGCATATTAATGCAAAACGAAACTACTGAAACGCCTGGAACTATCGTTGATGTCGCGGTAGCAGCTGGTTCTTTCACCACCTTGGCAGCAGCTCTTGGAGCAGCTGGCCTCGTCGAGACTCTTCAAGGCGAGGGTCCCTTCACTGTCTTTGCACCTACAGATGACGCTTTTGCCGCGTTGCCTGCTGGTCTGGTCGATGCTTTACTCGTGGAGGCAAACCGCGAGGTTTTGGCCCAGGTTTTGACCTATCACGTAGTGGCGGGCGCTGTGCACGCAGCAGACCTCGTTTCTGGTGATGTGCCAAGTGTTGAAGGTTCTCACATCTCCGTAGTCGTCGATGGTGGTGTTGTCCTCAATGGATCAGCACACGTCGTTACCGCTGACGTTGCAGCATCAAATGGTGTCATTCACATCATTGATGCCGTTATCGTGCCCCCCGCGCTGGATGTCGCGGCTTTGATTGGCTAATTAGGCCTTTCACGTGTGTGCCCCGGTGCGTTTACGCGCCGGGGCACATCTGTTTAACGACCACGTTGTCTTCTTGTCTCTGTGAATGTCAAGAATCTTTGACATATCGTCGTCGTTCCCGTATCGTTCGAGTGTCAAATATTCTTTACACTACGAACAGGAGAAACTATGTCCTACGAAGAGAAATCTGCGTGGCTCAATGCCACCGTCTTCACGGGTGTCTATGGCTGGTACATTCTCGATGTCCTCGCTCTGTCAGACGGAGCCGCGCTGGTTGACACGCCGTTTCTGTGGTCGATGATTTGGGCCACCATTGCGTCGGTCGTGCTTTTGATGGTGGGAAACATCGGAATTGCCATTGCCTCCCGGGAAGAAAAACCTAAGCCCGATCTTCGGGATAAGACGGTGTTTCGCTCGGCCGCCTACAGCAGCCACTGGTTGCTCTACGGTGGTGGTGTTGCGGTGATCGCACTGGCCGTCATGGAAGCCGATCTTTTCTGGATTGCGAACTTGATGTATTTCACCATGTGGTGCGCCAGCGTGCTGCTGGAATCTCTCCGCGTCGTGTTTTACCGCCGCGGTGTTCCCGCATGGTGAAAGCCACGAGGGTCACGAATGTCATGAAAGAGCTTCGCCAAGCACGGGGAATAACGCAGGCAGGCTTAGCGAATTCACTCGGGGTTTCGCGCCAAACGGTAAATGCCATTGAAGCGGGAAAGTATTCCCCGACACTGGAAGTTGCCATGCTCATTGCTCGGGAGCTCATGCACCCAATGGAGGAAATCTTTCACTTGGGTGACCCATCCTGAGAGTCTGACCTAGACTGGAAACAAGGATTGGTTGCTACGTCCCTTTGGGGTTGGCACATACTAAAGGTGATGGGAGAGGCGTGGGAATTAATGTTCACGGCCTCAGTAAGTCATATGGCCCGGTCAGAGCGGTCCATGACGTCTCCTTCGAAGTCCCGACAGGGTCGCTTTTCGCTTTTTTGGGAACCAATGGCGCAGGAAAAAGCACGACCATTAGTTGCCTGACCACCCTGCTCAAGCCCGACGCGGGCGAGATTACTATCGAGGACCGGGTTGTCGGGCGCCATGACGAGGCCATCCGGTCACTACTGGGAGTGGTGTTCCAAGCATCGGTCTTGGATGCGCTCTTGAGCGTGCGGGAAAACTTGATGCTCAAAGGGTCTTTCTACGGGGTTGCCAACCTGAGTGGTCGCATTGTCGAACTCGCCGAGCTCATCGGGCTGACGGAGTTTCTCGATCAGCGGTATGGAACTCTCTCTGGGGGGCAACAACGGCGCGCTGACATTGCCAGGGCGCTGTTGCATTCCCCGAGATACCTTTTCCTTGACGAACCCACCGCTGGTCTTGATCCGCAAAGTCGTGAAAACGTGTGGTCCACTATCTCCCACATCCGAGAAACTCTGGGGCTTACCGTGTTGCTGACCACCCACTATATGGAGGAGACAGAAAACGCCACCGAAGTGACCATTATTGATAGAGGATCGATTGTTGCTCAAGGAACGCCTCGATCTCTTCGTCGGGAACACAGTTCATCCGTGCTGAGCATCGTGACTGAAGAACCCCACGCGCTGGAACAATTTTGTGCCGATGCCGAGCTGGTGTGCACCAGGGACAAGCAAGGCACTTTCTTACTTCGCGTCACCGATAGTGAGAGTGCGTTTAACACCCTCCAACTCCTTGGTCCCATCGTCACGGACTTCGAATTCCGGCACGGGACCATGGATGATGTTTTCCTTGCTTTGACCGACCACCGAGGTGAGCAGTGAAACCGTTAATCTCCCTGGTGGGGCGAAACCTGAGAATCTTCTTCCGGGATCCGGTGGGTGTCTTTCTCTCGATGCTTTCGCCATTGATTCTTTTACTTCTGTACGCTTTGTTCTTGGGAAACCAACAGGTGGAGGCCTTGGGCGAAACCTTCCCGGGCGTTGACCAGGCAGATATCCAAGGCTTTATTAGCGCGTGGGTGTTTTCTGGCATTGTCATGATCACGACGGTCACCACCGGTCTGCAAGCGATGAATGCCCTCGTCGAGGACCGGGTTCAGGGGCGTTTTAAGGATTTCCTCGTCAGCCCGGTGTCGAGGGGCAACCTGGTTGCTGGCTACCTCGTTTCCGCGATGGTGATTTCTCTCGGAGTGACGGTGCTGGTGTTTGCGGTTGGACAGACGTATTTGAGCATCTCGGGACAAAGTTATCTTTCCCTTCTCGACGTTCTGCAGGTTCTTGGCTACATCGCGCTCTTGAGCATCACCTTTGCCGCCCTGACAGCATTTCTTGCCACGTTCATTCCCTCGACGAGCGGCTTCACCGCATTGGCCACCATCGTGGGGACCGTGATGGGATTCATAGCAGCCATTTATGTGCCCATGGGGATACTGCCCGACGGAGTGACCAATGTCATAAGCGCCCTCCCGTTCGCCATAGCAGCAATGCTTCTGCGCGGACCCCTCACGAGTGGGGCGCTTGCTGAGCTAACCGGAGATAACGCCGGGGCGAGAGAAGTGATGGAATCGTTTTACGGACTCACACTCTCGGTAGGAGAGTGGACCCCCACGAACGCCGAGGCGGTCTTCATCTTGCTCGCCGTTGCTGCCGTGTTCACGCTCGCTTCGCTGGCCAGGATTCGTGGCCGGGTACGCTAAAACTCTGGGCCCACGAGGGTTGACGGTGTGGGCCGCTGAGATTCGCAGCTTCACCCCTTTCCGACCTTAGACCGCGAATCCGCCACCTAAAAGGTTTCCAATAGCCCAGGTGAGCGCAAGAGCCAAACTACCGCCAAGCGTCACGCGCAAAATGGGCCTGGCCAGAGGGCTGAGGCCGAGATACGCTCCCAATCCCCCCGTGATGGCCAGCGCCACAATCGAGGCAACAAAAGTCAGCGGAATTCTTATCCCCTCGGGGGTAAGAGCAATTGCCAGCATGGGGAGAAGTGCCCCGGCCAAAAAAGCGATGGCGGAGGAGAGCGCCGCTTGCCACGGACTCGTGAGTGACTGTTCAGTGATGCCTAGTTCGGCGTCGAGGTGGGCGGCGAGCGCGTCGCGCGCGGTGAGTTCTGTGGCCACCGTCAAAGCGGTTGCAGCGCTGAGCCCCCTTCCCTCATAGATTTCGGCGAGTTCCTGGAGTTCCGCTTCAGGAAACTCTTCAAGCTCTTCGCGCTCTTTTGCTATGAGGGCTGCTTCACTGTCGCGCTGAGAAGAGACGGAGACATATTCTCCGAGTGCCATGGAGATGGAACCACCAATGATTCCAGCCGCTCCGGCAACAACGATGGCGGTCGTATCACTCGTCGCCGCTGCCACACCAACCACGAGCGCAGCGACGGAGACGATGCCATCGTTGGCGCCCAATACACCTGCTCGCAACCAGTTCAGTCGTGACGAGAAGTTTGCTTTATGAGGCTCAAGGCCATGGTCATTGGACACGACAGAAG
>CAYUJX010000056.1:0-9151 GCA_964445125.1 uncultured Microbacteriaceae bacterium
CCCTGGTTCATGACGGCAACAGTGTCGGCCATGGTCATGGCTTCTTCTTGATCATGGGTGACATGGAGGAAAGTGAGGCCCACTTCACTTTGGATTTCTTTGAGCTCGAGCTGCATCTGGCGACGCAATTTGAGATCCAGCGCACCCAAGGGCTCATCGAGGAGGAGTAACGCGGGGCGATTGACAACAGCTCGGGCGAGTGCCACGCGCTGTTGTTGGCCACCCGAGAGTTGAGAAGGCTTCCGATGAGCAAGATGCGCGAGTTCTACGAGATCAAGAGCCTCACGCGCCAAAGTGTCCGCGTTGTCGATTCTGCGCCTGCGCAATCCGAAGGCCACGTTTTCCATAATCGACATGTGGGGAAAGAGCGCGTAGCTCTGGAAAACAGTGTTAACCGGTCTCTGGTGAGACTTGGCTAGCGTCACATCTTTTCCCCCGATGAGAATGCTCCCTGCCGTGGGTTCCTCAAGCCCCGCGACAAGCCGCAAGGTGGTCGTCTTGCCACAGCCGCTGGGGCCCAGAAGGGCGAAGAAAGATCCTGCCGGGATTTCGAGTGACAAATCGTCAACCGCGGTGAAACCCGGGAATCTTTTGGACACATTGACGAGCGAGAGATCGGCGCCAGCATCCGCGAAACCGCGGACTGGCGCCGATGCCTCTGACACGGGCGCGTTCTCCTCTGGCCTCGTCTTACGCGCCGAGAACGACGGATTGGAAGGCAGCCTGGAATTCGTTATCCTCCGCAGAGTCCAAAGTCCTAAATGCCTTCGTCTTGGACAGCGTCTCGTCGTTCGGGAAGATCAACTGCTCTTCCGCGAGCTCAGGATCAATGTCCAGGGCCGCTTCGTAGGCTCCCTTGACGGGCGTCACGTAGTTGACCCATGCGGCGACCTCTGCTGCGATTTCAGGCTGATAGTAATAGTTCATCAGTGCCTCGGCGTTGGCCTTACGCGGTGAACCGATGGGAACAACAAAAGTGTCGTTCCAGATGGTTGCGCCGGCCTCAGGGAAGACAAACTTCCACTTTTCGTAGCCCTCTTCAGCGTTGAGCAACGTAACATCTCCGGACCACGCAATGGCAGCAAGCGCGTCTTCGTTCACGAGGTCCTCGGTGTAAGAGTTTCCTCGCACATTGCGAACTTGACCCTTGTTGACCTGAGTGCGAAGAACCTCGATAGCGGCGGTGAACTCGTCAGCACCGAAGTCTTCCGAGATATCAACACCGTTAGCCATCATGAGAAGGCCCATCGTGTCGCGCATCTCGGAGAGAACAACAACGCGACCGTTCAGGTCATCGCGCCACAAGTCTTCGACGCTCTTTACTTCCCCGGTCTTTTCGGTGTTGTAGGCGATTCCCGCAAAACCAGCTTGCCAAGGGAGAGACTTCTTGCGTCCAGGATCGAAGTCCGGGTTGGCCAGGCTGTCTACGACATTGGCCTTGTTGGGCATATTTGCTTCATTGAACTCCTGGACGTATCCGAGGCTGACCCAACGGCTCACCATCCATTCGGTGGGGCACACCAGGTCTGCCCCCATGTCTTGGCCCAGTGCGAGCTGGTCGCGAACCTTTGCAAAATAGGTGTTGTTGTCGTCGTAATCGACCATGTAATTGACGTCGATTCCGAGCTCTTCTTGGAAGCGCACCAGAGTGGGGTAGTTTCCATCGTCGTCTTCGTCAATGTAGAAAGGCCAGTTAGACCAGTTCAGTGTCTTGTCTGTTGCAGACATGTCTTCTGGTGCTGCGAGATTGCTATCTGCGGCGCACGCTGCGAGCCCTAGCGCGACAGCGCCACCTCCAGCACCGGCAAGAAAGGTTCTTCTCGATAGCTGCGACTTACGCGCCATCTTGATGAGGTTACGAACCATCGGATCTTCAGGCAATGAGCGATTCAACATTGAAACTCCTCGTGTGTAGGTTTTAGCATTTCACCATGGCAATAAATTGATAGTAGACCTATAGACCGACCCGTGGAGTACGAACCGTGTTGCCATCGTGTTAATCTCGTCCTGCCCAGTTCTTACTCCCCGATGTAGGACATGACGTGTTTAATGCGCGTGTAGTCCTCAAACCCGTACTGGGAGAGATCTTTTCCATAGCCTGAGTGCTTGAAACCGCCGTGAGGCATTTCGGCAACGAGAGGAATATGGCAGTTAATCCACACGGCCCCAAAATCGAGGCCTTTCGCGAACCGCATGGCGCGCCCGTGGTCCCTCGTCCACACACTCGACGCCAAACCGTAGAGGACGTCGTTGGCCATCTCGAGGGCCTCCTTTTCCTCGGTGAAAGACTGCACAGTAATGACGGGGCCAAAAATTTCTGTCTGGATAGCGTCATCTGTCTGCTGCAAACCTGTCACGACAGTGGGTTCAATAAAGTAACCAGAATTCCCTTGGCGGGCGCCACCGATTTCGATCGATGCGTGACCGGGCAGAGTGTCGAGCATCCCCAAAACCCGCACCATCTGGCTGTCGCTATTGACCGGACCATAGAAAATGTTCGGGTCTGACGGCATTCCGGTGGAGACGTTCGAGCCCACCCACTTTTTCAACTCGGCCACAAATTCGTCGTGGATATTTTTATGGACAAGCACCCGCGAAGACGCTGTGCAATCTTGGCCGGCATTGAAATAGCCGGCCGTCGCAATTCCTTCGACCGCGCTGTGAATGTCTGCGTCGTCAAACACGATGACGGGTGCTTTGCCCCCCAGCTCGAGGTGAACTCGTTTGAGATCACTCGATGCGGCTTTAGCGACTTCCATTCCTGCCCGCACCGATCCTGTGATGGACACCATCTGGGGAATCTTGTTCTCAATCATGGCCGCACCGGTCGTTCGATCTCCCGTCACAACATTGACAACCCCGGCGGGGAGGTACTGTGCACAAATCTCAGCAAGGAGGAGAGTGCTCTGTGGTGTCGTGTCTGAGGGCTTCAAAACCGTGGTGTTCCCCGCGGCGACGGCAGGAGCAAATTTCCACACCGCCATGTTCAGCGGGTAGTTCCACGGGGTGACTTGACCGACTACCCCGATGGGCTCTCGTCTGACCATCGAGGTGTGGTCTTTCATATATTCCCCGGCACTTCGACCTTCCAGGTTCCGTGCCGCCCCCGCAAAGAAACGAATCTGGTCCACACTGAGCATGATTTCGTCATCGACCAAGCTCGCCCGGGGCTTGCCCGTATCTTGGGACTCCAGGTCGGCAAATTCCTCGGCACGCTTTTCCATCTCATCTGCGATCCGGAAAAGAGCAAGCTGACGCTCACCAGGTGTGGCGTCCTTCCAGGTATCAAAAGCGGAGGAGGCTGCTCGGTATGCAGTATCGATGTCAGCCGCATTCGAGATGGGTGAGTGAGCGTAAACCTTCTCTGTCGCTGGGTCGACAAGGGGGAGAGCTTCGCTCCCCTTGGACTCTACATATGCGCCACCAACAAAGTTTTTGAGCGTAGGAGTTGTCATTGAGTCACCATAGCCCAGAGCGAACCCGCGGGTCTAGTGCCCCACTTCCTGAGTTTTTCGAAGCTATATTCGCGTTCTCTCGCGTTTTCAGTTGCATAATGGCAAAAAGTTTGCGAGAATCGTAGGATGCCTCCAGCAGTGTCGACGAAGAGCGTGAGTTTGGACGCCCCGGCAAAGCAAATTATCAGCCTTCTCCAACGAGATGGTCGCACTCCCTACGCGGAAATTGCGAAGAAAATTGGCCTTAGCGAGGCGGCAGTGAGGCAGCGCGTTTCGAAGCTTACGGATGCCGGAATTATGCAAATAGTTGCGGTGACAGATCCTTCCCAACTCGGCTTTCACCGTCAGGCCATGATCGGCATTCGAGTGTCCGGTGATGCTCGAGCAGTGGCCGCGGAGTTGAAAAAAATCGAACAGGTTGACTATCTGGTGCTCACAACCGGACGATTCGACATTCTTGCTGAAATTGTCTGCGCGGATGACTCCGAATTAAGCTCTATTTTGCACGGCTCGATTCGCGCCACGACCGGAGTGGTCGATACCGAAACTTTCACCTATCTCTCACTGGAAAAAGAACACTACGACTGGGGAACACGATGACAATTATCGATAAGTTGCAACAAAGCTTGAAACATCAGGTGGAGAAAATAACACCCACAAAGAAGCGCACAAAGGAGCAGCAAAGTCTGCAAGACAAAGCGCGGGATCATCTGTGGATGCACTTCACCCGGCAAGGCCCCCTTGCCCAAGGCGGCGAAGTGCCCGTCATCGTCAAAGGCAATGGGCACCACATTTGGGATGATGCAGGAAAGCGCTACATAGACGGTCTTTCAGGATTGTTTGTGGTGAATGTGGGACACGGTCGTGAGCGTCTCGCCAGGGCGGCTGCCGAGCAGGCCCAGGAACTGGCCTTCTTCCCCCTCTGGTCCTACGCGCACCCTGCAGCAATCGAGTTAGCGGACAAGCTCGCGGACTACGCACCCGGCGATTTGAACAAGGTGTTCTTCACCACCGGGGGTGGGGAAGCTGTCGAAAGTGCTTTCAAGCTGGCGAAACAGTATTGGAAACTCATGGGTCAGCCCATGAAACACAAAGTGATTTCCCGGAACGTCGCGTATCACGGCACCCCCCAGGGCGCACTCGCTATCACGGGAATACCCGACATGAAGAAAATGTTTGAGCCCCTGACCCCCGGTGGTTTCCGTGTGCCCAATACGAACTACTACCGGGCGGAGGAAATGGGCTTCCGCGGCGAAACGGAAGAAGAGTTTGGATTGTGGGCTGCGAACCGCATCGAGGAAATGATCGAGTTTGAAGGTGCCGAGACAATTGCCGCTGTATTCCTGGAACCTGTTCAAAACTCCGGTGGCTGCTTCCCTCCTCCTCCCGGTTATTTTAAGAGGGTGCGAGAAATCTGCGACAAACATGATGTCCTCTTAGTCAGCGATGAAGTTATTTGTGCTTTTGGACGTATTGGGGAAATGTTTGCGTGCACCGCTTTCGATTATGTCCCCGACATCATCACCTGCGCCAAAGGAATGACCAGTGGTTATTCCCCTATTGGCGCGATGATTACCAGTGAGAAACTCTTTGAGCCCTTTGCTTCAGGAGACACAACGTTCTACCACGGCTACACGTTTGGTGGGCATCCGGTATCCGCAGCGGTCGCTCTTGAGAACATCAAGATTTTTGAAGAAGAGGGCATTCTCGATCACGTCCGGAGGAACTCGCCCAAGTTCAGGGCTGTGTTGGAACGCCTTCTCGACATTCCCATCGTCGGGGACGTTCGTGGCGCCGGCTACTTCTTTGGAATTGAGCTCGTGAAGAACAAAGCGACAAAAGAAACCTTCAATAGCGAAGAATCCGAGAGGCTTCTCCGGGGATTCCTCTCCAAAGCACTGTTTGACGCTGGGCTGTACTGCCGCGCGGATGATCGAGGGGACCCCGTGATTCAGCTGGCTCCCCCGCTCACCATCGGCCCTGCAGAATTCGACGAAATTGAGGCAATTCTTCGACGTGTGCTGACGCAAGCGTCCAAGCTCATCTAAAAGTGTGAAAGATTACGCCTCCCTCTCCCTCTGGCACAACACGGTAGGAGAGTCGCTGAAGCCGAGAGCCCCTCTCACTTCAGCGGAGGCGTCTTCGCGGTGGGATGTGGTCATCATGGGTGCCGGCTACACCGGATTGTGGACGGCCTTGGCACTGGTTAGGACAGATCCCCAGCTCACAGTGTTGGTGCTGGACAAAGACATTGCTGGTTTTGGAGCATCGGGGCGCAACGGCGGCTGGGTCTCGGCCCTCTTTCCCACCGGCACCCAGGCGCTCATCACCCGCCATGGGGAAGAGGGAGCTCGCGCGTTGCGCGAAGCCATGGTCGATGCTGTCGATTCTGTGGGTGTTTATGCGCGCGACCTCGACATCGATTGTGATTTTATGAAGGGCGGAACCACCACCCTTGCGAGAAACGCGATCCAACTCACACGGGCCCGCCAGGCGATTGACCAAGCCCACCTACTGGGTGTTGATCGACTCTCCTGGCAAGAACCCGATGAGACCCTTCAGGCCACCTCCGTGAGGGGTGCGGTCCATGACCCTGCGTGCGCGAGGGTACACCCGGCCAAACTGGTTCGGGGCCTGGCTCGTGCTCTGGATGGTTTGGGGGTCAGAATTGCCGAACTGACTGAGGTTCTCGAGTACGAACCGCATAAGGTCATCACCACGCGGGGAACAATCACTTGCGACATTGTGGTTGACGCCATGGAAGGGTACCGATCAGCTCTGGCCTCCACGGCGCGACATTCTCTTCCGTTGTATTCGCTGATGATTGCCACCGAACCGCTCAGTGACGCAGTTTTTGATGATATTGGGCTTGAACATGGCATGACCTTTGCTGATTTTCGCTCCCTCGTGATTTATGGCCAACGCACTGCGGATAATCGCATAGCTTTTGGCGGTCGCGGCGCCCCCTATCACTTTGGAAGTGCAATCTCTCCACAGTTCGACCGGGTCCCACGGGTCTTTCGCGCCCTGGAGACGACGCTAAAAGACATGTTCCCCCAGGTTTCTCGAGCAGCCATCACTCACAGCTGGGGCGGGGTACTGGGTGTGCCGCGAGACTGGCACAGCTCCGTCACCTTTGACTCCTCATCAGGAATTGCGCGGGCTGGGGGCTACGTGGGCGATGGGGTGGGGTTATCCCACCTCGCTGGTTTCACGATGGCCGACCTGATTACCGCGACAGATTCGCCGCGGACACACTTACCTTTTGTCCACCACGTTTCACCCCTCTGGGAACCTGAACCGCTGCGCTACCTCGGCGCTACCGCGGCCATCGTCGGGGTCGCTCTAGCGGACCGGATTGAGTCTCGAACCGGTCGGCCATCTTTGGTCTCACGCCTTATTGCGCCCCTCACGGGACACTAAGTAGTTTCTTCTTCGCCGGGCAGAGACACATCAGAGACATACGGCATTCTCGAGCGAGCGACGACGACCAGGTCTGTGACGAGTCCCACCAACAACGCGGCAACAATGGTGAGGAACAGGGTGGTTCTCTCCAACCACTGCTGATCGCCTAACCAGAAAACTGCGGCCAAGAACACCACGAACTTCACCAGCCACGTGCCCAGCACGGAGGCAAAAAATCCGGGAGACAACACGTCGCCCTTGCCCAGGCGAAAACCCCACATGATGCTCAACGGAGTAAGGCCCAACAGCGCAAAAGCGATGGCTGCGCCCACCAGCGCAGCCAACATTCCGGCAAGATCTGCGACCAGCGCCCCCACAATTGCCGCCACAATGGCCACAATTGAGGTCATTACCAGGCCGGTTAAAAGGGCCTTCTTCACTACCTGTGTCACGGTCATTGTGTCTCCTCGTCAATCAGTAAAGGGTCATTGTGGGAACGATTCTCAGGGGAAAGCGTCACCAAGGTCGAGCCGATGAGGCCCAGCACAATGATGGCGAGCGCCCAATACCAGGCAACAAAGAGGAACATGAGCGTGCCAATCGCTAACACCGCTGTCCAGGAGTAAAGAATGAGAACGGCCTGGCGATGGGTGTGGCCCATATCGAGAAGCCGATGGTGCAAGTGAGCCCTATCGGCATCAAAAGGGGACATTCCCCGACGAAGCCGGCGAATAACGGCCAGCGAGAAGTCCAACAGCGGCACAATCAGCACGGCCAGGGGCAAAATGACCGGCAAAAATGCGGGCAACAACTGAGTGGGGTTGACCACCGCGGGGTCAATCTGCCCGGTGATAGATATGGCGCTCACCGACATGACTAAGCCCACCAACAGTGCTCCCGAATCCCCCAGGAACAGTTTTGCCGGATTCCAATTCAACGGCAAGAAACCCAGTAAAGACGCCGCCAACAAGACGGTGAGAATCGTGGCAAGACCAAAGAATGGGGCGCCCTGCTCGCCCAGGGAGAGAACAAAAGCGTAAAGGAAAAAAACGCCGTTTGAAATCAGGGCAACACCCACGACCAACCCGTCCAGGCCATCAATGAAATTCACCGCATTCATCACGACCACGATCGCCAGGACGGTCAGCATCAAAGACAATGTGGGTGAGAACAGCGTCAAACCGCCGATAGGCAACGAAACAATCTGCACGCCCTGCCATGCAACCACCCCGGCTGCCAAAAACTGTCCTGACAGTTTCGTCAGCCAGTCGAGATCAAAAATGTCGTCAATGACACCCAGAGCAAGAACAATAAACGCTGCGACAAAGACAGCGATAATTGCCCGAGGGTTATCGAACACGCCGCTAAAAAAATCAAGCTGACTGGCAACAAGGACTCCCGCGCTCATTCCCAAGAAAACTGCAATGCCTCCGAGCCTCGGCGTGGGGGTCTGATGAACATCGCGAGGTCTAATCTCGGGGTGCCACCGGTAATGACGCGCGAGCCGCCACAAACCGTAGGAAAGAACCCACGCAGTAACGGCAGTGACGAAAGCGACGAGCAGGTAGTCCATTAGCCGGCCCACTCTCCCGGGGCAACGGCGTGAATGGCCTCGAGGGAAACGACCCCGCGTCGCACCACACGCCAGGGACCACCCTCAGACATGTCAGTCGCATCAATGATGGTTGAGCCAGAGTTCCCCGGATTGTCCCGATACGTATGCCCTACAGGTCCGGCGTCAACATACACCGGCACTCGGTCGCCGAACTGCTTCATCGCTTCATCAACGTTGAGCGCAGAGAGTTCTCCGGTCAGATTTGCACTAGACACGGCAAGAGGACCGGTCTTTCGCAGAAGCTCCAAGGCAACCTCGTGCGCGGGCATCCGAAGTGCCACGGTCCCGCCTGTGTCGCCTAAGTCCCACACAACCGCCGGTGATGCTTGAACAATGACGGTTACTCCGCCGGGCCAAAACCGCGCCAAAACCGGTTCAAGCGCATCCGGGATGTCTGCAGCCAGCAAGCGTGCGTCCTCTCTGGATCCCACCAGCACAGGAGGAGGCATGTGTTTTGTTCGCCCTTTCAGCAACAATAGGCCTTCGACTGCGGCAGCCTGGAAAGGGTCGCATCCGATTCCGTACACCGTGTCAGTGGGAAGGACAATGCTCTCGCCCGCCGCAATCGCCTGGGTAGCGATCTTAAGGCCTCGGCGCAAAGCCTCCGGGTCGGTCGCATCCACACGAAGAGCCGGCATAGCCCCAGTGTACTTTGCTCCGTCGCCAAGCCCCGGGG
>CAYUJX010000057.1:0-9104 GCA_964445125.1 uncultured Microbacteriaceae bacterium
CTTCGACAACTGCTGCTTCTTCTGTAACGGCTTCTTCAGTCGTGTCAGCAGTACAACCTGCCAACACGAGAGCAGCAGCACCGAGTGCGGCGATACCTGCGAAGGTACGCTTTGCGGTGATTGTTTTCACTATTTTCGTCCTCTCATTGCGATTTAATGTCAGGCCCTGTGACCTTCGCGACTGTCGCCTCAACAGAGTGAAACGCGAAGGAGAATCTGACTGTATATGCCTTTATCCTAGAGCGGGCTCAGGAGAAGAAATTCGGCCACAGGCCCTCTAGCTCATATGCGCTTCAAGCCACAGTTGAAAGTCCCAAGAGCTACTGGCGCAGGCCCACGATGGGCCTCGAAGGCACCGTCACTGTTGCCATGGTGTCCTTGATGTAACCAAAGAACGCCGCGGAGTCAACGGCTTCAATCACACGAGCATTGGGCTTTAACCCATGAACCCCCCACGACATCGCGGAATAACCTCTCGTCAGCTCGGAATCCGCCTCTATCTCCACCGCGTACGCAGCGCTTCGGGTCACCATTTCAGGGTGGAGCAACAGCGCCACTGTCAAGGAATCCGGGTGGGTAGATCCGGGGATTCCGACACTCTCATCAAACTCCAGCGTCGCCTCACACACCTGGGCAAAAAATGACGCGACCGGCGATCCTCCGTGCCCAATTTCTGCCATTTGGTCCCGGGAGAAAAGGGCGTCAGTGACGGTGAGCGGCTCCCACGGAACAACGGTGATATCGAAGCCTGCGCCGAACACAATTTTCGCCGCATCGGGATCTACATAAAAATTAAACTCCGCGGCCGCCGTGATGTTGCCGCGCGCGTTATTTGAACCGCCCATAATGTAGAGCGACTTCACGCGACGAGGAAAGGTGGGGTCCTTCACCACTGCCATGGCGATGTTGGTCAGAGGGCCAATCGCCACCACGGTGAGTTCCCCTGGAGACTCTGCCGTCAGGCGCAAAAGAGCATCAATCGCGTGTTCTTCTTCCGGGGACACACCCGTGGTGTCCATCGAGAGGCCACCCACACCATCGCCGTGCACATTCTCTGCGGATACCCACTCGCGAACCATCGGCCTCCGGCATCCCAGATAGACCGGACAGTCGCCCAGTGCTGCGGCAACGCTGAGAGTCATGAAGGCGTTCTGAGTTTGCTGATCAAATCCCACATTGCCCGCGACCATCGTTACTGCTCTGAGGTCGGCCAAGGGATCAAGTAATCCCAGGAGGATTGCGATGCAGTCGTCCTGCGCCGTGTCGGTGTCCAGGATAAAAGGTATGGCCATCGGCTTAGCCGAGAGCCTTAAGGTGAGCCTCAAAATAAGAAATGGTCTTTCCCAAACCCTCTCGCAGTGCCACCTTCGGCTCCCACCCCATCGTGGCCTTCGCGAGAGTGATATCAGGCTGGCGTTGTCGCGGATCGTCGGTGGGGAGCGCTGTGTTCTCCAGCTTCGACGACGAGCCGGTGAGTTCGAGGACGAGCGAAGCAAGCTCAAGCATGGTGAATTCACCCGGGTTACCCAGATTCATCGGGCCGATCTCGCCCTTCGAGTTTTCCATCAGACCCACGAGGCCCGACACCAGGTCATCGACGTAGCAGAAGGACCGCGTTTGGGACCCATCGCCATAAATGGTGAGGGGCTCACCGCGGAGTGCTTGGACAATAAAGTTGCTGACCACGCGACCATCATCCGCAGCCATCCGGGGGCCATAGGTGTTGAAGATTCTCGCGACCCGAATGTTCAGACCGTGTTGCCGGTGGTAATCAAAAAACAGAGTTTCTGCAACTCTCTTTGCTTCGTCGTAACAGGCCCTAGGCCCAATCGGATTGACTCTGCCCCAATACTGCTCGGTTTGCGGATGCACTTCGGGGTCTCCGTACACCTCAGAGGTGGAGGCTTGAAGGATGGGAACGCCCAGGCGCTTGGCGAGGCCGAGCATGTTGATAGCCCCCATGACGTTTGTCTTCGTTGTTTGGACCGGATCGTGTTGGTAATGGATGGGTGACGCGGGAGACGCAAGGTTATAAATCGCGTCGACCTCGACATAGAGAGGAAATGTCACGTCATGTCGGATGGTTTCAAACTTAGGGTTGCCAAAAAGATGTTCAAGATTTTGTTTTGAGCCTGTGAAGTAGTTGTCAACGACAACAACCTCGTGACCGGCGGTGAGGAGCCGGTCAGAAAGGTGAGAGCCCACAAATCCGGCTCCGCCGGTAATCAAAATCCGCATACCCACGATGCTAGCGCTGGGAGGGCAAACCCTCCGCTAAAGGAGCTCCTCCAGGCCCTGGTCACGCATGTGGTCCACCACCTGCTTGACATCCTGGGCATGTTCTTTTGTCGTGATCAAGAGTGCGTCAGGGGTATCTACGACCACAATGTTCTCCACCCCTAAGAGTGTGATGATCCGACCGGAAGAGGCGACAACAATTCCCGTGGAGTTATGCGGATGCACTTTGCTTGAATCGCCCACAACGATGACACCAGACGATTCATTGGCCTGTTGGGCTTGCGCGAGCGACGCAAAGTCACCGATATCGCGCCACCCAAAACTTCCTGGCACGACCAGGAAGTGACCCGCCTTCGCCGCAGGTTCCGCCACGGCATAGTCGAAAGCTATCGAGGGAAGTGCCTCCCACAATTCGTCAATGTCCCCTCCTGCGAGCAACAGAGCTGCGATGTTGCGCAGCGGGCCACCTAGTTCGGGAGCAAACTGATCAAACGCCTTCACCACGCTCGCAACTGATCCGACAAATATGCCCGCGTTCCAGAGGTACTCGCCGCTCGCCACAAAGCGCTGCGCATCAAGAAAAGAAGGTTTTTCTACAAACTCACCGACGTGATGGACTGCAACACTGCCCTGGTGGGACCCCGACTTTTTGATGTATCCAAAGGCACTGGAGGGCTCGGTGGGAGTAATGCCGATGGTCACCATCAGGCCACTTTTGGCTGCGTCCACCGCAGTCCCGACCACGCTCCGAAACGCGTCTTGCTCAGCAACAACGTGATCGGCGGCGAAAAACCCGACAATCGCGTCGGGGTGGCTGAGCTGCAAAACGTAGGCCGCCAGGCCGACCGCGGCAGCCGAGTTTTTGGGCGATGGCTCCACAAGAACGTTCCCGGCGGGAAGGTTGGGGAGTTGTGTGCGCACGGCGTCGTGGTGCGCGCCACCGGTAACCACAAAGACTCTTTCCACCGGGGCAAAAGGTTCAAGGCGTTCAACGGTGTCGACCAGGAGCGATTGACCGGAACCCAAAAGATCCAGCAAAAACTTTGGCTCCTGGGACCGTGACAGCGGCCACAAACGGGTTCCAGAACCCCCCGCAGGGATAACCGCAAAAAAATCACCAGCCATGTTCCTAGGCTAACGGCAACCTGAGAAGAAGCCCCCACTCGACACCATATGATGAAGGAGCAACGAACCACACGAAAGGTTCCAGTCTCGTGACAACAAGCAACACCACCAATTCACCCGCAGTGATCCTCGGCCCTCCCGCTCCCCGCAAGAAAAGTATCATCCCCGGCGGCACGCTTTATCGTGGCCGCGAAGGCATGTGGTCCTGGGTTTTGCACCGAATTACCGGCGTGAGTATCTACTTTTTTCTCCTCGTCCACATTCTGGACACGGCGCTGGTCCGGGTTAGCCCTGAGGCGTACAACGCTGTCATTGGCGCCTACCAGACGCCCCTCATGGGGGTCGCTGAAGTAGCTCTCGTCGCGGTCATCGTGTTCCACGCCTTCAATGGATTGCGGATTATTCTCGTGGACTTTTGGAACATCGGAACCCGGCATCACGTCGCGCTCTTCTACGTTGTCCTCGGTCTCTGGCTTGCCGTCATGGTGGCCTTCACTCCCCGTCATCTCATGAACGTCTTTGGGTGGTAAAAAAATGACCGTCACAATTGAAGCCCCAAAATCACCCGCCCGTTCCCGGCAACGAGGTATCAACTGGGAAAAGTGGGGCTGGATTTATATGCGAGCGTCCGGCATCGTTCTTATCGTTCTCATCTTTGGCCACCTCTTCGTTAATCTCATGGTGGGCGAAGGAGTGAAAGCCATTGATTTTGCTTTCGTCGCGGGCAAATTCACTGATCCTTTCTGGGTGGTGTGGGACACCGCGATGCTCTGGCTCGCCCTCATTCACGGCGCCAACGGAATGCGTACCCTGGTCAATGACTACGCCAGCACCGATACTTTCCGCAAGGTCCTCCACGGCGCTCTGTTGGTTTCCACCGTTGCGCTTCTTGCGTTGGGGACTCTGACTATTTACGCTTTTGACCCATGCCCCGCAGGCTCGCCGGCTGAGCTTTTGCCCTCGTTCTGCGCGGCAGTGAAGTAGGAGATATGGCACCCAGTTCCCCCACGGTAGCGACCCCTCTCGATTCTGCAACAACTCACCACCACCAGTTTGATGTTGTCATTGTCGGCGCCGGTGGCGCCGGCATGCGAGCGGCAATCGAAGCCGGCCCGCACGCCAACACTGCTGTTATCTCCAAGCTGTACCCGACCCGGTCACACACAGGCGCCGCGCAGGGTGGCATGGCCGCTGCTCTTGCCAACATTGAAGAGGACAACTGGGAGTGGCACACCTTTGACACTGTCAAAGGTGGGGACTACCTGGTCGACCAAGATGCTGCAGAAATTCTTGCCAAAGAGGCTATTGATGCCGTCATCGATTTGGAAAACATGGGGCTTCCTTTCAACAGGACACCTGATGGCAAGATCGACCAGCGTCGGTTTGGTGGTCACACCAGAGATCATGGGAAAGCCCCCGTCCGTCGCTCCTGCTATGCCGCGGACCGCACCGGTCACATGATTTTGCAGACTCTGTTCCAGAACTGCGTAAGGCTGGGAATCAACTTCTATAACGAGTACTACGTGCTCGATTTAATTATGGTCGATGACCCCGAGGGCGAGGCGATTGCGGGCAAACCACAGCCTCAGAAAGCGGCCGGGGTCGTCGCGTACGAGCTTGCCACCGGAGACATCCACGTCTTTCACGCCAAAGCGGTGGTGTTTGCTACCGGTGGTTTTGGGAAGATTTACAAGACGACCTCGAACGCTCACACCTTGACCGGTGATGGTGTGGGCATTATCTGGCGCAAAGGCATACCGCTGGAGGATATGGAGTTCTTCCAATTTCATCCGACGGGTCTCGCTGGGTTGGGGATTCTGCTCACCGAGGGAGCCAGGGGCGAGGGTGCCATTTTGCGCAACGGCTCGGGCGAGCGGTTTATGGAGCGATACGCGCCGACCATTAAGGACTTAGCGCCCAGAGATATTATTGCTCGCTGCATGGTGAAGGAAGTGGCTGAAGGCCGAGGGGCAGGGCCTGAGAAGGACTACGTCCTTCTCGATTGCACCCACCTTGGCGCAGAGGTGTTGGAAACAAAACTTCCCGACATCACGGAGTTTGCCAGGACCTATCTGGGTGTTGACCCTGTTGTTGAACCGGTCCCGGTGATGCCCACCGCCCACTACGCGATGGGTGGTATCCCCACCAACATCAAAGCGGAGGTGCTCTCCGACAATGTCACCGTCATCCGAGGCCTCTACGCCGCCGGTGAGTGCGCGTGTGTGTCGGTTCACGGTTCTAACCGGTTGGGCACGAACTCTTTGCTCGATATCAACGTGTTTGGCAAGCGCGCCGGAAGGTACTCGGTCGAATACGCCAATAGCGCGGAGTTTGCCCCGCTTCCTGAGGACCCCGCCAAAGAGGTTCGCGAGATGATCGAGAATGCTCGCGGAGCAGAGGGCACCGAGCGTTTGGCGGTGTTGCGCAAAGAGTTGCAGGTGGAAATGGACCGCAACGCTCAAGTTTTTAGAACCGATGATTCTTTGCGCAGCGTGGCAAAGACCATTCATTCTTTGCGGGAGCGCTACAAAAACATTGGTATTCACGATCGGGGTAAGCGTTATAACACGGACTTGCTCGAAGCAATCGAGCTGGGGTTCCTGCTCGATATCGCTGAAGTTGTGGTTGCGTCAGCGCTGAGTCGCAAAGAAAGCCGTGGAGGTCACATGCGCGATGACTACCCCGACCGTAACGACGAGGAATTCATGAAGCACACCATGGCGTATCTCACCGGGGATGCAACCTCCGCGGACATGGAAGACCATATTTCTATCGACTGGAAACCCGTCGTGATCACCAACTACCCCCCCATGGAGAGGAAGTACTAATGGCGACGTCATCCGCAGCGGCCACCCTCGACGCGCCGGAGGTATCCTCCTTCACCGTCACCTTTATTGTGCGACGGTTCAACCCAGAAAAAGACGCCGAACCATACTGGGAAGATTTTGACGTCTCCATGGTTGCCACCGACCGCGTTCTCGATGGGCTCCATAAAATCAAGTGGGAACAAGATGGCACGCTGAGCTTTCGCCGAAGCTGTGCGCATGGCGTCTGTGGTTCTGACGCAATGCGCATTAACGGCCGTAACCGGTTGGCCTGCAAAACTTTGATTAAAGACCTTGACGTGTCACAACCTGTGTATGTCGAAGCCATCAAAGGTCTTCCCTTGGAAAAAGACCTCATTGTGGACATGGAACCCTTCTTTGAGTCTTACCGCCAAGTGCAACCTTTTCTGATTGCTTCCTCAAAGCCGGACAAGGAAAGACTGCAGTCACCCGAAGAGCGCGCTCGTTTCGATGACACCACCAAGTGCATCTTGTGCGCAGCCTGCACCTCCGCCTGCCCCGTGTTCTGGACAGATGGTCAATATTTTGGTCCCGCGGCGATTGTGAACGCTCACCGCTTCATTTTTGACTCTCGCGACGAAGGCTCGCAGGTTCGGTTAGACATTTTAAATGACAAGGAAGGGGTCTGGCGTTGCCGTACCACCTTCAACTGCTCTGAGGCCTGCCCCCGAGGAATCGAAGTCACCAAAGCAATTGCTGAAGTGAAGCAAGCTGTGCTTCGCGGTCACGCCTAACAATCTCCATGGTGCGTCTAGCGAGCGTCAACGTCAATGGCGTTCGGGCTGCCTTCCGAAAGGGAATGCAGCCTTGGCTCGCTGAGCGGGGAGTCGACATCCTTGCCTTGCAAGAAGTTCGGGCCGAACGCGATGACCTGGTTGCTCTGCTCGGTGATGACTGGGTCATCGCTCACGACGCGGCAAGTGCTAAAGGGCGCGCAGGAGTCGCTATTGCCACTCGCGTACCCCACACCCGAGTGAGCACGGCCTTGGGGCCCAAGGGCGTGGACACTGCCGGGCGCTGGCTGGAAGTCGACATTGAGACACCCCTCGGCCACACGCTGACCGTTGTGAGCTGCTACGTCCACTCCGGAGAAGCGGGGACGCCCAAACAGGATTCCAAGTACGAGTTTCTTAAACTCATGACGAAGAGAATGACACAACTGGGGAAGGCACCACAGCCCGCTGTAGTGGTGGGAGATTTGAATGTCGGTCACCGAAAACTTGACATCCGCAACTGGAAGGGAAACCTCAAAAATTCTGGATTCCTCCCCGAAGAACGGGCCTATTTTGACCAATGGATGGGTCACGAAGATGACGAGCAGTACAACACCGGAGGGTCAGGGCGCTTTGTCGACATTGGCCGCGCGTTCCACGGCGACATAGAGGGTCCCTACAGCTGGTGGAGTTGGAGGGGAAAAGCTTTCGACAATGACACCGGTTGGCGCATTGACTATCACCTGGCGAATGCGGGCCTTGCCCCCTCAGTGACGAGCTACACCATCGATCGCGCGCCCAGTTATGACACGAGATGGTCGGATCACGCTCCCGTTGTTGCCGACTACAACATCTAGTCCGTTACGCTAACTACCCATGATGACTCCCCGGTTGTTTTCTGGCATGCAGCCCTCTGCCGACTCTCTGCATTTGGGAAACTACGCGGGTGCGCTGCTGCAGTGGATCAAGATGCAAAAGACGCACGAGGCGGTGTTTTGTGTGGTGGATCTCCACGCCCTCACTGTTCCCCAAGACCCGGCAAAACTCTCGGAAAACACTCGAAAAACCGCAGCTCAATACATTGCCAGCGGTATTGACCCGCACACATCGACCCTGTTCATCCAGTCCCATGTTCCCGCTCACAGCGAGTTGGCGTGGATCCTCAACACGGTGACCGCTTTTGGTGAAGCAAGCCGGATGACCCAGTTCAAAGACAAATCCTCCAAGCAGGGCTCTGACAACGCCACCGTCGGCCTCTTCACGTACCCGGTCTTGCAGGCCGCGGACATTCTCGCCCATGATGCCAACATGGTTCCCGTGGGAGAGGACCAGCGGCAACATATTGAGCTCACCCGAGATGTTGCCACCCGTTTTAATCAACGCTATGGTCACGTTTTTACGGTTCCTGAGGTGACCATTCTGGAGGGTGCTGCCAAGATTTTCGACTTACAAAACCCTTCCTCCAAAATGTCTAAATCAGGTGACTCCCCCGCGGGAATCCTCTGGCTCCTGGATGAGCCTGCGGTCATGACCAAAAAAATTAAGTCGGCGGTGACGGACACGGAGAACTCCATTCACTTTGATCCCATCACCAAGCCCGGTGTCTCCAATCTTTTGAGCCTCATGGCTCTGGCTAGTGCCCGCCCCATGGACGAAGTAGTGGCAGGATTTGCCGGACAGGGCTACGGAGCTCTCAAAACTGAAGTTGCTGAAGCCCTCGTTGCACTGGTAACCCCCATCCGCACCACCACCCACGAGCTGTTAGCTGATCCTGGAGAGCTCGATCGACTTCTTGCCCAGGGCGCTGAGAAGGCGGCCATCACGGCCGAGGCCACGCTTGCCCGTGCGCACGCAGCGCTCGGCCTGCTCCCGCGGGCCTCCTAGCCTCCCCTAGGGTTATCCTCGTGAAGATTTCTGTTATTGGCTGCGGCTATCTCGGTGCCGTCCATGCCGCATCCATGGCTGAGCTGGGCCACGAGGTTGTGGGCATCGATGTCGACGAAGCACGGGTCGCGTCTCTGTCCAGCGGGATTGCCCCTTTTCACGAACCGGGGTTCAACGAGCTTCTGCGCTCCAACCTTGAGCGCCTCCACTTTTCCACCGACTTCTCGACTGTGCGGGGCCACGCCGTGCACTTTCTCGCCGTGGGAACCCCCCAGGCGCCCGACGGATCTGTGGATAT
>CAYUJX010000058.1:0-8984 GCA_964445125.1 uncultured Microbacteriaceae bacterium
CCGGAAGGGTAATCCAAATTCGGCTTGATGTGTTTCTTTTCCGCCATCCCGAGCTCCAGGGCGGTGTACAACCTCATAATGTCTGGTCGCTTGTAATGTTCCACCAGTTCGACCAGGGCTTCTCGCATTCTAGGAACACGGGAATCACCGTCTTTGTAGACGCGGTGACCAAAGCCCATGATTTTTCGCTTCTCCAACAGTGCCGTATCGAGCCACTGCGCAACGCGTTCTGTGGTGGCATCTCCTTGTCCGATGTCGTCAAAGGTCGCCATTACGGCCTCATTTGCCCCGCCATGAAGGGGTCCTTTCAGCGCCCCGATTGCCCCGGTGACGGCGGAATAGATGTCTGAGAGCGTTGAGGTGATAACGCGTGCTGTGAAAGTTGAGGCGTTAAAGGAGTGTTCTGCATACAGGATCATGGAAACCCGAAAAGCGTCAACGACTGTCGCGTCGGGGACAGCGCCAAAAGACATCCACAGGAAGTTTTCCGAGTAGTCCAGGTCATCACGGGGCTCAACAATCTCTTCACCGCGCCTGCGCCTCTGGATGTAGGCGATGATCGACGGCAAGACGGCAAAAAGGCCTTCCGCTTTTGTTATGTTCGCGTCGCGACGAGAGTCGGCCCACTGCGGGTCAGAGGCGCCCAGACCGCTGACGGCGGTTCGGACAATATCCATGGGGTGAGCCTCCCCCGGGAGCGAGTCAATGATGTGCTTGATGCCAGGCGGCAGGCTTCGCGAGTGACGCTCGCGCAGTCGGAAGGACGCCAGTTCGCTCTCGGTCGGCAACTCGCCGTTCCACAGCAGGTAGGCGACCTCCTCGAAAGATTTTTCGCGAGCAAGGTCTTCAACACTGAACCCCCGGTAGAGAAGAGAATTGGTCTCGGAGTTAACCGTGGATATTCCGGTTGAATCCGCGACCACACCGGCAAGCCCCTTGTGGATTGTGGGCGTGGCATCTGTCATGATCGTTTTCCTCTCTCTCGGTGGCGCACAATGATATGTGCCTAGGCGTTGTTGCGCACGGTGAAGTTAAAAACCTCGGAATCAAAGTGGTTGAACGATTCGTAATCCAGAACGTCGTATAAATCGGAGCGAGTCTGCATCTCTGGCGTCACCGAAGAAAGCGTTCCTTCCCGGGCGAGAGTCTCCAGCCCCCGCACGGTCGCCCCCATCGCGAGACGCAGTAACGACACGGGATAAATAACTATCTTGACTCCCACGTTTTCCAGCTCGGCGGCCGTGTAGAGCTCGGTTTTTCCAAACTCCGTCATGTTAGCGATGACCGGGGCATCGACTGCTCGGCATAGCTGTTCAAATTCGTCGAGGGAGGCGAGCGCTTCCGGGAATATCGCATCGGCGCCAGCGCCGACGAGCGCTTTGGCGCGCTCCACGGTTTCTTCAAAGCCCACAACGGTCCGTGCGTCAGTTCGTGCCACGATCATGAAGTCGGGGTCCCGACGTGAATCCACTGCCGCGCGGATGCGCTGAAGCGCCGTAGCCCTGTCCACGATTGCCTTGCCATCAAGGTGACCGCAGCGTTTGGGGTTCACCTGGTCTTCGATGTGCATTCCCGATACGCCGGCATCTTCCATCACCTGCACTGTTCGTGCAACATTGATGGCTTCACCGAAGCCGGTATCAGCATCAACAAGTGTGGGCAGGTCCGTGACTCGGCTGATTTGCTGTGCGCGACCGCTCACTTCGCTTAACGTCGTGAGCCCGATATCGGGCAACCCCAGTTCTGCAGAAATGACGGCCCCGGAGATGTAGACCGCCCCAAACCCCTGGCGTTCGATGATTTTTGCGGAGAGTGGGTTGAACGCACCCGGCATCTGAAGGATGGACGTGCCGGCGATTTTCTCTCGAAGGCTTCTGCGTTTATCAGCAACCGAAATGCGGGAGTGAAGCATCAGAACAGCCCTTTCGTTGAACCAGTGTGTGCGCCCTCTACGTGGACGGAGAGCTGTGCCACCTCGTCGGAAGACAGCGTGGATAATCGGCGTGCTAAGTCCAGGAACCTTTCCGACTCTGTGGCAGGGATGAACGGCGAGGTGAGGGACTGGAATTTCTCGATGTAGTCCTCGCGCTCAAAGGGCGATGAGCCCAGGGGGTGCGCATCGGCGACAGCTATGTCGTCGATGATGTGCTCACCCGTGGTGAGTTCAATGTCCACCCGGCCTCCAAACGCTTTGTCACTCATATCCGCGGAGTGATAACGAGCGCTCCAGAAGGGATCTTCTTGCGTCGTGATTTTTCTCCACAGGTCAATGGTGTCCTGACGCGTGGCTCGTTCTGGAGCGTAGCTTTCTTCATGATGCCACGAACCGTCCTGGAGTGCCACGGCGAAAATGTAGGGGAGGGAATGGTCTAACGTCTCCCGCGACGCCTGGGGATCATACTTTTGGGGGTCGCCCGAGCCGGATCCGATAACAACATGGGTGTGGTGCGACGTGTGAATGGTGATGTTGTTAACCGCTGCCGGATCGGCCAGCTCAGGGTGGCGCAGATGGAGGCGCGTCGCCAAGTCAATCAGTGCTTGGGCCTGGTATTCAGCCGAGTGAGCCTTGGTATATGTTTCCAAAATGGCGGATCGGGGCTCTCCTTCATCCGGCAGGGTGATGCTGTACATAACGTCTTTCCCCCCCAACATCCAGGCGATAACACCATCTTCGCCCTCATAGATGGGGGAGGGGCTGGTCTCTCCGCGCATGGCCCGATCGACGGACTCGATGGCAATTTTGCCAGCGAACGCGGGTGCGTACGCTTTCCAACTAGAAATTTCTCCTTTTCGGGACTGCCGGGTAGCGGTACTCGTATGGAGGGCCTGTCCGATGGCGTCAAAAATTACGCCGGTGGGTAGCTCGAGAAGGTTTCCTAAACCGCCCGCAATTGCTGGGGCAAGGTGGGCGATGTGGTCAATCTTATGTTCATGAAGGCACATTCCCTTGACCAGAGATACCTGTATTTCATAGGCGACGGAAATTGCCCGGGTGAGCTTGTCCCCTTCCACCTGGAGGTGCTGGGCGGTAGCAATCAAGGCCGGGATGGTGTCTCCGGGGTGGGAATAGTCAGCTGCCAGGAACGTGTCGTGAAAGTCAAGTTCCCTCACGGCCACTCCATTAGCCCACGCTGCCCACTCCGGTGAGGTGCGCAGCGTCAGTTTCTCCCCCATGACGTTTGCTCCTGGACCACCGTGGGACGGAGAGTGGCTGAGCGCTTGATCTCGTGCCGCACGCACGGCCGATCGATTGACCGAGGCGACGGCAACGGAAGCATTATCAATGACCCGATTTGCCACCATCGCGCTAACCTCTGGGGTTGCCAGAGTGGTGTCGGCGGCAACCTCAGCGAGCTTCCAGGCCAACTGGGCTTTTTTCTCCAGATGTTCGCTGCTGGGGTGAGTTCTCACGGTGTGCGTGGTGGCCATGATGGGGAGGTCCAACTTTCTTGGGGTGGGGAGGTTACTTTATGCCGGCAGGGCAGTGCCAATGGTGGAAAAAACGTGGTGGAGGCTGTGGTGGAGATGAAGGTGAGTGGCGTGCGCGGCAACATCTTCGTTGCGCGACACGATGGCGTCACAGATGACCCTGGTCTCTGCGGCGCTCGCTCGGAGCCGGGGAAGATCGCTTCGGGCAATGCTTCTAGCTCGCGTGGAATGTTGTCGGATGCTGGCTAAAGCGGAGACGAGGTACTCGTTATCAACGGTGGCGTCAACCGCCTCATCGAAATCTTTATTGAGTTGGTAGTAGTTGTCTACTGACTCTTTGGAGCCCTGCAGTTGCTGGGAGGCGTCTTCAAATCGAAGGGCTAGTTTTTCAAATACCTGAGGGTCCCCTCGTCGGGCCGCAAGCCTGGCTGCGAGTTCTTCGAGTGAGCGCCGAACTTCGTAAAGCTTATGAATGCCCTCGAGAGATAGGGGAGAAACAAAGACATTGCGTCCCGAGGGTTTTGTGACAAGCCCGTCCGCATAGAGCCGCGACAGCGCTTCACGAAAGGGAGTCCGAGAAATCCCTAGTCGAGTGGATTGCTCAACCTCGGACATCAGGCTCCCCGGTGGCAAGGAACCATCCAGGATGTCGGCGACAAGGCTTCGATACGCCCGTTCACTTACTTTCATCCCGGCACTCCAGTCCCTAATGTATACATTAATACCGACTTTAGCCTGATTACCGCCACTTTGGGGCTTTGTGAGGAATTTCTGTATACAAATAGGGGGAGATGGATGCAATTGTGTGAGCTAAGAAGGAGTCAATAGTCCAGGTCACGTGCTTGGCGCGCAGCACTACCGTGCCGCAAGAGGCCCTTCGAGAGCGTCAAAGTCAACAGCGGCGGAGGTCTCCATGGTGTCTGAGGCGTCACGGCTGAGGTGAAGCTCGTCAATCCACAGTGCTGCCACCACGGGGGTGCTCAATGTCACGTTGCGCACGTGACCACCCGAGGTTCGATCATCACTAATCGCGTGCAGGTGAAGGCCGGGGATGGTTTCCCCGGTGGTGGCATCGGGATAGCGAAACCCCACCAGGGTGCCCCTCCAGGAATCAAAAGTGAACCGAGTTTCATCGTCAATGATGTCTCCCAATGTTTCACCCTCATATTGGGGGTGTCCCACCGTGCGAAGCACAACGTCCGTGAACGTGGCCTCAATCTTAATCGCACAGACCACTTCCTCGTGGTCGACGTGGGTGGTCATCAGGTAAGAATCAAGCGCGGCCACTATCCCCGCCATGTCAAGGCCCGGGGTAAGGGGAAGATAGTGAGCCAGACCGCCGGTGGCAGCAATACCGAAGGCAATGGTTTCCTCGCCGCCAACCGGCAGCGGTGTGCCATCCGTCGGGATTCTCCAGGTTTCACCATCAAGGCTGACGATCTCTCCTTCGAGGTTGTCCATGACGCCTAGACCGAGGATGCTGTGGCCAAACTCTTGTTTCACCGTCGCGGTGTCAGAAAAATTGCCTCCAAACAACGCTGAGGCTGTTCGTGTTTGGTCAACCTTCCCGTGTCCTATCTTGCCTAAACGGGTGGCGCGCAGTCGGCGCAAAACATCATCAAGCATCTCTTGAGCCTAAACGCTTCACCCCAGCATTCATGCGGGACCTAGTCTCCCTCGGAAGACCTTTGTGCCCGTGAAATTGACGCGCGGCTAAGGGCTCACCAGTGGGGCGCCGAGTGGATCTTCCAGCAGCTCTTGGAAAGCCAGTTCTGCGGTTCCCACTAGGAGAAGTCGCGAGCCCATTTTTCCCGGGTGGATTTCGACGCCTTCCAACGCGACCGGGAAGGTTTGAGCCGCAATGTCTTCCATGAGCTGGTCTCTGCGCAATTCGAGCAGGATTTCAAGAAAACCGCTCAGCACCACAATCTCAGGGTTTGCCGCGCAGAGAAGGAGCGCTATGGCGCGGCCGAGATAGTGGGTCTGGCGGTCTAATATTGCGGAAACAGCGGGTTCATCGCGTTGAGAGCGGAGGGCCTCAAAAAGTTGGTCATCTTCCACGTCGATAAGGTTCACCGCAGCAAGCAGGTCGTCTCGGCGAACCATAGCCTCGAGAGTGCCGGGGATACCAGAGTAATCCCGGGTCGTCTCGTCGGATATCCGCATGTGTCCGAGTTCTCCGGCGTAGCCGTGATGGCCACGGAGTAATTCGCCATTAATCGTGACACCACCACCCAAACCGCCGGGCACACCGATGAGAAAGATCATGTTCTGACGTCCTTGACCCGCGCCAAACGCCTGTTCGGCGGCGCACGCCAAACTGGCATCGTTATCCAAGCGCACAGAGAGTCCGGTGCGCTGGTTGAGGAGTTGGGCAAACGGCGTTTCCTGCCAACCCAAGCCGGGGGCCCAGCGCATATCGCCCGTTGCAACCCGAACTTGCCCCGGTGCGGCTACCCCCACGCCGGCAATCGTGGTGTCAGGGGGAAGGGTTGTTCGAAGCTCATTGATGATGGCACCGGCTTTGTCCGCCACCTCTTCTGGGGTGGCGCCCTCTGGCATGGGGTGGCGTTGGCGTTGGAGCACTTTCCCCCCGAGTCCGACCACACCCACGGTGAGTTCTCGAAGCCGTGGGATGACGACAAACGTGATGATGGTGTCGCACGCGGTGACTTCAATACTGGGCCGACCCACTTCTCCCACGCCGGAAAGTTGGTGCTGGGTGACGAGCACCCGCGATTCCAAATCGGCCACGAGGTCGAGCACTGTGGATCGATTGAGACCGGTCATAATGACCAACTCGGACCGTGTGAGCGAACCGTAAAGGTGCACCAATTTCAGAATGGACGCCAAATTTTGCTGGCGCACGCCTAAGTGCGAGCGAGGGTGTGCATCCTTCGCTGTCGGGGGGAGTTTTCGGGTGGGAGACAAAGCCTCAATCCTTGGCCGAGCTTTCGCAACGAATTGGTAACAAGATGAAGAAATCGCAACATTTAGTTTGTTGTTGTTGTAAACATACTATCAAGCTGCTCGTATTTGGGCAGCGTCGAATACGACAAGGAGCATTAAATGCAGACACTGCAGAAGCGAGCCGTCAAAACGTTCGCAGCATCGGCTGCCCTGACCCTCGGGTTGGTTGGCTGTGCAAGCACCGCGGAAGTAGAAGCACCGGCCACAGATGATGGCGCCCCCGCTGCATCCGAAACACTCTCTGGTTCCGTCGAGGTCTTCTCGTGGTGGACCGGTGGTGGCGAGGAAGCAGGGCTCAACGCCCTCATTGAGATTTTCAACGCCGAGTACCCCGACATTGAGTTCATCAACGGCGCCGTCGCCGGTGGTGCAGGCACCAACGCCCGTGCTGTCTTGGCAACACGCCTCGAAGCCAGTGACCCACCTGAATCCTTCCAGGGTCACGCTGGTGCTGAGCTGATGGATTACATCACCGCCGGTCAACTGGAAGATCTTTCCTTCCTGTATGACGAGCAGGGTTGGGTTTCGGTCATGCCCGACACTCTTCTCCCCTTGATCACGGTTGACGGTGCTATTTACTCCGTTCCCGTGAACATCCACCGCTCGAACGTCATGTGGGCCAACCCCAGCGTTCTCGCCGACAACAACATTGAGATGCCCGCAACATGGGACGACTTCTTTGTTGCCGCTGAAATCCTCGACGCTGCAGGAATCATTCCTTTGGCTTTGGGTGAGCAGTGGACTCAATTGCACCTCTTCGAGACCGTCCTTCTGGGCGAGCTCGGCACGAGCGCATACAACGGTCTGTGGGATGGTTCCACCGACTGGGCCGGCGCTGACGTAACTGCCGCTGTCGAGACCTTCGCACGCGTCCTCGAGTACACCAACTCTGACGCAGCCAGCCTTGCTTGGCAGGACGCTTCACAGCTGGTCATCAACGGCGACGCAGCCTTCAACATCATGGGTGACTGGGCAGAAGGCTTCTTCCGCGTAGACAACTCACTCGTGGAGCAAGAGGGCTACACCTGGGCAGCATCGCCAGGAACCGAAGGAACCTTCCAGTTCCTCAGTGACTCCTTCACCCTGCCCAAGGACGCAGCTAACCGTGACCAGGCCATCGCTTGGTTGACTGTTGCTGGTTCAGCTGTTGGTCAGGATGCGTTCAACGTGCAAAAGGGTTCCATCCCCGCACGTAGTGACGCTGACAGAGCAATCTACCCCCCTTACCTGCAGAGCGCCATGGACGACTGGGCAAGCAACGAAGTTGCTGGTTCGCTCACCCACGGTGTGACCGCGTCTAACGCATGGAAAGCAGACATCGACACCGCCCTGGGCTTGTTCCTGGGCACCAAGGATGTCGCTGCATTCCAGGCAGCGATGGTTACGGCAGCAGGCTAAAAGACCGCACTATAAGCGGTGTGGGGTGGCCATTGGCCACCCCACACTCGCATTAACGTAAGGTAAAACCATGAAGAAAGTTCTTCGGAGGCACTGGCCGGCACTGACGCTTTTGGCCCCCTCGCTGATCCTTCTCGGCGTCTTTGTGTATGGATTTATTGGCGTAAACATTCAAATTTCTCTTACCGATGAGCAGGGCCTCAACGCCGATGCCAACTTCATCGGCTTCGACAACTACATCGCCCTCATGAGCGATCCGCGTTTCCACATCGATGTGTGGAACACGGCCGTTTTCAGCGTTGCGTTCATCGGGGTCTCCCTCTTCCTGGGCCTTGGACTCGCTATTTTGCTGGACCAGAAGATGAGGGGCGAAGGGTTCTTCCGAAGCGTGTTCCTTCTTCCCATGGCTGTCAGCTTCATCGTGACCGGTGTTGTCTGGCGATGGCTGATGAACCCTGCAGAGGGCGCACGCATGAGCGGGTTGAACCTGCTTTTTGATTCTTTGGGTCTGGACTTTTTGATTAATCAGTGGCACCTGACCCCCACCTGGGGGATGCTCGGAATCGCCCTTCCCGCCATCTGGCAGATGTCCGGGTACACGATGGCGTTGTTCTTAGCCGGCCTCCGCTCTGTTCCCGAGGAGGTCAAAGAAGCCGCCAGGATGGATGGGGCGAGTGAGTTAGGGATTTACACCCGCATCATCCTGCCGATGATTCGTCCTGTGGCGCTCTCGGCGATTGTCATTCTCGGCCACATTTCCTTGAAAGTTTTTGACCTCATCATTGCGATTGCCGGTAAGCAGATCGCTCTCGATGTGCCGGCTATCTATATGTGGCAAACAACCTTTGATGCCTACAACTTTGCCCGCGGCGCAACGCTTGCCACCTACATTTTGATTTCTGTTGCCGTGTTCGTTATCCCGTACCTGATCTTCACCACGAGGAAAGAGAAAGTATGACGAGCTCGGTGGAGACCACACGCCCCAAAAAACCACTGACGCCTAAAAAAGTTGTCGGAAAGACCGTTCAGTATGGTCTCCTGATGTTTTTCCTCAGCTTCTTCCTTATCCCGATTTATGTCGTGCTGGTCACCAGCTTGAAACCTTTGGATCAAGTGTCGCTCCAAACGATGTGGGACTTGCCCACTGGTATCGACGTCGCCAACTATGTTTTGGCCTGGGAAAAACT
>CAYUJX010000059.1:0-8975 GCA_964445125.1 uncultured Microbacteriaceae bacterium
CGCTTGGTAGGCCCTGCCTCCCACGGCGCCCTTGTCGGTGCGTCCTAATTGGTATCGCCCCGAGGAGCTGGGGAAACGCCTGCGATGGTGACGGGTCTGTGGTTTGCGGAGAAGCGACGTGGCTCGTTGCGTTTCCCACCGATGCATCAGACGCACTGAAAGCCTTGATGCGTGAGCTCACCTAGACCCGTGGATGTCCCCGATCCTGTGCGCCGGGCCGCAGAAACCCTCCGAGCCGGAGGCTTAGTTGCGTTTCCGACAGAAACCGTCTACGGGCTCGGCGTTGATGCAGAAAATGCTGAGGCAGTGAGACGAATGTACTCGGTAAAAAATCGTCCCCCTGCCCACCCTGTGATTGTTCATCTGTGCGACCAACAAGATCTGGGATACTGGGCACCGGTCGTCCCCGGTTTTGCCACAGCCTTGATGCAGGACTACTGGCCTGGACCCATGACTCTTATTTTGCCTCGCAGCGAAAGAGCCAAAGACTTCATCACGGGCGGGCAAGAAAATGTTGGACTCAGAGTCCCTCAGCACCCCCTCGCGCTTGCGTTACTTCGCCATTTTCGCCACCTGGGCGGTAACGGGGTGGCGGCGCCAAGTGCAAATCGATACCGGGCAGTATCGCCGACGAATGCTCAGGCGGTGAGGGTGGAGCTGCACCAATACCTGGCGCCAACGGACGTCATTCTTGACGGAGGTAACTCCGATGTCGGGGTCGAATCCACCATTATTGACTGCACGCGCGGCAGTCCCATCATCCTGAGACCCGGAGCAATCACGGCCGAGATGATTGAAGAAACTACACGAATGCGCGTTACCACCACACCGGACACAGATCTCCGGGTTCCCGGCTCCCACCAGCACCACTATTCACCCAAAGCCCAAGTACTGATTGGCGGCGTATCTATGCCAGGGGAAGGTCTCATTGCCGGGGATGACGTCCATACTCCCCCCGGGGTCATCAGGCTTTCCGCGCCGGAAACAGCGAAAGAGTATGCGCGCACGCTCTATTGGGCTTTGCGGGAAGCGGACCGGCAGGGCCTCATGGTGGTGCGAGTCGTTCCGCCCAGCGGCGGTGGTCTGGCGATAGCGATTCGAGACCGTATCCTGCGTTCTGCAGCGCAGAGTCTGCGCTAACCCCATCTACAGACGAGCAACAACAGGCAGAGGCCTAAACCCTCTCAAAAATGCTAGGTCGAAAGTCCGGCACAGCTCAACGCACCGAAAATGGGAAGACCGAAGACGCATCCCAAGCCTCGGAGTCCCGCGACGCGTTTCGGCAATAGGCCCTCCTTGCCGCCGAGGAAGTTACGTTCCCTTGGGCGGCCATTCTCAGTCCAGCGAATTCTCAGAACCGTTCTACAGGGCGCCGCGTGAACCCAGAACGACGTCGCCCAACGATACGGAGTCTCCCAAAGCTGACTTGCTGCCTGCTTCCTGGGGAACCAAGCAGACGCTGTCCGAAATCCTCGCGGCAGCCCATTCCATTCGGCCCCTGCAAGCCCAGTCATGCTCTGGCGTCGAATGCGGCGATGCGCTCGATGATCTCGCCGAGCCAGTCGCGTGCCACAGCGACATTCGCGAGGACAGGTGTGTGGCCGTTCACCTCTGTCTCCTCACGGGCGTCGGCGTAGGCGAGCGCCCAGCCCTCCATCTGACGAAGCGGCAGTGGCGGCCATAATTGTTGGTTGCGCCAGCCGAAGGTGCCTACGCAGAGACGGTTCAATAGCGGCAGGTCGGGTTCAACATTCCAGAGAATTTGCAGGTCGACCAAATCGTGGGCGCGCTCGTAGGCGGGATCGGTCACTGCGTGGATTTTCTGCGCAATCTGATACTCCAAATCGACCAACTCCACAGGCTGCAGCTCGCCGAAACTGAAATACCCGCCGAACCATGCCAGCTCCCCGTCGATCTCCTTCCGCGGGTGCGCGTGCAAACCAATCTCAGGGTCAGACACTTCAACGTCCAACGCGCCCCACGCGTTCCCCAGAAACGCAATCGACACCCGATACGGGTGCATCACATACTCGGGCCGGGCAAGCCCCGGATCGTGAAGCTTGGCTACGCGCACTGACGCGGTGAAGGCAACACGATCCGGCGCATCGGGGCTGCGCCGCCTCTCACCCTTCGATGGCGGAACTGTTCCCCACCCTTCGGCAAGTCGCGCACGGAATACCTGCTCGAACTCCTCGCCACGACTGCAGGTGGAGAGATCGAGGTCGGACGTGGCTCGGGTGCCACGCTCGCCAAATCGCAGCTTGATGCCCATTCCACCCTTGATCGCGACGGCGTCAGGGAGCATCTGGGACACGATCAACGTGCAGAGCATCACCCGCGCACGCGCAACCGGAATACCCAGTTCGCGCGCGGCTTGCGCGAGCCGGTCATTAAGCTGTGTCACGTTCAACGGTGGCGTCACCCCGCTCACGCCGATACCGCCTTCCACGACGCGACGTCTTGGTCTGTGATCAGCTCACGCCGCAGTGCCTCATCGACCAGCGCCTCCCAACGATCCAGTGGCATCCGATGCTTCATATCCTCCAGCGCGCGGCGGACCGTCGTCGCAGGAATGCCTTCATGGTACGTGAGATCCGCATCGGTCACGTCAGGGCGGTTCTCCAGGTCCATCCATTCCGGAAGAGAGCGTCGCACACGGCGGCGGGTGCCTACGCGCACTTTCTTCGGATTAAACTGCCCAATCCCGGCCAAATTGAGCACCGCCTCACGGTGCAAGAAGGCCCCCTTACCCCCCAGCGCCACAGCAACCGCCGGTTCCGTGAACGGCGTAGTCGGCACCTCACGATGGGTATACACTCCCTGCCCGTATCCCAGGAGGGCACCGCGCGCCACGAGCTTTCTCACTTCAACGGCGGGGACACCAGCATCTTCGGCCTCAGTGATGGTCACGACGCCGTTACGGGACGCAGCCAATTCCCAGAGATCATGCCGATACCCCATCACGCCACCTCCATGTCAATACTGTACCACTAACGGTACGGTATTGACTTAAAAGGTGTTTCGTCAGCTGAGCAGTACCCGGACAATCACGATGTCGCGCTCATGGTCGTGCAGGATCTTGTCGGCCTTCGCCAGGAACTCCGACTTGTGGATGATGATGAGCCGAATACCCTGCAGCGGCAAACTCTTTGCTCTGTGCTGGTCGTACAGTGGCCCTTGTTCGCCGTGGGGCAGGCCTGAGGTCGTGGCACGTCAAGGCGTTGCGCGGCGAGCCGCTAGCAATCCGAACAGTCCTTGGGTGCTTTTCTTCTCGAAGTCGCGAAACTTCTGGATCGCGTCAATCATGGCGCCAACGTCAATGGCCCCCATCTCCGTCTACTTCCCTTAGGAGCCATGCGAGCGGCCGGCTGAGCGCAGGAACAGCTCGGTGTCGAGCGACTCAATGACGTGCGCGAGGCGCTCCTCGCGCACGTCTGTTCGGTGTAGGAAGATCAGCACCTTCGCGGAGACCTCCTTCAGTTTGACAGGAATGCCCTTCCTTTTGTCAGCGCTCGGGCCTTCCAGGGAAGCCAGAGCCCCCTGCCACGATAAAAACGAGGTTCCGTCAACTGGCTTAGCCGCCTGCAACTCGGCCGCAGGAACACTCAACGGCCCAAAGAGAGGGCTTCTGTGACTGATCGAACCTCGATTCCAGGCGGACGATGGGCCATGACGGGTGCCGCCGGGAACATCGGTCGACACTTGCGAGCAACACTCGGCGACGCTTTCGACGAGCTCATCCTGCTAGACATCGAGAAGGTCAAACCCACCGCACCCCACGAGCGAAGCATGCAGGTCGACCTCCGAGACGCCGAAGCCCTCCGGCAAGCACTCGACGGGCTCGACGGGGTTATTCACTTGGGCGGAATTGCCGACGAGGCCGACTTCCACGACCTGGTCGACGTCAACATCATCGGCATCTACAACCTCCTCAAAGCTGCTCGCATGGGCGGTGTCTGGAAGGTCGTGTGCGCCAGCAGCAACCGCTTGACCGGCTTCTATCGCACCAACCATCTCGTCAGCCCCAACAATCCCTTCCGTCCCGATGGTTTGTACGGGGTGTCAAAGGCCGCGGCCGAAACGCTGTGCCGGCTCTACTCCGACAAGTTCGGATTGCAGGTCGCATGCCTGCGAATCGGAAGCTTCGAGCCCGAACCTTCCACGTCCCGAGAACTCCACACCTGGCTCAGCCCCCACGACTGCGAACAAGCTTTTCGTGCAGCCATTACCTCGGCCTACGACTTCACAACCTTCTACGCAGTCTCAGCTAACGCCCAACTCTGGTGGGATCTGGCACCGGGCCTCGCCGTCGGCTTCGCACCCTGCGACGATGCCGCAGTTTTCGCCAACCAGATCGCCGGTGAGATTACCGAGCCGCAGGGTGGCGTTTTCGCCACACCCGAGTTCACCCTCTCCAGGCAGAAGCCCAGGAGTCCCACCATCTCCTAGTCGCAAGGCTGGACCGTCCCGCGCATCCACGGGGCCGGCAGCTGCTCGTTTAGGCATCGACATGCTCTGATCTGGACTCGAATGTTTCGCATAACCGATGTGACTCGAAGCGTGTGGTTGACAGGGTTGGTTGACAGGATTCACGACCCCTTGACCCCCAGGTAGCCGAAGCTGCCCGAATCGTTGATTCTCCGGGCCGTAGCGCTGCGCAGTGAGGCCGAATGCACGTGATGCGTTGCATAGCGTGCAGGATCTTTGGTCCCCTTGGTTCGTCCCCGTCACCTCAGATCCAGTCGATCCATCCACCATTGGGAAAAGTCAGAAGCGCGGCGGTGGCGAGGCCCTGGATGCAAGTACAATTGGCCCCTCGTCACGCAATTTTGGCGCTCCATATGATCATCCGCGCTGGGACGTTGTCTGGTCTGCTATAGCGAAACCTTCCTTCGCCATGACGCGGCGACGACGCGAGTACATGCGCTCCAAGAGCGGCACTCTCTTGTCACGGTAGTCATGGACCACAGCTGGGAGTGAGTCCTCCGGCCGCCCCCGGGTGATGCGTCCGAGTTGCTGAATCACTCGACCTTTGAAAGACACGGGGACCGCGAGAAACAGAGTGTTGAGCGTCGGGAGATCGAGCCCTTCGCCAGCGATCTTGTCGATCGCGATCAGCACGAACGGTCGCTGCTCTGCTTCCGCTAGCCCGAGTTCGCGTCGAACCTCGCGACGTTGTGCAGCTGCCATGCGCCCGTGGAGCCGGAACACCGGCGATTCGCACCCCTCGATGGATTGAGCCAGCGCATCGAGATGGTCAAGCCTATTCGTCAGCACGAGACACGTTCGTCGTTGCGTGACCGCGTCTCTGACGTGCTGCGCAATCAGCGCGTTGCGCTTTGCATCCACCGCGAGTTCGGAATAGATCGCCTGGATTGACGGCCCGTCCGTTCCCGGTTCGTCGGTCGTGAAAGTCGTCTCGTGCGTGATCAGCTCTCGATGAACACGATCTGCAACGTCCATCACATGTCGGACGGGACCGCATTGCATCGTGATCAGCCCATCCATCTGATCGGCACGATAGGGGGTCGCCGTTAACCCCACCCAGAAACGAACATTCACATTGCGCAGCGCTGCCTCGGTCGCCGGCGCAGCAACGGCATGGCATTCATCGATGATGATCTGGCCGTACTCCTCCAGCAGAGCGGGGTCTGCGTTCCGGTGTGAAACGGACTGCATCATGATGAGATCCACTATCCCACGCCGCTTTCTCCGACTCGCGCCAAGTTGGCCGATCTGCTCAACCGTCAGGCCAAGGAACTGTTGAAGACGCTCTCTCCACTGGGTGATCAGTTCGGTGCGGTTCACAAGGATCGCAGTGGGGGTCGAGCGCTCGGCGATGAGTGCGCAGGCGATGACTGTCTTGCCCGCGCCCGGAGGCGCGACGAGCACTCCAGTGTCGTGCACGAGGAGCGCGTCGACGGCTTCTCGCTGCCCTTCTCGGAGATCTCCTAGGAACGACAGGCCGAGATGCACGTGAGCCGCTGTATCGGTGTCGAGGGTAACGCCGAAACCTGCTTCCTCCAGCAAAGCCGCTGCCTCGTCCATGAGGCCGCGTGGCAGACGTAGTTCGTGTTCGTCGTGCTCGAAGCTGGTGACGAGACGCGGAGTTCCGAACGTGCTGAATCGCTGGGCCTGCTTGCGATAGAACTCTGGGTTGGATACCGATGCCATGTGCTTGAGCTCGGTGATCACTATTCCGGGAAGGTACTCTGTCGGAATACGCAGGACTGCGTCGCGACGCAGCGCAAGTACCTGTCCGGCTGTTGCGCGGGCAACCGCTCGGATGTGTGCCCGCCGCGGTCGTGCCCCCAGCGATTCCGACGGACCCACACGCGCCTCAGCCGCAGTACTCGTTCCGAGTTCTGTCACGCGTTCGACAGTTACGGGAGTCGTCGTCGCGAGCGCGTCGAACTGGTCCTCATACGGTTGCCATGTCGTGGGATCAGCGAACACGGTCGCCCCACGGCGCCGGCAGTCTCCTTGCAATGGCAACCCTATGAGGTTCCCAAGACGCACTCGACCTGATGATCGTTCCGGCAAGGTGTCCTGGGAAGGGAAGAAGCGATCGTAGCTACGGAAATCCATCTGCGGCCGCCGTGCCATCGCGGCACGCAGAAGTCGCATACCTGCCAACCGTGCGGTGGCAGCGGGCACCGGTCCGGCGAAAAACATCCAGATGTGCGCGCCCGCGCCGGAACGCGAGATCTCCGCGAGGACCTCAAGACCAACGTGTGTGCACTCCGCTACGAATGCCGAGGCGTCCAGCCGCCAATCCGCGTCGTCGAAGTCGCAAACCAGCAGGCGGCATCTGTCCCCGTGGAGCATCGGATAAATACCCACGTGGAACTCGCGATCCTCTGGATGCCTACCTCCACGGAGGTGCCTCTCGATGACAGCATCGTCAACGGCAAGATGATCGGCTGCGGTCTCCGAACCGGTGTAAAAGCCGCCACGGACCGCGGGACTCCATCCCGACTTACCTGTGCGGCTACTGGTCCATCTGATCGCGTATACATCTTCCCTGCCGATGTAGCGAGCACGGAAGAGCGCCAGTTTCTCGGCACTCGATGACCTCGCCGTCACGCTCTGAGCTTCGCTGGGCTGGGCGCTTGAGGGGATCCTGGCGCTCACCAGTCTCGCCCGATCGATCTCCAGTTTTCGAAGCGCGGCGCGAGCTTCCACCAGGTCGCCTTCGAGGCCAATGATCAGCGATCGTACCCTGTTGATTTCGCTTTCGAGCTCCGGACGCTCCACGGTCATCACGCTACCAAGACGGGCCACGGACGTCGTCATCCCCGCACACGTCATCCGCACGGCGCAAGGTACCGGGATCACCGTGAAAGATCACCGTCGCCGGGCGGCCGCCAAATGCAGTCATCCCTCGAAGTGACGAACCGGTATGAACGCTGCCAGGTCTCGAATATCACGCATTCTGTCGTATTCGCGCAGCAAGCTAATGTATGTTGCTTTGTCAATTTCCCAGTCGTACTGTTGGATCTGTTCGCTTTCCTGGGCCGCCATAAAAACAAGATCGGCGAGCAAACGAGTCGACCGACCATTACCATCGACGAACGGATGGATCCTGACCGCTTCCGCGTGCACGATGATTCCGAGCTCGCGAGCGGTCCAGTCTGAGGTGTGCTCCCAGCGATATCGGATCGTGTCCATCGCCGTCCGCAACTCCACCGCAACGTGCTCGGGTGCCACTCCGATGTTCACATCACTTTTACGCAGCAGACCGGCCCAGGCCCAGAGATCTTGATAAAGCTGTGCATGCAGCTGCCGCAATGTTCCATCGGTCAGTAGCGCGTCCAATCCGACTCTGCCCTCGAACACGGCCATCAGTCGTTCCTCGACGACTTGCTCCTGCACCGCCTGCTCAAAGTCGTAGATTGCGGCCCTTGTGACCGGTTCGCCGAGTAATTCACGCAAGCCTGGCAGCAGCGCGTCCAGTTCATCTCTCGGAACCGGAGTCTCACCGTATCCCGGCTCAAGCGCCATTAAGACCGGTGTTGCCGCTCGGCGAGGAAACGCTCAACCTTGTCTGAGCGTACATAACCCGCAGGAACGTCGCGTCGCTCTAACTGCGCGGATGCCTTAGTCGACTGCACAGCAAACCGCTTCACTGCTTCCTTGTTTACAACACGACGTTTCACGACTTGCACCTCCTCGCACTGCTTCTCAGAATTTCATTGTACCGCGCACGGAATAGAAACCGTCTCTGACTTCGGCTCCCCTCGTATCTGCATGCAACGGCGGAGCCCGCATTGAAGGAAAGAAGCGCGCACGTTCGTCCCTGTGCACCATTGGCCACAAGCTCAGAGGATAATTATTCGACATGCAACCGTCCCGCCCCTCGGAGTTCACGTCCACACCGACACCTTGCCACGCGAAAACCGCCAGAATCGAACACACGTTGGGTTTACAGAGCCTCGAAAGCAGACGGTGTGTACCCGCACTGACTGCGACCGTGAACGATTAGGCGCACTGCCCACCGCGGCGAAATCGTTCTTCGATGCCCTTCGCCAGTTGAGTTCCGCGCGTGCGTCTCCTGTGCTTCCCGTGCTACTTGGGCGTGCGCGATGGCACATAGGCTAACTCCGGATCCACTTGATTCACGAACTCTCATCGATACTCGAGACTTAGTTAGATCGCCCGGGTGTCTGCAACTAGTTACCGAAAGCCGAGCTCCTCCGCTCATCGATGACGGAGTTCAGGCCCCAGACGTCCTTGGGCGGTTCAGGCTCACTCGTCAGTGTTCTATTAATATCCTTCAGGTAGGGCGGTTTCGATTGCTCGCAACCCAAGGCTCTATTCTGGATTCATGTCAGTTTCGCAACTCACTACCAGTACCCAGAATTACCTCAAGGCAATTTGGGGCCTCACCGAGTGGTCGACAAACTCGGTAACGGCAACCGAAATATCCCAAAAGACGGGCCTCAAGCTCTCGTCAGTTTCCGATGCCATGCGCC
>CAYUJX010000060.1:0-2888 GCA_964445125.1 uncultured Microbacteriaceae bacterium
TTAGGAGGTTCAGTCTTTGTCCCAATCATCTGACACTCTTCCAACCCATCGTCCAACGGTGAGTCCGTTCGGTCACAAGGCCCTCAACCGCTGGTCAATGTTGTGTCTTGTGGCAGTCGCAGTTGTCGGCGCCCTCTATTTTCTTGACGACAGGGAGACGCTTGGAGTCTCCGTGTGGGAAAAACCGCTTAAGTTTCTCATCTCCAGTGTCATCTACTCACTAACATTTTCGTGGTTCTACGGCCTGACTCAAAAGGGCAGGAGGATCGTTTGGTGGCTAGGGTCCCTCATCGGTGCGATGTTGGCCCTAGAACTAGCAATGATCATTGGACTAGCTGCCGCTGGGCTTACGAGTCACTTCAATGTTTCGAGCGTTTTCCACATTGTCATCTGGTCCGCCATGGCAACCTTTATTTCAACTCTCTGGGTTCTAAGTTTTGCAGTGGGAGCCTTTTTATGGCGAATACCCACCATCGAACCGCTTGTGCGAAACGGCATCCGTTGGGGGCTCGGGATTGGCCTGGCAGGAATGGGGCTCGCTTTTACGATGACAACTCCACAAGCCGAACAACTAACCCCTGAGGGCTGGGAAGGGATTGCCGGCGCTCACTCGGTCGGAGTCGCCGATGGGGGCCCGGGTCTCCCGTTTCTCGGTTGGTCCACTGTAGGAGGAGACCTGCGCATATCCCATTTCTTCGGACTTCATGCGCTCCAAGTATTTCCCGTGCTTGCAGTGATTCTTCTGGTTGTGGTCTCCTCTCTTGCGCTTCGCAATGCGCTGATACACGCAGCGGGAGTGACCTATTCTTTGGCCGTAGTGGTGCTCTATGTCCAAGCGCTAGCAGGGGAGTCGATAGTTGCCCCGTCTGTGTCAACGGGCCTCTCGTTCGCAGCGGCCTTGGCAATTGGAACGGCCGTTGGACTGATAACTTTCGCCCGATCCGACTCACTAAAAAATCGAGCGAAATAGCGGACGCACCCGCACACAGCACCCCTTCTCATTACTGCGTAAGCACCCTGTTTTCCATCAGCAACGCCCCGGTACGAACTGGAGGGACCCCTGGCTCATGACGAAGACGCCCTGTATCGGTTGTGGGATGACATACATGGTCACTCCGATGGACACTGGAACGATAGCGGAGTGCCCGAGATTCTCCTTTTTCCTTGGGCGGCAATTGCTGAAGTCATGAGTTCAGAACCCGACTTATCGAAGATTCTTTCCGAGTTGAAAGAGAATTGGACCGTCGTTCCCCCAAGGGTGGCACAATCAAATCTGCCCTACCGATAGTTCGGGGCGGAACGACGCACGCAAAGCGTGGAGTACCGGAACGCTCTCGAGGCCAGCGGCCCCAACCTTCTGATCCGTAGTTACATATAAACCCTGGAACTCACTCGGTTTTCTTTAGTTTAACAAGGTTTTGATGTGTCAGGAGATGTCACCATAACCACCTAAACGACGGACATATCGACTGACATCGGGACCGCCACTTCAACAATGGGACGCAAAATACGCCAGGTCATTTGCGGGAACTTGGTCCAGAAGGGACTTGTATATGTGGAGCGAAGCCTTATCGCTTTCACTCCCATGAGAATTGACACGGACCACCTCACGCATAATTTGGACGAGCGAGGAACCCAATCGGAGCGTCTTGTGGTGAAGATTGCCTGCTACTTCTCCGCTCTGGAGCCCATCAGGATAAAACGAATCCACTAAGAATTTTACGGTTACCGTCAGGACCACAATTTTTGCAAGTAACTCAGGGTTACCCGACCCCTCGATATGCATTCTCAGCGAGGTTGGCTCGGGAATCCCTACTAGGCCGCCGGTTATCTCCCCCGAAGAATCTAGAGAATGTCTGACCATTGTAATTTCCGAGGCGGAAATGCTCCAACCATCAGCAAAGGAAACACTGGGATCGAAAATATGATCCCAGGCAGGATAAAGGTGCTCGACCCTCATCGAATTGTTGGTGTAAGAAATCGGGTTATCGATACGTTCGCCGAGCCAGTCTGCGATGAGTGCCGGTGGGAACGCTGGCGGGAGCGCCGCAATTTTCTCCTCCACTTGCTCCCATACCTGCTTCATCGACAACTCTCCCAGGCCAGCGTCCTGGGTCACCGGACTGCCACTTGCTAGTTGCCACAGCTGCTTCATCGACAACGAGCTATCTCCCCACTGCGCATACAACGTCACATCAGCCGTAAAACTATTCACAACAGCAACCGCGTAGCTAACACCGGTACCGTCCGCGACCGAGTTCCAACCTGTTAAAAGATACCCATCACGAGTAAACCAAGACCCCGAAGCGGCCTCACCATAGGCGAAACTACCCGCAGACCCAGAACCCCCATTAGCGTCAAAAGTAACCACCACAGCAGCCAGGTCAGAGTCATGGGTCACCGGACTACCGGTTGCGAGATTTGACTGCACCTCGTGGTCCATTTCAGTGCGGGGTTTTTGTGGAACCGGTGTGTCAAACTTCGATTTCGGAACCGTCGGGCCGGATTCGTCTAGAAGAAGAAAGACGCCATACCCAACGGGAATCAATCCCAAAACAAAAAACAACAGAGCCCATAAATCTGCGCCGCCGCCAGAGGGTAGGCAGCTGACAGGTATGGTCCGGCGGATTTGCTGCTCCGCTTCAAAAAAAGCAAGTGATTGGCAATTGGGGTCAGACCAAATCCTTATTGCACTTCCAATAGAAACCAGCCCAAGCAGGAAGGCGATAATCACAGTCTGATTCCATGCACGTTGAGGCACCTTCCTTGGCGGTTATCCAAATCTAAAGCATGCCGATTGTCCTGTCGAGGCGGAAAGTATCGGCCCTTGACTAAGGCGTGCCTTCTGCTTCTTCTTCCTCCTCAGGCTCAGGAGAGGGCTCGGGTTC
>CAYUJX010000060.1:2988-8947 GCA_964445125.1 uncultured Microbacteriaceae bacterium
CGCAAGGATGGCCTCCGCAGCGAAGTCTGGCGCGTCCATGCTTTCTGTTACTTCTTGATTCTCTGAGAACATAAGTTCACTACTTTGGCTGCGAGCTACTTCTGCTGTGGTGGTGGCCTCGGTGGTTGAGGCGACGGCAAAGCCGACCCCGACACTGCCGCCAATAATCAGCGAAACGGCGAGAACGGGGGTCAACAACAGCACGAGATGTCTTTCCAGATCTGTGCCATGCAGGCGAGACGTTTTTTTCAGCACCATGATGAGGGGTCGCTCGGAGAGCCACCTCAGTAAATTTATATTTTTCATCATCTCTCACGGTAAGGCGAGCCACCGACAGACGCAACCCGTTGCTGTTCGTTCACGCCCCACCCGACAAAAAATGTTCCACTGCGCGGAAGCCTGGAGCGATTGTTATTTGACAAGACGTGGTGTTCCTCCCGCCAGCACACGAGAAATGGTGAGCACTTCAAGAGCAAGGTCCTTGGCCACAGCGAACTCTGCAGCATCGAAGCGGTCTGAAGCTCCTGTGCTTCCGCCTCCCACCTTTGAAGGTCTCCTCCACACTGCGGCTCTGCGTGGCAGCGCTGAGGGTTTCGAAGAGGTTGGCGGTCTTCTCGCCAGGAAGTTCCCTACCTACGGCCAAACTCGCGCGAGACACCCCAAACCGAACGCCCAGGGCAATACCTGTGAATATCACTGTGTTCCAAGATGTGTTGTCGGCTGGCTGACATTTTTGCTGACTCACAAATACAGGAAAACGAGGAAACGCTGAAGCGAAAACCTTTCAACTGCGGGTATGCACAAAACGGTGGGCTACGGGGTGTTGGGTCTGGACCAACTAAGGTTCGACCCCATTCCCTTCTGATGCCGGGGCCTCTAGGAGGCCTGAGCGCCGCACTGCTGAGGTTAGGAGGCATCTCGGGTTGGACATTGTCGCGCTCTTCGCCATGCAGTGCAACCGCGGCTGGTCAAAGTTGACTTGAAGAGTGTTTCTGGCCGATGTGGCGAAGGTCACTTCTTACCCCCAGTGCCTCGATTTAGGGTGGGGTGAAGTCTCTCTCAGGCGAAGCCGAAAGCCGCAGCGGACTTATTAGATCGCAACCTTTTCCGAAGGACACGGCCCATTTGGTGGGATTCTCTTGCTCACAGCTGGAATCTACGTAGCCGGTGACGTCTTAAGATCCGATTCTGCAAAAAGCTGGGGATGTGTATTTCTACAGAGCTGCTCATAGGCCCGAAACATCTTCTCGACAACCTCGTCGTTCGTGGGACCAAAAGGCGTGAAGGTCTCCGTTTCTCCGCCCCTCATTTCGTCCCTCGAAAACCATTGCCCCAGGCCGAGTTCGGTGCGAATCCAGTCCTTCACAAGGAGATTTTCTAGGTCGGCGATAAGACCACCATCGTTATCTGTAATTGTGTGGATTACCTCAAAACCGAGGTACCCCCAGTGCCGAAGCCGAATTTTGGAGCTGTGAACATTTGTTATGCCGATCTTTCTTCCCGCCCTATGGAACTCTCCGTCCTGTCTTTCAATCAAGTAGAGCAGCGCAGGGAGCGAACGCTTGTATCCGTAGGACGCGCACTCTGGACAGCCAGAACCGTTAGTTGTTCTGCTCCCAATTACGCTCGGGTACGGCGGGTGTCCTTTTCCCTCCAAACAGACCCAATTCACCTTGGCCCCTCCCGCCGGTGTGGCGGTGTCCGGACTTAAGGGCAACAGGTGTTGATTGTGCTCTGCGAGCCACTGGTCGGCAATTTCAGGAAACAAGGCTCGCAAACTGTTTTGCCCAGGGATCACAGTCCTGTTGAGGCAGACGGTGCATTTCGTGCCTAACTTGTGACGGTTGTAGGGGCTTGCACGAAAAGAATGATCCTTACCGTTAGTGCACTTCCAGTAGAAGATTCCGATATCTGTCGAGCGAATCTTGTGCGGGTCAATGTGGGGAAATTCGTGACTGTTCGCTCCTGCATCCCACTGTTTGAAAAGTTGCGGTGCGCTGCAGGCCAAGTCGTTCTTGGGGCATTCGACCAGTTCCGTCCAACAGTAGGTGCAGGCTTCCTCGTTCTTGCGCAGGTTCGGTAAGTACATCTGCGGATGGTGGTCGGGGTCCTGGTCGCAGGTGAAATAGAAATGATTATTGGCTCCGATTTTGATATCTTGCGGTGTTTTATCGTTTCTGTCGTAATCCCACCTCTCAGCGACTCTTGGATGGGTAGTGCCCAAATCGTTGCAGTTGACCACCAACTTGTGGCTACCAGGACAGCACGGGCATAATCGCATTCCAAACTTTCGCTCAAACGGAGTAGCGCTCCAGTCATCGTGCCCTTTGTCGCATATCCAGAGCGCTCTGCGGTTTGTGCCGAAGCTGAAATAGTCGGGATCCAACAGGTTAGCGGGAGACCAACACTCCACTAATTCCGGATAAACGTCGGCCACGCTTTTGCCTGAGGCATCGTTTTTCATTCGGCAAGGCAGGCAAAGAGGGATTCCTTCGGAAGCGCTCCTGGCGAGCTGCCTTGGTTTCATTTTGAAGGACTCGTGCCCCTCAGAGCAGTTCCACCAGTACGGAACCCTGCTGAACGCGGCGATGTTATTCGGAGCCGGAGAATTGTTCAGATCTTCGCTCCACATTGGCTCAAACTGAGGATATTTGCGAAACAAATCATTGAAACCGGGCACGATGTAGTCGACGCAGATAACGCACCTACTGCCCTTCATGCGGCCGCGTATTTTCATCGGGTAGGAATGGTCTGCAGCGGAACATTTCCAGAAAAATCCAATGAAACTCTTCCCATAGTCATCATCGTTCACACGGGAGAGCTGCGCTGGGTCGATTGACCCCTCGTTTAGTTCGTAATCCCAAGTTCGGAGAATCTCGGGAAACTCCGCGAGGGTCTTTCTCTTATTCATTGAGCAACAACCGAGCCGGTTTAATCACAGGAAAAAGGTAACACCTCTGCTTATCGGACCCCTGACACCTGGGTTAGTTGAGGTGCCACAGGATATGACCTGTCCCCAACGCGGGGTTTGGGTCGCATAGGGATTGACGCTATTCCCTTGTGATGCAGGGGGTGCCTCTCGGGGGCTTGGTGGCGGTAGTTGTGAGGGTAAAAGAGACCAAAGGGCCCGAAAGCTGGGAGTTGTGCACACACGGGGAGCTACAGCATCTTTCTGAACGGATGGCCCGTGAGGGAAAGAGTCGGTGCCCTGCACCTCAGTTTGGATTCGCTGATGAATCCTCGCCGAGATGGTATTTTGTTGTGAATGCAACCCTCGGGACGCCCAAAGCGGGTTGACAGGCTTAATAGGAGAGGTGAGACTCCGTTGAGTTTTCGGTCGGCAATCTAGCTCGTCAACTTGGAGGTGAATCTTGGAAGAAAGTCCAACTGGCCTTGCTGCATTAGAAGAATATCTGGAAATTTTCGCTCGTAGTGTCTATCCAGTACTAACTGGGCCGGAGACAGACGGGCCAATTTCACCTTCTGACAAATCTACTGTTGACATATTGGTACATCCCTTACAGGAGTCTTTTCAGATCTTGGTGATGAAAGATACTAATCTGGCATGCCTGTTTCCAGAAGAAAGTGAAAGCAACGGGCGGCAGGGGAACGCCGCGCGTAGTACGGGTCGAATGCACACTATTCAACTGTCGATGTTCGCCAGTGGGCTCGTCGCTTCAGGTTGGCGGCTTGCTCGATCGAAGACCCTCAATCCGACACGTGAAGAAGTTGTCGAGTCTGTTCTTGAAGGTCTCACGACGGTGCGTAAGGCATTGAACGGCGAGGAAGCCTTCGTTCCTGCTCGCGTTGGTCTCGCCGGCGTGTTGTTGCCGGAGGGTTTAGACCAGATTGAACTCGGATGGGCAACGATTCGCAAAACGGACGCGCGCGACGACCAGTTCGTGGATACGACATCTTTAGGGGGACAGCTCACCACCGAAAACTCTGATGGTCAGACCGTCGTCATCAACTACAGTGGCGATTTAGTCCTTGAGCTTAATTTCCCTTTTTTCCTTCAGGTTGGAGGGTTCGACATGCCCACGCAGTGGCCTGAGGAATTGGAAGATTGTCTTCAGGAACTCTGGAAAAATATACAGAATGTCCGACTCGGACTTCTCCTCGCCTGTCCCGAAACTCGACCAATTGTTGTGTCAACGTGGCAGGCCTTTCTCGATCCCTTGGCGCACGGCTCCACGACCGGGTGGGCAGATGCGAGCCAAACGCCTCACTTGTTCCCAATTCAGTTATCTGACGAACAGGCATCTGAGTGGAGGGTTTGGGCGAGGGACGTTGGCGCACTCAGGATTGACACAATTGGTGTGGCAGTTCGCCGCATGCTCGCTTCAATAGCTGAGCGGCGATCACATGAAGATGTACTTGTCGACGCCGTTATTGTGTGGGAGAACCTGTTTGGAGCAAAAACGGAAACTACCCATAGGGTCTCAAGCTCCCTCGCGTGGCTGTTAGGAACTTCAGCAGAAGACCGTGGAGAAAAACAAACCCGATACAAAAAAATCTACGGTTTTCGCAGTGGTGTGGTTCATGGCGCTGCAAAGGTCAACCCAGCAGAGCTTCGAGAATTCTCGACAGAAGCCGTGCAGATTTCGATCCAGGCGCTGAGGGCGATATTCAGTACACATGCAGAATTACTGAAGACTGCAACAAGCGAAGAGCGAAGCAACCACATCTTGCTTAAGGGCTGAAACGCAGGATTGATGACGAGCAGTGAGTCCTTTATGGCTTTCTGTCGGCATGGCAACTGTTACCAACACCAGCGGGAGCCCTCCAACCGCATTAATACGAGGGTTCTGCACACACCGGTAGCTACAGGCCCTCTCCGGGCTGGAGCCTGCAGGAAAGGGGGTCGGTGCCCTACCAGGAGGGGTGGTCGACCTGGTCCCCGCAGTCATCACAGTGAAAAGTGCCGCGGGAGAAATAGCAGCGGGTGCGGCACTTAGGGCAGTTGGGGTACGCGGCGTTAGAGAGTGAGTCCATGGGAGGACGTTAGCTAGGTCTTGGACTCTGTTGTGAGGTCATTGGGAATCTGTGGATAAGTGCCTTCACAAACGCAGAGTCCACCGTCGTCCGGAGGAGCCGCTAATCATTCAGAGGGACCTTAGAAGCTGGACTACTGACAGCCTCAGCCGAAGAAAAAGAATTGCCCAGAAAGGGGAACATTGTGGGGAACATAGAGAACTGCTGCCTCTACTTCCCAGTCGGGCTGACACAGTCGGGCTGACACAGTCGGGCTGACACAGTCGGGCTGACAGTGTGTGGTTGCAGGACATAGGAATACCCTGTCGCAAGACATAGGAATAAACCATTGCTCGAATTGAGCCATGAACAAAGCCCGCCTCATCATCACCGCCATCACCATCGAGAAACTCACCCAGAAAGAAGTTGCCCAACGATACGGGGTATCCCAAACCTGACTTGCGGCCCGCTCCCTGGGGAACCGTGCAGAACCAGAACCAGGCTTTATCGGCCGATCGGAAGGAAAACTTCCCCTTATCCGGATTGAGTGGCCCTAGTGGAGCTCACACGCAATCATGCTCACCGGTGGCACAGAGATCAGAGTCGTCGACCAACAAACAGGCGACCTCCAACGAGACCTCACCCTCGACACAACACGCGATTACCAACGCCAAAAATAGAAAAATACCCTGAAACCGTGGGTTCAGAGTATTCCTATGTCTTGCGACATGACACAGTCGGGCTGACAGGATTTGAACCTGCGACCCCTTGACCCCCAGTTATCAGCATGGGGTCCACTGATGTTCGCCTCTGTCAGAAAACCCCGTAACTTCGTCCATTTTGCCTCCCCTGGACACAGGCGAACGCGGGTGGAATGTATATATGAGGGGCCCCAAGATTCGAAGCCTTCCGCAGGAAGGCGAATTTGACGGTCTCGGCCCCTTACCCAATCGCTATTCAGCGGGTTGCAGGATCTCTTCCAGGG
>CAYUJX010000061.1:0-2554 GCA_964445125.1 uncultured Microbacteriaceae bacterium
GCTATCGGGGAAGGGTCACCGTGAAGACGGTTTTTCCCGGCTTTGACGTCAACGACACTTTCCCTCCGTGGGCTTTGACGATGGTGTCAACAATGGAGAGGCCAAGCCCCGTGCTCCCGGAGCTTCTTGCTCTTGATGAGTCCCCCCTCGCAAAGCGCTGAAACAAACTCTTACGCGCGGCTGCCGGAATTCCGGGTCCAGAGTCTTGAACCTGGAGCTTGGTTGTCTCCTTAGTCTGACTGAGTCTGGCTTCGACTACCGTGCCCGTCGGCGTGTGAACGCGCGCATTGGCGAGCAGGTTAACGACGACCTGGTGCAGGCTTTGGCCATCGCCCTCCACCATGACGGGGTCTTCAATCCCTTGTGCGCCCCAGTCGTAATCGGGACTTGTCACATAGGCGTCAGAAAGAGCATCTCGCATTATTTGTGCGAGATCTACGGGTTCTTTATGCAGAGGAGTGCCTTCATCAAGACGGGCCAACAGGAGAAGATCTTCCACAAGGCTCGTCATGCGGATAGATTCCGACTCAATACGATCCAGTGCCTGCTGCAAGTCGGGAGAAAGAGCTCCCCCAGCTCTCTTGGTGAGCTCGGCGTAACCGCGGATTGCTGCCAAGGGTGTGCGAAGTTCGTGGGAAGCATCGGCAACAAAGCGCCGCATTTTCTCCTCACTTTCAAAACGCGACCTAAAAGCTTCATCGACGTGATCCAGCATCAAATTAAGCGCAGCGCCGACCTGTCCAACTTCGCTGTCATGCGTGGCGTATCGCGCCGGGATTCGAAGTCCCAGTCGGACTTCACCGCGATCAAGTGGTTGTTCTGTGACGGCAAAAGCTGTTTCCCGGATACGGTCCAAGGGTTTTAGCGCAAGTCGGACCAGCCACGCCCCAATGCTTGCCCCGATAGCAATGACGAGGGTCACCACCACGACGATGATGAGGTTGAGCCTGGCAAGCGCCACGCGGATATCGCTCAAGGGCAGCCCCACGACGATTTGTGAGCCTTCCACTTGCACAACGGGAAGCGCACGATATTCCCCTTTGCCTTCCATAAGGTTCACAAAGACGGGGGTGTCGCGTTCCCAATTTATCGAGCGCAATCCACCCATTTGATTGTTTTCCAACGCTTGAAGCTGCCCGTCATAATCAATGTAGACGCCAGAAACTTCGGTGCCGTTGAGAATGGCCACCACGGTTCCCACCGCAAAACCTGGACGGTTCAGGGGCAGTGCATCGGGTTGCTGCAGGGTTACGCTGAGTCTTCTGGCGGTGTCGGCTAATTCCTCGTCGAGGCCCTCAATGAGAGTTCGGCCCACCGCAACAGAGGACGCGATTCCGATTGCAATACTCGCCATGGCAACGAGCGCGACTCCTCCGGCGACAAACTGCCGACGGAGGGATTTAGATTTTGATTTTCGACGAGCCGGCAGCGTGAGGGCGGCAGTGGGCACTTACTCCACCGGCTTGATGATGTACCCCACGCCGCGGACGGTGTGAATCACCGGCGGGCCGACAACGTCGATTTTTTTTCGGAGATAGGAAATGTAGATTTCCACAATGCTGGCTTTGCCCCCGAAATCGTAGTCCCACACCCGGTCAAGAATATTAGCTTTTGAGAGCACGCGCTTGGGGTTGCGCATCAAGTAGCGAAGTAACTCAAACTCTGTGCTGGTGAGGTTAATGTTTGTCCCCGCCCGGGAAACTTCATAGCTGTCCTCATTAAGAACGAGGTCGCCCACACGCAGTTCCGCTTCATCTTCATCAGAAAGCCCACGACCGGCCCTGCGCAAGATTCCCCGCAAGCGTGCGACGAGCTCTTCGAGGCTGAACGGCTTAGTGACGTAATCATCGCCACCGGCAGTGAGGCCTGCCACGCGATCATCAACGGAGTCTTTCGCCGTGAGGAAGAGAACCGGCAGGCCGTGATGGGTGGTTCTTAAGGACTTCATGAGCGAGACACCGTCCCCATCGGGCAGCATGATGTCGAGCACCGCAATGTCAGGGTTGAAACTTTTTGCGCCTTCGAGCGCAGAGCTGACCGTGTGAGCGGTGACAACGTCCCACCCTTCGTAGCGCAGAGACATGGCCACTAAATCGGCAAGGCTCTCCTCATCGTCTACGACCAGTGCCCGCATGGGAGAACCATCTGCGTGATGGAGTTTTTGTGGCGCGTTTTCTGCACCCCTATAATCATTCATTCTCCAAGTTTCCTCCTCTTTCCTGCGGAAATCTATGAGAATGCTATGAGAATCCAGTGAGTTTCACACTTCCAGGCGCCTTTCTCGGACGAAATCCGCCTCCCAGCTGGTTCCCACCAAAAAGCTCCTCACGCCCACTTGCGCAAACCCATTGCGCAAGTAAAAACAATTAGCTCGTTCATTGAGTTGATTAACCCCTAGCCACAGCGAGGCAGCACCCAAGGAGCGCGCCCATTCCACGGCAGCCTCGAGAAGGGCGTGCGCAACGGGGCCACCATGATGCGTTTGGTACACGTAAATCTTTGACACCTCCACCGTTGGCCGCAGAGCCACCGCCCGGGCGATCTCCGGATTATC
>CAYUJX010000061.1:2654-8895 GCA_964445125.1 uncultured Microbacteriaceae bacterium
CTCGCCTTGCCAATCACGAAGTGCATGTTGGCGTGCTTATCAAGCCTGAATTCGATTTTCCCGCCCTTGATGTCGGCAACCGCTTTACCCACGTCAAGCGTGACGGTTCCGGTCTTGGGGTTGGGCATAAGGCCACGAGGACCCAAGACTTTACCCAGGCCGCCGACCTTACCCATGAGCTCCGGGGTAGACACAGCGGAATCGAAGCTGGTGTAGCCACCGGCAACTTTTTCGATGAGTTCATCGCCACCCACTTCATCAGCCCCGGCAGCAAGCGCGGCCTCAGCCGCAGCACCCGTAGCGAACACGATAACGCGAGCAGTCTTGCCGGTTCCGTGGGGAAGGCTTACGGTTCCGCGAACCAGCTGATCTGCTTTGCGCTGGTCAACGCCAAGCTTGATTGCCACCTCAACGGTGGAATCGAACGTGGAAGAAGTGGTCTTCTTGGCCAGGGCGACGGCGTCGCCTGGCTGGTAGTAATGGCCTTCGGTGACCAGTGCTTGTGCGGCCTTATAAGCTTTTGATTTTGACGCCATGGTGATATCTCCCATTGTGAAGTCGCGGTAGGTGAGCGTGGCACGCTCTCCCGCTAGAAAAAAGTGTGTTAGCTGACGGTGATGCCCATGCTGCGGGCGGTTCCGGCAATAATTTTGGATGCTGCCTCGATGTCATTGGCGTTGAGGTCTGACTGCTTTTGCTCGGCAATCTGACGCACCTGATCAGGCGTGATGTTCGCGACCTTGTCGGTGTGGGGGGTTCCTGAACCCTTTTTCACGCCGGCAGCCTTCTTGATGAGTTCCGCAGCGGGCGGAGTCTTCAGCACGAAAGTGAACGAGCGATCTTCGTAGATTGAGATTTCGACGGGAACAACATTGCCGCGCTGGTTCTCTGTTGCCTGGTTATAGGCGTTGCAGAACTCCATGATGTTCACGCCGTGCTGACCCAGTGCCGGACCCACGGGGGGGGCCGGGTTGGCTGCGCCCGCTTGAATTTGGAGCTTAACTAAGCCCACTACTTTCTTTGCCATGTTTCTTCCTTTTCTCTCGAGCACAACCTCAATTGTGCGCTCCCGCCAACTCGGCACATCCGAGCCACGGTGTTCTTATCTAGAGCTTGGTGACCTGGTCGAACCCTAGTTCGACAGGTGTTTCACGCTCAAAGAGCGATACCAGCACCGTAAGTTTACCGCTCTCAGGCTTGATTTCGCTAATAGTTCCGGGGAGGCCCGCGAACGACCCTTCTTTAATGGTGATTGTTTCGCCAACCTCGAAATCTACTTCCGCAGGCAACATTCGCGAGACGCCACCACCCACGGACATTCCGCCACCCTTAACCGGGGCGACATCAGCGACCTGAACGGTGGACTTCAGCATGTCGAAGGCTTCTTCGAAGCGAAGAGGCGTGGGGTTGTGGGCGTTACCGACGAACCCTGTCACTCCGGGTGTGTGGCGCACAGCAGACCAGCTGTCTTCGTTGAGTTCGAGTCGGACCAACACATAGCTGGGGATGCGCACGCGCGTGACTAACTTGCGTTGTCCGCTCTTAATTTCGACCACGTCCTCCATGGGGACTTGAACTTCGAATACGTACTCCTCCATACCCAAGGAGGTGCGACGGTTTTCGATGTTTTGTTTCACGCGCTTTTCAAACCCCGCGTATGAATGAACGACGTACCATCTGCCGGGCTTCTGACGAAGTTCCGTGCGGAATTCCGCGTAAGGGTCTTCTTCACCTTCGCTCGCGCTTTCTTCCTCCTCCGCGGTCACTTCCACCGAGGCGTCCGCTTCTGCCGAAGAATCACCATCGAGCGCGTCTTCTCCAGGTGCATCTGCTTCGGCGGCTAGCGCACCTTCACCGGCTTCTAGGGCCTGGTCTGAATCCACAGCGGACTCCATTGCTTCTGGTGCTTGCTCCTCGAGGGGCATGCCCTCGGAGGACTGTTCGGCGGCGGTCGCAAGATCGATGTCTTGGGCCTTATCTTCTGACACTATTTCTCTCTTCTTTGTTGGTGAAACTTAGCCAAAGAGGCTTCGGCCATCACCGAAAACCCACGACACTCCCCAACCAAAGAGGAGGTCTATTACCGACACAAAAGCCATCATGATGAGGACGAACACGAGCACTACCAGGGTGTAGTTGACAAGTTCTCTTCGGGTGGGTGTGACGACTTTGCTTAGCTCGTCAAGCACTTGGCGAAGGAACAACGTGAGTCGACCCAAAGAGTTGCGCCCGGAGTTGCCCTCACGGTTGACTTTGTCGACGGCGTCCTTGCCGGCGCCATCTTGAGCGTTATTCGCCACGGTATTCCTTCATTTCCCACTTATTCAAAGCCTCCCTGCGGCGCAGTGAGGACGCAGGGCGGACAGGACTCGAACCTGCAACCTGCGGTTTTGGAGACCGCTGCTCTACCAATTGAGCCACCGCCCTAGGGTTTGAGACCTCAAGTTTCACTCCCACCTGTGTTGCGCAGCAAAGCGTTTGGCAGGCACAGCAAAGCTTGGCAGATTTCAACCACCATTAGTCAGTCTAGGCGTGGGGTGAAGCTTTGGCAAAGACAGGAGAGGGTTCCCCCGATGCTGTGTACCCTGAAAGTGTGAACGCAGACTCTCGAGGTATTTCTCAGCGCATTCTCGGTATCGCTGAATCAGCAACGCTCAAAGTGGACGCCAAGGCGAAAGCTCTGAAAGCTCAAGGCCGCCCTGTCATTAGTTTCGCCGCGGGTGAACCCGACTTCCCCACCCCTCCCCACGTTGTCGAAGCCGCCCTGTCCGCGGTAAAAGACCCCGCTAATCACCGCTACACCCCCGCGGCGGGGTTAGCTCCACTCAAAAAAGCCATCGCCGAGAAAACCCTGCGCGATAGCGGGTGGGCTGTTGAACCCGGTCAAGTGGTTGTCACCAACGGCGGTAAGCAAGCCGTTTATCAGGCATTCCAGGCACTGCTGAATCCCGGCGATGAAGTAATTCTCCCGACGCCCTATTGGACGACCTATCCCGAAGCAATTGCCCTCGCCGGGGGTATTCCGATTGAGGTTTTTGCTGGCGCAGACCAGGACTATAAAGTGACGGTTGCGCAGCTGGAGGCCGCCAGAACACCCCGGACCAAAGCGCTTCTTTTTGTCTCGCCTTCCAATCCAACCGGCGCAGTACTGAGCGCCGAAGACACACGGGCCATTGGTGAGTGGGCCTTGGAGAACGATTTGTGGGTTATTGCCGATGAGATTTACCAAAACCTCGTCTATGACATGGGTGTTGAACACGCTCTTTCCATTGTGGAGGCCGTCCCCGGCCTCTCGGAAAAGTGCATCCTGATTAATGGGGTGGCGAAAACCTATGCCATGACCGGCTGGCGCCTGGGTTGGATGGTGGGACCACCAGACGTTATTGCGGCAGCCACGAACTTGCAATCTCATCTCAGTAGCAACGTCTCCAACATTTCGCAGCTGGCGGCACTGTCCGCACTCCAAGGGGATCAAGATGCGGCCACGACGATGCGAGACGCGTTCAACGTCCGACGCCACACAATTGTCAAAGGACTCAACGCTATTGACGGCGTCCTCTGTCCCACACCCCAGGGGGCTTTTTACGTGTATCCGGACGTGTCCGGGCTTTTGGGTAAAACCTGGGCGGGGCGCACCCCCACGACAAGCCTCGAATTAGCGGATCTCATCCTGGAAAAGTGCGAGGTTGCGGCTGTTCCTGGTGAAGCTTTTGGGCCCAGCGGCTACCTTCGTTTTAGCTACGCACTTGGTGATGAGGATCTCGCCGAGGGCATCGCCCGCCTGCAAGCATTCTTTAAGGCCTAGAGCTCGAGACCAACCAAGGTGGGCTCGGGAAGCAAATAGATTCCAGACGCGTTGCCCACCGTGGTCACTACATACCGAGCAAGCTCGGCAATATCCGAGGCGCTAGCACCACCACGGTTGGTAATCGCAAGAGCGTGTTTGCCAGAAATTGCTGCGGAGGAGCCGGGAAGCGAAAACCCCTTGGTAATCCCCGAGTGCTCAATCAGCCAGGCCGCAGAAAGTTTCACCCGCGCACCCTGCGTCGGGTGCGCATGCAGGGGTGCGGAAGGACTGCTTCCTAAAGGCAGCACAATGTCAGGGAGTTCGGGATCCAGGGGCCACCACGGGGCGCCCCCAGGAAGACCCAGCGCCACGCGCTCAGACACGATGGGGTTGAGAAAGAACGACCCACAGCTGACCGAGTCGGGGTCAAGCGCTGAAAGCACCATTCCTTTGGATGATCGAAGCGCCAACACGGCCGAACGAACCTCACGCACGGGGGCCCGCTCGCCCGACTCGACCGAGAGCGCCCGGTGAAGTTGCTCATAGACAAGAGGAATGCTTTGGCCGTCATCTGCGGGCTCAAGAGAAAACGTGACCCCCAAGATGATTCCCCGAATGTTGCCGGTGCGAAAAGCGCTCGTACGCAGGCCCAAAGCCAAATCTTGTGCTGCCACGGTTCTGCGAGTTCCCGAAGGGTATTCCAGGAAATCTATCGATACGAGAGTGTCTGATATCTCAGCGCCATAGGCGCCAATGTTTTGAATAACGGAGGCCCCCACTGTTCCAGGAATACCGCTGAGCGTTTCTAAACCTCGGACCCCCTGGTTCACCGTGTGAGCAACAAACGCGTCCCAGTCTTCTCCCGCTTCTGCGTGAATCTGAACCTGCTGGCCGGTAGCTTTCTTGACGGTCACTCCGCGGGTTCGAATATGCAACACCACATCGTCGGTTCCTTCATCAGACACGACCAGGTTGGAGCCAGAACCTAGTGCCATCCACTGGTCCGTTTCTAACCAAATTTTCTTCGCACCGGAAACCAAAGAACGGGTTGTCGAAAATTCTTCGTACCGAGCGGGTGCCCCTCCGACCCTCATCGTGGTCAACTCTGCAAACGTCTTCACCGAGGGGCAACGACCACGAGGGCTTTACCGAGGACGCTCTGGCCGATTTCTCCCTTCACCGTGAGCGTGAGGGTGATGTCACCTGAAGGCTCATCGTCCTTTCGGGTCAGGGTTGCCGTGCTGGTCAAGGTCGTGGAACCTTGAGCAGGCACGTACACGGGCTTGGTGAATCTGACCTGATAGCTGCGCACAGTGCCACTGTCCCCTAACCACGAGAGCACAGGCGAGAGAGCAAGACCCATCGTCAACATGCCGTGGGCTAACACCCCGTCCAGCCCCACCTGCTGGGCAACATCATCGCGATAGTGAATCGGGTTGAAGTCCCCCGATGCTCCTGCGTAGCGCACGAGATGGTCCCTGGTGATGTCGAAACTGCCACTCGCCACCTCGTCGCCAAGCTCAGCGTGTTCCCAAAGAACACTCATGCTGGGGCCTCGTCACCACGAACAACAAGCGTGGACACCGCGGTGACAATATGTTCACCTTCGGGTGTCGTCATGACGGATTCAGCGGTCACCATGGAGTGGCCTCCCAGGGACTGCACCTTCGTGACTCGCAGGGTCGCAATCAGGTCATCTCCGGCCACTACGGGTCTTGAGTACTCAAACCTCTGGTCTCCGTGGACAACTCGGGAAAAATCGATTCCGGACGCCTCGTGGCTGAGTAATTGACGCAGCGTTTTTTCCTGCACCACGATGGGAAATGTAGGCGGGGCAACTATGTCGCCAAACCCTCGCCCCCTGGCGAGTTCAACATCAAAGTGTTGGGGCTCGCTCGCACCGACGGCTGCAGCAAATTCGCGCACCTTCTCCCTACCCACTCGATACACCTCGAGGGGCTCGAAGACAACATCAACCAGTTCCGGATTGACACTCATCTAACCAGTGTACGGCGGCGCCCTAAAACAAGGTGAGACCGAGGAGCCGATCAAACATGTCGGTGGCCAGAAGCTTCTGTGACCTTGTTGCACCCGGGGCGTGTGCGACCAGGAGGGCGTGAAGTGCTTGAACAGCGTGATGGGCTCCCAGCAAAGCAAGGTCATCGTCGCTGATGTCGCGGTCGTACCCGTCAAGGAACGCGACCCGAAGCTGGGGGTCAACCCGCCAATAGTCCTGTTCAAGAAGAAAGACGTCTACAACCCACGGGTCATATTCCGACATTCCAAAGTCAATAAGGCGAACATGGCCACCGGGGTCGATCAGCCAGTGACGAGGGTGGTTTTCCCTGTGGGCGGGAACTAACGAAACGTGCTCCACATCCATTGCACGCGCAATACGTAACCGTGCTTCGGTGAGCGAGCTGGAAGGAACCTTCCCTTCCAGTTTCCCGGCGG
>CAYUJX010000062.1:0-8689 GCA_964445125.1 uncultured Microbacteriaceae bacterium
TGGTCGTGGCAGAACGAATCTTCTGCCGATACACCCGAAGTTGCGCGCCCATGGTTTCCTTATCCTTTATCTGGCGTTTAGCGCTTGCGCTTAACGATTTTTTCCTGGTTGATGTCCTCATTTTCTAGCGCATCAAACTCTTCACTGCCGGGGGTGCCGAGGCCGCCAGCCCCGCTGCCCTGGAACGCGATGACAAACTTGTCGACCTCTTTTTCCAGTTCAGCCTTGGTCGCATCATCCAACACGTTGGTGTCGCGAAGAGTAGTCAGAATTTTGGTGTTGCGCTTGAGGTGATCCATCAGCTCTGCCTCAAACTTCAACACGTCGGATACCTCAATGGTGTCAAGCTTTCCATTGGTTCCTGCCCACACGGACACGACCTGTTCTTCCACCGGATAGGGGGAATACTGGGGCTGTTTGAGCAACTCCGTCAAGCGCGCACCACGGGCCAACTGGCGGCGGCTCGTAGCATCCAAGTCGGACGCGAACATGGCAAAGGCTTCCAACGACCGATACTGGGCTAACTCGAGCTTGAGCGTTCCCGAGACGGACTTGATGGATTTCACCTGAGCGTCTCCCCCCACACGAGACACCGAGATTCCCACGTCAACGGCGGGCCGCTGGTTCGCGAGGAACAGGTCGGACTGGAGGAAAATCTGACCATCCGTAATCGAAATGACGTTGGTCGGAATGAATGCGGCGACGTCGTTGGCTTTCGTTTCAATGATCGGCAGGCCCGTCATGGAGCCGCCGCCCATTTCGTCGGAGAGCTTTGCGCAGCGCTCCAAGAGGCGAGAGTGTAAGTAGAAGACATCCCCGGGATATGCTTCACGGCCGGGCGGACGACGAAGAAGCAGCGACACTGCGCGATACGCCTCCGCTTGCTTCGAGAGGTCATCGAACACAATCAGAACGTGCTTAGAGTCGTACATCCAGTGCTGGCCAATAGCCGAGCCCGTGTAAGGGGCGAGGTATTTGAAGCCTGCAGGATCCGAGGCAGGAGCCGCCACAATCGTGGTGTATTCCATCGCCCCGGCCGCTTCCAGCGCGCCCTTCACACCGGCGATGGTGGATCCTTTTTGTCCAATCGCAACATAGATGCAGCGAACCTGCTTCGAGGTGTCACCCGAATCCCAGTTCGCTTTCTGATTGATGATGGTGTCCACGGCGATTGCCGTTTTACCCGTCTGGCGATCTCCAATGATGAGCTGGCGCTGACCACGACCCACGGGAATCATCGCGTCAATAGCTTTGATACCGGTCTGAAGCGGCTCGTGGACACTGCGCCTGGCCATCACACCGGGTGCTTGAAGTTCGAGCGCGCGGCGCTCTGTGGTCTTGATGGGGCCCAAACCATCGATTGGTTTACCCAGCGGGTCAACGACGCGTCCGAGGTACCCTTCGCCAACGGGAACGGAGAGCACTTCACCGGTTCGGGTGACTTCTTGTCCTGCTTGAATACCGCTGAACTCGCCCAACACAATGACGCCAATTTCGTTCTCATCCAGGTTCTGGGCCAGCCCTAGCGTGCCATCGGCAAACTTCACCAGCTCGTTGGCCATGCATCCCGGAAGGCCCTCGACGTGAGCAATGCCGTCCGCGGCATCGAGGACATGACCGACCTCTGTGGTCGACGCGGAACCAGGGTCATAGGATTTGGCGAAGTCCTTGAGGGCGTCGCGAATGTCATCCGGGTTGATCGTGATTTCTGCCATGGTTCTTCCTTTTGTTGGGGGTGCTCAACGACTATGTCTTGTGGCGTTAGCCAGCAAGTTGTGTTCTCAAATCTTTCAAGCGGCTGGCGATACTGCCATCGATGACGGTGTCCCCCACTCGAATGCGGGCACCTCCAACAACGGAAATGTCGATTCTTTCCGCCACGTAATGGGGCCGATGGAACGTGGCCTCGAGTACCGCCTCAATGTGAGCGTTTTGCGCATCATTCAAGGGCGTAGCCACGCGAACGATAGCGAGCCCTTTACCGTGCTGATCGGCGACCACTTCGGCGGCTGTATAGAGCATGGCTCCGATGCGGCGTCCCCGTGGGTCCGTCACGAGGTGTTGGGCTATCGCAGAGGCCTGGGGGGAAACCTGGGAACTCGTGAGCGCTTTCATGAGCGTTGCCCGCGCCTGCGGCGATGCCCTCTTGGATCCCAGCCCCAATTCCACATCTGCATTGCTGTGAACGAAGTCGGAAATGGCGAGAAGCTCACCCACCAGGTCTGTGGATTCCGAATCAGAGAGCGCACACAACCGAATAGCCATATCTTCCAGAGCCGCTTGCAAATCTTCTGCGCGAGACCAACGAAGGGCTACTGCTCGAGATATTAAATCTTTCACCTCGTCGGACAGCGTGGCAAAGGCGGTCGTCGCTAGCTTCTGACGAAGAACAACATCGGTAGAGGAATCTGACAATTGCGACTGTAAAGCTTGAGAACCAGACAACCCCACAGCAGCGGCAAAGAGACCCTGAGCCATCGCCATCGCGTCACCGCGGGCGCTCGCCACAAAGTCTCGCGTTGCCGCGAGGGATTGACTCGTCTGTGCTCCCATACTTACTTCTTTGCCTTCGATGCTGAGGTCTCTGTGTCAAGCTCAGCCAACAGCTTGTCGATAACAGCTGCCGCTTGAGCGTCCTCGCTGAGGCGATCCTGTACTACCGCAGACGCGAGGTCCAAAGCAAGCGTTCCCACTTCTTTGCGCAACGACAGCACAGCCTGCTGGCGCTCTGCCTCAATTTGAGCCTTCGCGGTGAGTGCGATGCGGGCAGCTTCGCTCTGGGCGCCCTGCTTGATTTCGGCAAGAATTTGAGCCCCCTCGGCTCTGGCGCCATCACGAATGTCCGATGCTTCCGCGCGAGCGTCAGCGAGGAGCTTCGTGTACTTATCAAGGGCCTCTTTTGCCTCCACCTGAGCCGCTTGCGCGTCAGCGATGCCGCCCTCGATGGCGCCGGAGCGCTCGTCGAGCGTCTTCTGGAGTCTGGGCAAAACCAGTTTCCAGAAAAGTAGCAACACCAAAGCAAACGGAATGATCGACCAGACAATGTCGTAGATCGCGGGGATGAGCGGGTTAGGCACGTCCCCTTCCGCTGCAAGAAGGAGTGCTTCTAAGGTCATAGTGAGGCCTAACCGGTGAAGATGAAGTATGTGGCAATACCGATGAACGCCAGTGCTTCAGTGAAGGCGATACCGATATACATCAGAACCGTGAGGCGGCCCTGAAGTTCAGGTTGACGAGCGACGGATTCAATGGTCTTGCCCACAACAATTCCCACGCCAATGGCGGGTCCAATTGCTGCCAGGCCGTAACCAACCGTCGCAATGTTTCCGGATAGTTCAGCGATAACCGATGTTGCGTCCACAGGTGTTTCCTTCCATATTGTCAACCCGATGTCATATCGGGTTGAGATTTAGTGTTCTTCCGCCAGCGCTAACTGGAGGTATACGGCGGTCAAAAGAGTAAAGACATAGGCCTGCAAAACAGAGATGAGTAGCTCAAAGAACGTGAACACAATGCTAAAGGCAATCGTGCCGATTCCGAACAGCCCCATGAGTGAATCCGAGTACAACACGAAATAGTGCGTTGAGGAGAAGAACAGAACAAGCAGGAAGTGACCCACAATCATGTTCATCAGCAACCGCAGGGTCAGGGTGATGGGGCGCAAAATGAAGGTCGAGAGAACCTCAATGGGTGTCACAAGGATGTAGAGCGGCCAGGGCACACCCGGCGGGAAAAGAGAGTTTTTCAGGAACTTACCGGGGTGCTTGCGCAACCCAGCATACAAAAATGCCAGGTACGAAGCCACAGCCAACACCAGCGGCATCCCAATAACACTGGTACCGGCGATATTGAGGCCCGGGATAATGCCGGTCAGGTTCATAAACAACACCAAGAAGAAAATGGTGGTGAGCAAGGGAAGAAAACGCTTGCCGTCTTTCTGTCCCAACAAATCCTCTGCGATATTGACGCGGACCAAGCTCAACGCCATCTCAACGACACCCTGGAAACGCCCCGGAATCACTCGCATCTTGCGAGTGCCGAGCCAAAACACCAGCACCAGGGCAACAACGGCAAACAAGCGAACCAGCACAATGCGGTTCATTTCGAAGATGGTTCCCTCAAAAAGAACAGCAGGCGGGAAAAAATCTTCAATCGTGGGTGGAGAAAATTCTCCAGGATCGCTGGCCGCAAACTGGAACAATGTCTCGGTGGCTTCTGCTAGCAGCGGTGTCTCCAGTTTCGGGGCGCATCGTAGCCCGGCGAACGACGTATTTCCCTCACTGTATCAAGCCCCGGGTAGTTGGCACCAATCGCCCCTGGAGTAAAGGTTTAGGCCCAGGACTCCGGTGGGACGATTTGGTGCATCTCCTCCAGTGACAGAGCGCCTTCCCGCGCCAATATGAGCTTCCCGCCGGGGTTCCCCAAGGAGGTCGCATCAACCACGGTTGACAGGGTTTTCCCAGGTTTCACCTCGGCCCCTGAGAGGTACACGGATACGTCTGATTCGAACCTTTTCGCAATGGCCGGGAGTGACATGAGGGGCTTTTCGCCCACTCGAAAAGCCCCCGAGTGTGCCAGTGGGCCGGTTTCGCTCAAAAGTTCCGCCGCAACCCGGTCAGCGGGCATGCGCAAAGCAACCGACCCCCCGGTTGCACCAAGATCCCACGCTATGGATTCCCCCGCGTGGACAATGAGGGTCAGCGCTCCAGGCCAAAACTCTTTTGCCAACGAGAGAACCTCGGGGTGAACCTCCCCAGCCAGCGCGGAGAGGGTAGGAATTCCCGGGATTAACACCGAGAGAGGTGCCCCGCCACGCATGTTCCTCACGGTACGGAGCTTCTCGAGAGCGGAAACCTTGAACGCATTCACCACGAGTGCGTATCGGGTGTCTGTCGGAATACACACGACTTCTCCCCTCCCCACAGCCATCCGCGCTTTGAGCATCCCTTCCACGCGTCGGGCGGGAGTGTTCGAAGCGAAAATGGTGTCGTTCACCCGACCAAGCTTTCCACTGCTTCCCAAAAATGAGCAGTATGCGCCGTGACATCCGCGGTGGTGGTCACCGGGGACATCAGAGCCATGTTGTGAAAGGGGGTGAGGAGTACGCCTCTATTAAGCGCATGAAGATGAAGGTATTGCCCCAGCTCAAAATCGTCCGCTCGGGCCGCTTCGGCCCCATTCCTCGGCGCCCGGGACAAGAAGCTGTACTCCGCTCTGCCGCCCAACTGCGTCACCTGCCAGGGAAGCGAAAACTTCTCGATAGCTTCTTGAACCCCAGAGGTCCACTCTGACGCTCGGGCGATCATGGAGGGATAGGCCTCAGGGGTGAGCACGTGCCCCAAAGTGGCACGAATACCCGCAGTGGAGAGTGCGTTGCCCGCAAGCGTTCCGCCCACACCACCGACATCAATGTCTTCTAACTCAATGCTCGCGCGAACTCTCTGCTGCAGCTCCGCGGTCATTCCATAAGCGCCCGCGGGGACACCGCCGCCAATTGTCTTTCCCACCACGACAGCATCGGGGTTGAGCGAATCGCGGGCAATCATCCCGCCCGGTCCAGCACAAATGGTGTGGGTCTCGTCAATAATCAACACGGCACCGTGCAGTGTGCACAGCGCTCGCACCTCATCGTGCCAACCAGCGTCGGGCAGCACTATGCCGATGTTGGTCATAGCGGGCTCTATCAAAACACAGGCGATATCGCCGATGGAAAAAGCCTCCTCGAGAGCGCTGACATCGTTGAAGGGAACAACCACTGTTGTTTCTGAGGGCGCCACCGGAGCACCAATATTCCCTCGGCGCTCCACCACGTCCCCTGAATCATCAAGCGTCGCGAAAGCCTCATCGACACTGCCGTGGTAGCAGTAGTCCACGACCAGCACCTTTTTCTTGCCGGTCACCTGGCGAGAGTAGCGAATCATCGCCCGATTGGCATCCGTGGCGGAGAGAGTGAACTGCCACATCGGAACTCCGAAACGATCAGCCAGCATCCCCGCCGCAATTTCGGCGTCCTCGGTGGGAAGCATCGTTGTTGCTCCCCTGACTAACTGAGCCTGAAGAGCCTCCACTGTCGCCCTGGGGGCATGGCCCACCATCGCGCCAGTGTCCCCCAAACACAGGTCAACATGGTCGATACCATCGACACAGGTGAAGTGAGCTCCCTGCGCGTGATCGACAAAAACTGGCCAGGGGCCGGGCCATTTTGCCATCCAAAGCATGGGAACTCCGTCGGGCATCCGATCAGATGCTTTTTCCCACAGCGCCCGAGAGCGGGGACGTGCGTGGGAAAACCGAGCGACCTCGTCTTCCCAGAGGCGCGACAGACGTTCACGGTCAATCTCTACAGCCACGTTCTTCTCCCTAGGTACGGGCGAGCTTGCGCCGTCTCAGGGCTCCGCCCACCTGTGACATCAATACAAGAGCAATAGCAAAGAAAAACACCGCCGACGCAATGACGTTAGCTTGCGCGGGAATTCCGCGAGCTGCCGCAGTGTAAATATAGCGAGGGAAGGTCATCGCCGCGCCGGCATTGAAGTTGGTGATGATGAAGTCATCAAAACTGAGGGCGAAAGAAAGCAATGCTGCCGCGACGATGCCAGGAATCAGCAAGGGAAAAGTAATCCGCCAGAACACTTGTGCCGGCGACGCGTAAAGATCCCGACCGGCCTCTTCGAGAGCGGGATCCAATGTGGCCACTCTTGCCCGCACGGTAACCACCACAAAACTCACACAGAACATTGTGTGCGCAAGAATGACGGTGACTAGACCCTTCTCCACACCTGCCGTGAGGAACTGGGCGGCGAGGCCTGCTCCCAGCACCACCTCGGGGGTCGCCATGGGTAAAAACAGAAGCAAGGTTGTGGCAGAGCGAAAGCGGAAGCGATATCGCACGAGAGCAATCGCAATCATGGTTCCCAGCGTTGTTGCCAGGGCAGTTGCGACAACAGCGACGAGAATGCTGTTCCCCAAGGCTTCGCACACATTCGGCGCATCGCAAACCGTAAGCCAATTCTCAAAAGTAAAGCCTCGCCAAATGATGTTGGTGCGCCTGGCGTCGTTGAACGAAAAACCCACGGTGTAGGCGATGGGAATCAGCAAAAAGGAGAAGGTAATCACCGCGTACACATACAGCGCGTATTTCCCGAAGCCTCTCACAGCAGCTCATCCGTTCCACTGCGCTTCACATACGCCGTCACGAGGACCAGGATGGCTGCCATTAGCAGCAACGACAACGCGGCGGCGGCCGGAAAGTTCTGAAGAATCAGAAAATTGGCCTCGATAACGTTTCCTATCATCTGAGTGTCGGTCGAGCCCAAGAAATCCCTACTGGCATTTATGTAATCGCCCGCTGCGGGGATAAACGTCAGAAGTGTCCCCGACAGAATCCCGGGGAGAGATAGAGGAATCGTAATCTTCCAAAACACGGTGGCTGGGTGCGCGTAAAGATCTCCTCCCGCCTCTAGGTAACGAAGATCGAGCTTTTCCAGAGAGGTATAGATCGGAAGTGTCATAAAGGGAATGAAGTTATAGGTAAGCCCGAATATCACCGCAGCTGGTGTTCCGGTGAAGTACGCGTCTGGAGGAATAACCTGCAGTCCTTTGAGGGCAGACATCAGGATTCCCTCATCGGCAAAAATCTGTTTCCACGCAATCGTCCGAAGCAAGAAACTAATGAAAAACGGCGCAATCACCAGAACGAGTGCCAACGCCTGCCACAACGGATACTCACGAAGCTTCACACCAATGACGTAGGCGATGGGGTAGCCAATCATGAGGGCAAAAACGGTGGCCAGTAGCGCGTACACAAAGGAGCGAGAAATATGCGGCCAGTAGGTTTCCAGAACCACGGTGTAGTTCTGCCATTGAAAAGCAGTCTCGTAATCCCCCGCAAATCCGCCAGGAACCGGGGCTTGAAAACTCGTTAAGACGAGCGAAAGTAGTGGGGTGAGGAAGAACAGAATCAGGTAAAGGACACCGGGTAGCAACAAGAGAAGAGCGATGGGGCTTTTTCTTTGAGTGACGAGCGCGCCGGAGGGTTGAGCCGCGGTGGACGCGTTGGACTGAAATGCGCCAAATGCCATGGGTTAGGACTCCTCGAGTTCAGCTTCGAGCCGCTCCCGCTCTGCCACCGCCAACGAGCCAGTGTCAGTATCGGCAGCAAATTTGCCGGAATCTCCCACAGGATGGTCGGAGAGGCCAAAAGCGTGGTCGGGTGACCAGGACACGTAGACCTCGTCCCCGTTTCGCGCAGAATCACTTTCCGAGGTGTTTTGAGAGAAAACCGTGACGTCTGCGTAACCGGGTACAGCGACCAAGTATTGGGTACTCACGCCACTAAAGGACGCGTCCAGGACGCGACCCGGGCCCAACACCGTGCGATTCCCGTCGGCGGGCTTGTGTCGGTGAAGGGCAACTTTCTCGGGCCTGATCCCCACGGTTACCGTCCCACGATGGACGTGTGCTCGGCTGAGAGGGACCGTGATTCCCACCCCCGCCGCCGAGATGGTCATGGTGTCTGACGTGGAGTTCCCCACCTTCCCCGTGAAGAGGTTTGACTGCCCCAAAAACGTGGCCACAAAGGCCGTCTTGGGCAATTCATACAGCTCCACCGGGGCTCCCATTTGTTCGATCCGTCCCTGGTTCATGACGGCAACAGTGTCGGCCATGGTCATGGCTTCTTCTTGATCAT
>CAYUJX010000063.1:0-8646 GCA_964445125.1 uncultured Microbacteriaceae bacterium
GGAGGAATGTTTGTGGCCATTCCGACGGCGATACCCACAGATCCGTTGACCAACAGGTTAGGGAACCGACTTGGTAATATCCCGGGCTCTTGGGTGCGCCCGTCGTAATTATCTTGGAAGTCAACTGTGTCCTCTTCGATATCACGAACCATTTCCATCGCGAGGTTTGCCATTTTTGTTTCGGTATATCGAGGGGCAGCGGCACCATCATTCCCGGGGCTACCAAAGTTCCCTTGCCCTGCGGCTAATGGGTAACGAAGGCTCCAGGGCTGAACCAGTCGGACAAGGGCGTCGTATATGGCTGAGTCACCGTGGGGGTGAAACTTTCCCATAACGTCGCCGACGACTCGGGAGCACTTGGAAAAAGCTTTATCGGGGCGGTAGCCGCCGTCGTACATTGAATAGATCACGCGGCGGTGGACGGGTTTCAGGCCATCGCGAACATCGGGCAAAGCACGTCCTACGATGACGCTCATGGCATAGTCGAGGTAGGAGCGCTGCATTTCTACCTGGATGTCGACCTGGTCAATACGGTCTCGTGGAGCGGTCGCGTTCTCTTCGCCAGCCATTCGCCTGTCCTAAATATCTAAGAAGCGCACATCGCGCGCATTATGTTGAATGAACCCTCGGCGTGCTTCAACATCTTCCCCCATGAGGGTGCTGAAAACCGTGTCTGCCACTGCAGCATCATCGAGGGTGACCTGCAGGAGCGTCCTGGTTTCAGGGTTCATTGTGGTGTCCCACAATTCTTGATGGTTCATCTCTCCGAGGCCCTTGTAGCGTTGTACCGAATTGTCTTTGGGCAATTTCTTGCCCTCTTTCTTTCCGGCCTCAATCAGAGCGTCGCGCTCGCGATCGCTGAACACGTAATCGTCATCAGAGTTTGACCATTTGATGCGATACAAAGGTGGTTGGGCCAAGTACACATAGCCGTGCTCGATTAAAGGCCTCATGTAGCGAAACAACAGCGTCAACAGGAGTGTGGTGATGTGCTGCCCATCGACGTCGGCATCCGCCATCAAGACGATTTTGTGATAGCGAACCTTGTCGACATTAAAGTCTTCCCCGATTCCCGCTCCGAAAGCGGTAATCATGCCCTGAATCTCGTTGTTTCCTAACGCGCGATCGAGTCTCGCCTTTTCAACGTTGAGAATTTTACCCCTTAGTGGCAAGATTGCCTGAGTTTCAGGGTTCCTGCCAGATACCGCACTGCCGCCAGCGGAGTCTCCCTCGACAAGGAAAATCTCGCTCTTTGCTGCATCCTTCGACTGACAATCCTTAAGTTTTCCAGGCATGCCGCCCGACTCGAGCAGTCCTTTGCGCCGCGTTTGTTCCCGCGCTTTTCGCGCTGCAATTCGAGCGTGAGACGCTTGGAGGCATTTCCGAACAACGTCTTTTCCTTGAGAGGGGTTTCTCTCAAACCAATCTCCTAGATGATCTCCCGTCACCTTTTGAACAAACGACTTTGCTTCTGTATTCCCTAGTTTCGTCTTTGTCTGGCCCTCGAACTGTGGTTCGCCGAGCTTGATGGAAACCACAGCGGTGAGCCCTTCGCGAACGTCGTCACCGGTGAGATTCTCGTCTTTTTCTTTCAGTAACCCGCTGGCTCGAGCGAACCTGTTGACCAACGTGGTGAGCGCTGCTCTAAACCCTTCTTCGTGGGTCCCACCTTCGTGCGTGTTGATGGTGTTGGCGTAGGTATGCACGCTTTCGGAATATGCATTCGTCCACTGCATCGCCACTTCAAGAGAAATCCTACGCTCGGTGTCTTCTGCCTCAAAAGAAATGATGTTCGGATGCACAACCTCTGTTTTTTTCGTATGGTTGAGATATTCGACATAGTCGACAAGGCCAAGCTCGTAATTGTAAGTGTCCTTGCGGTCAGCGGCGCTGGGACGCTGATCGTGAAGATTGATTTCGAGCCCTTTATTAAGGAAGGCCATTTGTTGGAAGCGGGTGCGCAGCGTCTCGTAGTCGAAGTCGACTGTTTCAAAAATAGTTGTGCTTGGCCAAAACGTGATGGTTGTCCCGGTATCGCTCGCATCATCCACTCTAATTAGAGCTGCGTCAGGAACACCATCCTTATAAGACTGCGTCCAAACGCCCCCTTGTCTGTGAACCTCCACAATCAGTCTTTCGGACAAAGCGTTCACCACGCTGCTGCCTACACCATGGAGGCCGCCGGAGACCGCGTAGCCACTGCCACCAAATTTTCCTCCGGCATGCAGCGTTGTCAAGACGACCTCTACCGACGACCGCTTTTCAATGGGATGGTCATCGACGGGGATACCTCGGCCATTGTCTGAAACCTTGACCGCGCCATCGGCTTGAATCTCGATGGTGATGCAATCACAGTAGCCCGCGAGCGCTTCGTCTACCGAGTTGTCGACAATTTCGTATACCAAGTGGTGGAGGCCCCTGGGGCCCGTTGATCCAATGTACATACCGGGTCTCTTGCGGACTGCTTCAAGCCCTTCTAGGACCTGAATATCGTTAGCACCGTAAGAGACTTCTTCGGAGGGTTTCTTCGCCATTGGTGTCATATTTTTGGCTCCTGAACAGGCGGTTCAGCGACAGGGTGCTCCCGCTGATATCGGAGATTTTTTGACCGAAACCCAGTCTATCCAGCGCAGAAGCTAAAGGGCCTGTTTTTGGCCCTCTGGGGGAGAATTTTTTGATTCCCACCAATTACGGGGTGTTAGCCGTAAGTATCGCGTGGGCCACGCCCTGGGACGGAGCGGGGGCCATGTTTCCAAGAGGGGGCACCCGGGCCCTTAACGGAGATATTGGTGAGGCCCGCTTGAGGAAAGCGTCCAGAGAGGGATTCCAGCAGAGTTGCCTTCATTAATCGAAGTTGGGTAGCCCATGCGCTGGAATCGCAACCGATTTCCAAAACACCATCCTGCGCGCCCGTCGGAATAGCGTGGGCCGCTACATCGTCTCCCACAATGTCGGACCACTGTGCCATCACATCCGCCTGAGCAAGAGACATTCCCCACCCCATAGTCTCCTCGAGCACGCCTAACGCATCGGCCATTGAGCCAGGATCCCTGTGCTCCGTGAAGGGCAGTGAACCGGTCTCCGATGTTTCACGTGAAACACGGCGATAACCGCCAAACTTTTCTTTCAACCTGTTGTACACGCTTAGCGGTTCGCCCCCCATCACCTGCGGCCCACCTCTCCACCGATGACATCAAAAACTAAACCCGTGAGCTTCGATGGGATGTCCTCTTCGACCGCGCTGGTCACGATGAGCTGTTCGTAGTCCTCCATGAGTGCAACAAGCTTGGTTCGCCTGGTCGCATCAAGTTCAGCAAAGACGTCGTCCAAAATCATGATGGGGTCACCACTGGATTTTTCTTCGCGCAACCAAGACGCAGTTCCAAGACGTAAAGATAAGGCGAGCGACCACGTTTCTCCCTGGCTCGCGTGGGTACGAGCTGGCCGGCCAGAGATCATTAGTTCGAGCTCATCGCGCTGGGGCCCAACAAGGGAAACTCCTCTTTCGCGCTCGGCCCTGAAATTAGCCTCTAATGCTGAAGTGAGCGCTTGTGAAATCGACTCTCGTGTCGCGGTCTCTATGGGGTGGTCGTACCCCTTAGTGAGGTAGGAAGCCGTTATTTCCTGGCCGCCCGCGAGGTCCTCATATGCCCTGGTCACCTGGGGGAGGACCGCCTTCCACTGGGTCACCCGGTGGTAAAGGATCTGAGATGCAAGGTCGACGAAAGATGAATCCCAAACCTCTAACGTAGATAAATCAGCGTCACGATGTTGAGATCGCAAGGACTTCAGCAGGCTGTTTCGCTGCTTGAGCACTTTCTCAAAGTCTCCATACACCGCAGCCATGGAAGGAGAAGCCCCGATTACGAGTTCGTCGAGGAACTGCCTCCGAAACCCCGGTTCACCCCTCACAATCGCTATATCCTCGGGGGCGAACATTACGGCGGACACCCATCTCGGAACCTCCGAGACCTTCGCGGAGTTCCCTGAGACCGTAGCCTCGCTAGACCCGGATCTTTTCAGTGTTACCCCAACTGTCACGTTCCGCTGGTCATGGTGAAGAGAAGCAAAAATTGTTGCGCTCGTTTCGCCGTCGCCTATGAGGGCCGCGCCGCCGCTCACCCTATGTGATCCCAATGTTGCTAAATACCGAATAGCTTCCACAAGGTTTGTCTTACCTTGTCCGTTGGGCCCGACCAGGACGTTCACACCTTGCTGAAACTGAAGTGAGGAGCGTTCGTGATTTCGCCATCCCACTACATCTAGCTGGCTAATCCACACGACGTCGTGACTTAGCGCATAAGCAAGTTGGGCTGCAGAAGGTAGCGATACCCCTGAGTATCATCACCATCTTTAGATTTCTGGGCCGTCAATAACACGGGTCCTGGTTTGTTGGGATTATCCGTGTGGGTAAAAGAGACCCTAACGAATTCACTATGTGTCGCAGCTAAGCCGTCGACGAGGAACTGTGGTTTCAGGGAAACAACGCACTCTTTTCCTACAAGATGACCATCGATTGTTTCTGACGCCTGTGCTCTTTCCGACCCAAGAGCCTCCAAGGCGACCCCGTCAACGTTAAAGGAGTAGCGCAGAGGAGCTTCGCGTTCCAGAACCAAAGCAACCCGCCTGGTCGCCTCAACGAGATCCTGCGTACTGATGACCGCGTAGTCCGGCGTAGTTTCCGGGAAAAGTTTCTGCACCGGAGGAAAAGAACCTTTAATTAAGAGGCTTGTCACGGTGCGTTGTTCGGAGCTAAATGCAACAAGCTCCCTCTCGCCTCCGACGCTCAGAGTGATGGTTAGCTCAGTCGTATTAGCAAAGGTTTTGCCGATTTCTGCGAGCGTGCGTGCGGGAACTAACGCCTGCATTCCCTCTGTCGCTAACTCATCGCCTTTCCATGAAATCTCTTTCGCTGCGACTCTGTAGCGATCGGTAGCCATAAGAACTAAAGCCGAAGCGGACACATCTAACAACACGCCAGTGATAACCGGGGTGACGTCATCGCGAGACGCTGCAGGCGCGACTTGGCTGACTGCTTGGGAAAAGCTTTCGCCGGAAACAGCCCCCCGCACACCCGCCACTTCGGGAAGGTTAGGGTATTCCTCCACAGGCATTGTTGCTAAAGAAAACTTGGCTGATCCGGATACGACGCTGACGGCGGTACCGTTCAAGCTGAGGATTACGCTTTCTTCCGGAAGCCGTTGAGCGATTTCCGAAAGCAATCTGCCTGACACAAGCACTTGGCCGGCAACCTCCACCACAGCTTTAACTCGGGTTTTTGCGGACACTTCGTAGTCAAACGACGAGACGGTGACACTGGTTCCGTCGGCGGTAATCAGGACCCCGCTAAGAATTGGCAAAGTGGTTCTCTGGGGTAGAAGTTTCACAGCAAACGAGACAGCATCACTGAAAACGTCTTTGTTGACTTCGAATTTCACTGAACACCTACTAGTCGGCTTGGGAGAACGTGTACTTGATTCTGTCATAAAGGGTAGAGCTGGATTTCGCGAACGTTATTGGTCAACGAAGTAATCAAGTTAAGTAAATACTCATAACGTCAGTGGATAAGTGGAGAACTCTGTTGGTCCTGCGGTTATATATGGGAACTACAGCGGTGTGAGATGTGCATAGGTGGGGAACAAAAAAGCCTGAGCAAGTTATGTTCCGCGGGAGGTAGTCCACACGTTTGCTTACGTGTGGATATTTTCCGCGTGTCCTCCCCAGGGAATCGCAAGTTTTACACAAGTTATCCACAGTGTGGGAAACCTTCAACTAGAAGTTGTATTAGTTCGAATAGCCCGTGGTCTGTTTAATGCGGCTTGTGAGTTCTGTGACCTGGTTGTAGATGGAGCGCCGCTCTTTCATGAGCTCGCTTATTTTCTTGTTTGCGTACATCACTGTGGTGTGGTCTCTGTTGCCAAATAATTGTCCGATTTTAGGTAGCGAAAGGTTCGTCATTTCTCTGCATAGATACATTGCCACTTGGCGTGCCAAGGCAATCGGCTGGGATCGGGACGAGCTGTAGAGGTCCTCGATACTGAGTTGATAGAAGGTGGCCGCGATACTGATGATGTCGGCGGGCGAGACTACGTTTGTGTCCTCGGTGAGGACGAGGTCTTTCAAGACAGTTTGGGCCAGTCCCATATCGATTGCCGTCTTGTTGAGGTTGGAGAAGGCGGTCACTCGGATGAGGGCTCCTTCGAGCTCGCGTATGTTCGAGGACACCTTAGAGGCCATGTATTCCACGACATCATCGTTGATATCTATTCTCTCACTGGCGGCTTTTTTGCGGAGAATTGCGATGCGTGTCTCAAGGTCAGGGGCCTGGACGTCGGTAATGAGGCCCCACTCGAATCTTGAGCGCATCCGGTCCTCGAACCCTGTGAGCTGCTTAGGTGGCAAGTCGCTGGTGACCACAACCTGTTTGTTGTGGTCATGGAGCGTGTTGAACGTGTGGAAAAAAGCTTCTTGCGTGGAGTCTTTTCCCTGCAGAAATTGGATGTCGTCGATTAGGAGGATGTCTATTTCACGGTATCGGGACTGGAACTCTGGTGCCCGGTTGTTAGCGATTGCGTTGATGAAGTCGTTAGTGAACTCTTCGGAGCTCACGTATCGAACTCGTAAACCTTTAAACAGGCTCATCGCGTAATGACCTATAGCGTGGAGAAGATGGGTCTTGCCCAAGCCAGAGCCACCATAAACAAAGAGCGGGTTGTAAGCCTTTGCGGGGGCCTCGGCCACAGCGACCGCGGCAGCGTGGGAGAAGCGGTTCGAGGAGCCAATAACAAAGTTGTCAAAACTGTATTTAGGGTTCAAGTGAGACAGGTCTGGCGCGGCAGTCGTAGCGACGCGCTCGAAGGTTTCGGCGTAGTAGTCCGTGGTGGAGGTGTCACCTGGGGGATGTTGGAGGACGTCGCTCTCAATGTCGGGGTTGACAACAATTGCGAAGCTACTCACGTGGGAATCTTCAGTCTCCTCGAGCGCGGCCAACAAGGGGAGGCGAACCCTCTGCTCCAGCATGCCTCGAGTTAGTTCGTTTGGGACCTCGAGATATAGGACGCCGGCCATCACTCCGCGAGGTTCAACGAGATCGAGGAAGCCCCAGAGTTGTGGAGTAATTCGGGAGTCGGTGGTGAGGTGGCTTTTGACCCCAATCCACAAATTTCCAACAGTGTTCTCGTCTTCACTCACGCTCTCACCTCATTTGACGATGTTGTGGATAACCAGATTCTCTACTCTACGTCCGGCAGAAATACTGACGATAACAGTAGATGGACGCTGTGGATAACTGCGAACATTAATCGGGTTTGACCCTGGGCTCTTAGGGGCTTATCCTTTAGTGTTGCCCATTCGGGACAAGTTTTTATCGGTTTACCACCGGTTCGGTATCGAGGAGTTTCTTTCATGGTCAAGCGGACGTTCCAGCCCAACAACCGTCGACGGTCCAAGGTTCACGGTTTTCGGTTGCGCATGCGCACCCGCGCTGGCCGCGCGATTTTAGCTGCGCGCCGTCGCAAGGGCCGCTCTGAGCTCTCGGCGTAAGTAGGCTTCCCGTGCTCCCACGGGTTCATCGCATCGTGACCGGAGAGGATTTCCGGCTCACCCAGCGTCACGGTCGCAGGTCGGCGACGCCCTACTTCGTTCTGACTCAAAGACTCACGACCGTTGAGAGTCCGACGCGGTTCGGTGCGGTGGTGTCGAAGAAGGTGGGCAATGCAGTTACTCGGAACCGAGTGAAACGCCGGCTGCGTGCGTTGGCGATGAGTTGGGTCGACCAAGCTCCGACCGGGGGTGACATTGTCGTACGCGCCTTGCCGGAATCTGCTGGGGCAAGCTTCAAAGAACTCTCTCGGGCATGGCTATCCGCGTTGGGGAAGTAGGCTCCATGACGCGTGCAGGGAAGGTGGTTCTGCTCCTGCCCCGCAACATTGCGCTTGGCATCTTGATGTCCTACCGCAAAGTGATTTCTCCTTTGTATGGAAATGTGTGTCGGTATTACCCCAGCTGTTCGCTTTACGCCTTGAGGGCTATCCAACAATCAGGTGCGTTCTGGGGAATAGGCTTAGGGGCAATTCGCCTTGTCCGCTGTAACCCGTGGGCTCGTGGCGGGATCGATGATCCGCCTGCGCGATTGAAATCTTGGTATGAGATCACACCGCTAGGGTTTGTGCGGGTCAAAGGAAGGTAAGACATTGGGAATATTCGATACGATTTTATGGCCGATTCGATGGGTCATTGAAGCGGTTCTTGCTGGGGCCCACCATTCGCTCGAGTTTTTGGGAATGGACCCGACGTCAGGAGCCACGTGGTTCCTCTCCATAGCGACCTTGGTGCTCATTGTTCGTGCTGCGTTGATTCCTGTATTTGTTCGTCAGATCAAGAGTCAGCGTCGGATGATGGAAATCGCGCCCGAGCTTAAGAAGATTCAGGACAAGTACAAGGGTAAGAAGGATCAGTTCTCCCGAGAAGCAATGTCGCGAGAGACCATGGCTTTGTACAGCAAGGCAGGAACAAACCCTTTTTCCTCGTGCTTACCATTGTTGCTGCAGATGCCGATCTTCTTTGGACTTTTTCGCGTATTGAGCACGGCAACAGAGGGCCGTTCCGGTGTTTCTTTTATGACGCAAGAGTTGGCCGACCAGTTTG
>CAYUJX010000064.1:0-8579 GCA_964445125.1 uncultured Microbacteriaceae bacterium
TGGGGAACACGCCGACGACGTCGGTGCGACGTTTGATCTCCTTGTTGACCCGTTCCAGCGGGTTCGTCGACCATATTTGCCGCCACTCCCGGGGTGCACTGGAGTGACTTCTTGCTCATCGCGTTGTGGCACAAAGCCGGTGGAAGGAACCACGGTACCCCTCGCGAGTCGGTGCAAGAGCCGAGTCCGGGAGGTAGACCCAGGTTCTGAGAAGGTTGTCCCCGCATCACCTGCGAACTATAGTTCCTGAATATGTTCAGGAAATTCTCCGTACTCTGCTTTCTGCTGTGTGCGATTCCTTCAGCAGCCAGCGCAAGTGTCGAGGACTTCTCCTTTGAACGGTTTGAAGGACACTACGTGATATTCCAGGACGACGATGGTTCCTCCCTCATGACGGTGACCGAGCGAATAGTTCCCGTCTTCCCCGAATACGACCAGAACCGAGGCTTGGTCCGTTATTTGCCGCTGTGGTATGGCCGGCTACCACTAGAGACGCAAGTGATGTCGCTCACTGACCAGTTCGGCAATGCTCGACCGGTAGAGATAAGCAATGAAGGGGATTGGCTGTCAGTGGACTCTGTGGTGCCCGAAGGAAGCTATCTTCACGGTAGGCAAGAATTTATTCTGAGCTAACACCAGCGAAATGTCATTGGGGACTTTGCGGACACCTCCGGTTACCAAGAGCTGTATTGGGACATTAACGGCAACGGCTGGGCGCAGAGTTTCGGCGTCGTAGAAGCCAGAATCTATCTTTCCCGCGAGGTGGCATCAGGGCTTGTAGCCGAACAGGCCTCGTGCTACTTCGGTTCGGACGGCTCCAAGAGTCCGTGCGATCTCAGCTTTGACGTTGTAGACGGTGAGACCGTTGTCTCTCTTGCGCAAGGGGGACTGGGGCCTTTTGAGACTGTCACCGTTTCTTTGCCTTTCCGGCAGGGAACGTTTTATGTCGAGACCAGAAATCCGGCGGACTTCCTGATTAACTGGCTTTTGATACCGATCTTTCTCTTCTTTTTCGCCTTGGTAGGTTTTGCGTTTCGCTACAGCCTGACCGTGCTGAAGGGCGAAAAGGGCCGACCCACCATCATCGTGGAGTACCTTCCACCCAAGAATCTGTCCCTCGAGGAGGCGGCCATTCTCCTGGGCCGGCGGGGGAGCCTACCGATTGCGAAAATATTGGAGCTGGCCGTTGAGAATCGTGTGCGACTTAGCGAAACCGAGAAAGGCGAGTGGTCGCTCACCCGAGTGAGCGATGAGGTCGACAAGGGGAGCGAAGAGGCGCTGAAGGCCCTGGTGGGGAGGGTGCCCCGGGTGGGAATAGCGACGCCTCTTCCCAAACATGACCCGCAGCTCAGCCGGCGCATGACCACCTACTTTGCCGCTGTGGCGCTCTCCGTCAAAAGAGGCTTCATGCTCAAAGTTCCCTTCACCACGAGGGTTCTGGTATCCATTGCCGCCCTGCTTCTCTCCGTCTTGGTCCTGACCCTTGCCGTGATGTCGATGACCAATAGGTATGGGAGCGGTCTTGTCATTGCGACCATGTTCGTGGGCCCGGCGCTTACGGTGACGTGCTTCGTTTTGATGAACAGAACTCCGCTGAACGCTGAGGGTGCGCACTATCGGGATCACCTCACAGGTTTGAAGTTGTTCATAGCGCTGACCGAAGAGAAACGGTTTGACTTTCTGCAGTCCCCTGAGCGAGCACTTCGGCTTGGCTCGGAGCAATACCTGAAACTGCACGAGCACTTGCTCCCGTGGGCAGTGATGTTCGGAATAGGCAAGAAGTGGCTCAAAGAGTTGGACACCATGTATGGAGAAAATCCCAGCTGGCTCTCCAGCGCTCATCACGTGGGTTTTTACGCATCCGCTCAATCGCTGTCTAGTGCAACCGCAGCCTCGTTTTCTTCGACTACCTCTGGTGGTGCGGGAGGGAGCGGTGGTGCCGGTGGCGGCGGCGGTGGAGGTGGCGGTGGTGGTCGCTAGCTACAGAGAGCGTGAGGTCTCCTGGTACTAGCTGTCGCCGCACAGGACCACGCCAGCTCTCGTTAGTACGACCTGTGTGAGAACCACATCTCGGCGGAGAAGGGAGAACGAGAAACAGTGTTCGCACGGACCTGGAAGCGGGGCTCCACCTGCCGGGTCCCCAGTGAACCCTTGCTGTTCACACCTGGCGCACCCCTCTGCCAATGATTTCGTTCCCGCATGCACCTCGAAATTCTCTTCATTGTTGCATGCGCGAAGTGGGGTAAAGCCGTGTTTCCGAGGAAGGCCTGCTGGGGATTCAGGAAGAACGAGCCTCGGCCGCGTCCCTTTTCTTGGAGGCAAGACCTGCGAAGAACTCCCAAATTAACCGGTGTGCATTGTTGATGGTCACATCGGCATGGTCGTAGGCCGGCGCTACTTCCATCACGTCGAAACCGACCACGTCAAGTTCCAAAGTGAGCCGTCGGATAATTCGCAACAAATCAATGGGTGCAAAACCACCGGGCTCGGGGGTTCCGGTTGCCGGAGCAAAACCGGGGTCGAGAACATCGATATCGATGGAGATATACGCCTTGGGTGCCCTCGCCTTGGCCTCAGCAATCACGTCATCGAGGACGGGCATGGGGCCTCGTTCCCAGAACTCTTGCATCATGTAATGCTTGAGATTGTTCTCTTTCATCCATTTTTGGTCTTCTTCGCCTGGCCAGTACCCTCGAAGGCCCAGTTGCAAAAAGCGGTCCCCAGGGATAGAGCCGGACTCGATGATGCGGCGCATCATCGCTCCGTGGCTCGCAAAGTTGCCCTCGAGTTGGTAGGCCGTATCGGCGTGAGCATCAAAGTGAATCATGGCGACATTGCCAAAGCCGTGGGCTTCGGCGACTGCTGTCACGGCGGGAAAGGTGACCGAGTGGTCCCCGCCTAAAATCACCGGGATAATCCCTCGGCTGGTCACCGCGCTGACCCGGTCGTAGATAGCCTGCCGAGATTTTTCCCACATTCCATGACTGGTAATGGCGTCCCCATAATCAACAACGTTCAGGTGATCAAAAATCTCGACCCCTAAATCAAGGTGGTAGGTGCCAGGGTCGTAGGCGTTGGCGCGCAGAGCACGCGGACCGAACCTGGCACCAGGCCTGTTGGTGGTGCTGTCGTCCCAGGGTGCACCAATCACGGCGACATCGGGTTTAATCGCGTCTAGCTGCTCGGGTTCCGTCACATAGGGTCGCATTCCGAAGGTCGCAAGGCCCTGAAAGGACGGGGAATCCAATTGTTCGCGCATGCCTCGAGGTAAAAAATCTGATGGGGTCATGTTCCCCAGGCTAAGACATTCCAGGTCCAAAGTGGGCCTGGCGGCAGGCAAGACATTGCTCTTCATCGCAGCCTGGGCTGTCCCTTATCGACGCCCTGTCCCGGGGCTATCTAAAGATTTGTTCTGGCTGTGTTATCTCCGCTGTGGCGGAATATCTCGCACCGACAGAACTGCTCTATTATTTTCTCATCCTGACAACTGTGGTCGGGGAAAAAAGGAGATTGTTCGTGGCCTCTGAGCGCACACCCGAGGAACTCAAAAACCTCGATCGTCAGCACAATTTCTATTCCTGGTCTGTCCAGGGGACTCTGGCCCCGATGATGGTCTCCCACGCCCAGGGCATGCACGTCTATGACATTGATGGCAAAGAATTCCTCGATTTCTCCAGCCAGTTGGTGAATGTCAATATTGGACATTCCCACCCTTCTGTCGTTGCGGCGATAACGGAGCAAGCGAAGACGCTTGCGACCGTGGGGCCTGCGTTCTCCTCGAGGCCTCGAGTCGAAGCCGCGGTGCGCATCATTGATCGCGCGGGCGAGAGTTTCCAGAAAGTTTTCTTCACGAACGGTGGGGCCGACGCGAACGAGAACGCCATTCGTGCCGCCAGGCTGTTTACAGGCCGAACGAAAGTGCTCAGCACGTATCGCAGTTATCACGGCAACACCGGGGCAGCCATTGTGGCGACAGGGGACTGGCGCCGCCAGCCCAACGAATACGCGACGGGCCACGTGCACTTCTTCGGCCCTTTCCTGTATCGAACAGAATTTGCTTCCGAGAACATGGAGCAAGAATGCGAGAGGGCGCTTCATCACCTGTCGCGCACGATTGAGGCAGAAGGGCCCGACACGATTGCCGCTGTGTTGCTCGAAAGTGTCCCGGGAACGGCAGGAATCATGGTTCCGCCCCCGGGTTACCTCCAGGGGGTGCGCGCGATATGTGATCGCTTTGGCATCATGCTGATTGTTGATGAGGTGATGTGTGGGTTTGGTCGAACCGGTCACTGGTTTGCGTTCCAGGCTCACGACGTAATCCCGGACATGATTACCTTCGCAAAGGGAGTTAACTCTGGATATGTCCCCGTTGGCGGTGTGATCTTTTCCACGACGCTCTCTGACTATTTTGAGTCCCACATGTTCCCCGGTGGTCTCACCTATTCGGGCCACCCCTTGGCAATGGCGTCGATTGTTGCCGCTCTGGATGCCATGCAGGATGAAGCAATGCTGGATAACGCCACGATGATCGGCGAGGAACACCTTCGTCCCGGCTTGGCCGATCTCGCGGCCAAGCATCCGGTGATCGGGGAAGTGCGGGGACTGGGATGTTTCTTTGCTCTGGAGCTTGTGTCCGACCCTGAATCCCGCAAGCCTCTGGACGCGGGATCGGTGTTGGCCATAAAGGCTGAGATTCTCTCCCGTGGGTTGTTGCCCTTCGCCGTTGATAACCGAATCCACGTGGTGCCGCCGCTGATTGTGACTCCGGCAGATGTTTCTCAGGCTTTGAGAATTTACGACGAAGCATTGAGCGCTGCTGGCTTCTAGATAGTGAAGGTGGCCGGTATGCGTTCCCCCGGTGACCGCCCCGGCCCCGGGTGCCCATTAGCCCTGCCCGAGGCCCTGCCTGCTCGCGCTGTGGCGGTGAGGGGACCCTATAGGCATACCGGTCTGTCTGGTAGGTTTCTGGGATGCCACGAATTCCTCTTGCTCCTGCCCGAGAGCGAATCCTCGCGACTGCATCCGTCCTGTTTTATCGCCAGGGAATCAACCGAACCGGTATCGACCAAATCATTGCGGAAAGCGGTGTGGCAAAAGCTAGTTTGTACCATTCATTTCGGTCTAAAGAGCTCCTCATCGTCGAGTACCTCACCACCGAGGCGGCGGCGGCTACCGAGTTTCTCAGCGGCAAGGCCGAGGTGATGGCACCTTTTGACTTTCTTGAGAGGACTATTCGTCGAGGCGAATTCATGGGGTGTCCCTTCGCCAATGCTCTTGCTGAATTGCCCCAGAGCGTCCTCATTGCGGATGCTGTGGGTGCTTACCGTAAGACGATTTTGGACTATTTTTTCGCTCAGGCAACGTCTGCTGGGGCGACACGGCAGCTGATGCTCGTGTACGACGGCGCCTATCTTTCGTGCAAAGTGGACAAGCCCTCGGAGGTGTTGAAGGCGGCGAAGGCTCTGGTTGAGGGGGTTATGTCCGCAGAGCGCACCCTTCTCTAATGTCCAGCGGGCGCGGCGTCCGCGCTCACATCAATAGTTTCGATGTGCGCGGTTGCTTCGAGGGTCTTGTGGACGGGACACTTATCTGCGATTGCAAGCAGCGATTGTCGCTGCTCAGAGGTCAGGGTTCCGGTGAGATGTATTCTTCTCACGAAGTGGTCGTGGGTTGTCGATGTGTCGGGCTCGATTTCCGCATGGCGCTTGTCGTGAGTTACTTCGACACTGACGTGAAGAAGAGGAATGCTTTTCCGCTTGGCATACATCCGAAGGGTCATTGACGTGCAGGCGCCAAGACCAGCGGCCACGAGCTGGTAGGGGGTTGGCCCCGAATCTTGACCGCCAAAATCCGTCGGCTCATCCGCCAAGAGAGCGTGCTTTGAGCCAATGAAGATGTCCTGCTGGAATCTATCAGCGGCAACTTCTGAGACAACAATGGCACCATCACCTGCCCCAGGGCCCGGCGCGTGCTCTGCGGCAGTTACATAGCGAGACGCCCAGCTGACAATCATTTCGGCAACGTATTCGCTGTCTTTGACCCTTCTGAGTAGGTGGTCAGCATCATCGAGGGAGACAAAGCTTTTGGGGTGTTTGGCCGCGTGAAAAATTTCTTCCGCGTTGTCAATCCCTACCGTGTTATCCAGAGGGGAGTGCATGACCAACAGTGCGGCGCGCATGCGATGCACACAGGAGAGGATGTCGGAATCCGCAATGTCCTGAAGGAACTGGTCCTTGAACACAAAGTCACGATGAGCAAGTGTGACGGTGGCCTGACCCTTGTGCTCGATTTCCTCCACGGAATCAGCCAATAAACCCTCCAAGTGTTGAGGGCCAGAAGGTGCCCCAATGGTGACAACCGCTTCAATTTCATCGAGCTCGCTTGCCACCTGCAATACGGCAGCACCCCCCAGGGAATGGCCAATGAGCAAGGTGGGCATGAGCTCCCGGGTTCGAAGGTGATCGATGGCTTTTTTTACGTCCGCAACATTGGTGGAGAAATTTGTGTCCGAGAACTCTCCGTGAGAGTGTCCGAGGCCGGTGAAGTCAAAGCTCATCACGGCAATGCCGTGATTACTTAATAGCGAGGTAATTCTGGTGACCGCGGGGATGTCTTGGGAACACGTGAAACAGTGAGCAAAGACAGCGACGGAGTTGACGTCACCGTCGGGAAACGAAATTCTCCCTGCCAGTTCAGCCTGGGACCCGGGAAATCTCATGTCCTCGGTGCGCATCAGTCCTCGAAGCCAGGTCGGATTCCCTGGTCCCACTCCGCGCGCGAGTTCCCTAGCTTGGGGTAAAAATCGCTCGTTTTCAACAGCTGTGCGAGGTGCATCAGATTCCAACTCATAAAGGTGGTGTTGCGATTAGTGAACTCGTTTTCCGGTCCGCCCGAACCTTCGTCGAGATAGCTTAAGCCCGGCCCAATGTCCCCGAGCCAACCTGCATCGGCCTGGGGAGGGATGGTGTATCCCACATGCTGCAGGGCATACAGATTTCCCATTGCCGAATGTTTCAGTCCGTCTTCGTTCCCGGAAAGTAAAGTCCCCGCGACTTTGCCGTAAAACGAGTACTGCCCGCGCTCATTGAGCACGCCGCTCATGCCATACAGCCGCTCGATTGCAATGCGCATGAGGGAAGAGTTCTCCCCCAGCCAGATAGGCCCGGCCAGCACCAGAATGTCAGCCGATTGAAATTTGGGCCATAAAGAAGGCCAGTCGTCTGTGTCGTAACCGTGCTCGGTCATATCGGCAGACACGCCGGGAGGAAGGGTGTAGTCAGCGAGCCTCAGCGATTCCACGGCAACGCCCTGAGATTCCATGACCCGCGCGCTGAGATCGATGAGGCCCTGGGTGTGAGATAGGCGGGGGGAGCGCTTCAGGCTGCAATTAACAAAGAGTGCGGTCACGCCGGGGTACGCCTTCATAATTCCTCCATGGTGATCGGTTGAGGTTACTGTCCGAGTCTCTTGTGGTCCTCCTCCTGGAGAAACTTTATCGTCGCCAGGAGATTGCGAGGTAAGAAATTGACGATACCAGACAGGTCTGTATATGCTGGAGAGTGATGTAGACAGACCTGTCTAAAACCGAAGGAGATGGCATCACAAACAAAGTAGCTGTGTTTATTTACGAACCCCTGACCGGCGATGGAGCCCGCGTATACCGCGGTTTACGAGTCGCGCTGGAATTCAAAAAAGCTGGAGACGACGTTCGTGTCGTCTTTGACGGTAGTGGAGTCGAAGCCCTCGCTGGTATTGCACACCCCGAAGACAAGCGGCACTCTCTGCTGATGGAGCTGGGGAACAGTGTTGACGGCGCATGTGGACATTGCGCTGTCGCCCACAAGGTGAAAGATCAGATCGTGGGTGCCAGTTATGCACTACTCGCCGACGACGATGGCGAAGTGAGCGTCAGAAACTATGTCACCGAGGGGTACACGGTATTGAACTTTTAGGCGAAAACGGGTCCTAGTGGTCTCGTGGGGATTCCTGCGTGCTGGAGCCCCGTGATCCCAGCCTTTACGCTTCGAGTGCCACGCTGAGTTCTAACCAGCGGGCTTCGCAAGCATCGTGCTGACGCTCCAGTTGGGTCCTCTGCGCTGCTAGGTCACCAAGAGCGCCATAGTTTGCGTGGTCGGCATCAAGAAGAGCCTGATCAATTTCCACAATGGACAGTGTGAGGTCGCGAATCTTGCGCTGGAGTTGACCCTGTTCTTTCTCCGCAACGCGATGCTCTTTGCTCCCTGGTCTCAAAGCCTTCGATTCTAAAGAGGGCTTCTTGTCGGCGCGGGAGGGTGAAGAATGCTGGGTCAGTGTATCTAAGGCCACTTCAGGCTTAGCGTGTTCGAGGGCCAGGTACTGATCAATTCCTCCGGGCAGATCGCGGAACTCGCCCTTGATAATGGCGTATTGTCGGTCGGTGACTCGCTCTAAGAGGTAACGGTCGTGGGACACCACAATAAGGGTCCCCGGCCAGGTGTCCAGCAGATCCTCCATGGCGCGCAACATGTCGGTGTCCAAATCGTTTGTGGGCTCATCGAGTAACAAGACGTTGGGTTCCTTCAACAACTCCAGGAGAAACT
>CAYUJX010000065.1:0-8561 GCA_964445125.1 uncultured Microbacteriaceae bacterium
AGGTTCTCAACGAGGCGGTGATGCTCCCCGAACTCGCCGCCGCCTAAGCTAGAACCACTGACCCGCACCGTGTTGAGAAACCACACCACTCAGCGGGACGTGACCATAGATGCACAATTTCGTGGCGGAAGGTATGGTTCACGCCCATGTGTCTCGAAACTGGGGTGCAAGGGAAGCAGGAGCACATGTATTGCCAGAACTGCGGGGAAGGACAAGACCGGTCTGCCGTCTTTTGTTCCTCGTGCGGCAATCAGCTAATGACCCCGCTTGCCCCGACGGACTCGGCCAGCACCGCTGGGCTACTACCTCCCTCTTCTCGACGAGCGCCGCTTCCCCCGGCAAACTTATACCGAGATGGAGAATTTCCCGCTGATCGGAAGTTCGGGCTCCTGACAGACCATGAAGCTACTTTGTGGGCTTTTGGTGGCGAGCCAAATCTTGCGGGCTGGGATGGATACAACTTTGAGGGTTGGATATCGAAATTAGACCCCAAAAAGTACCGCGCCTTCACTCGTCCAAGCTGGACTGGGTCAATTTTTCGAGCCATCTGGCTTCCCGCACTGGGCTGGTTGACCGGAGCACTCATTGCTGCTTTTGGGGCACAGAACACCCCCACGTTATGGACTCTCTCAGCGGATAGTTGGGGAGCTACTGCAGCGTGGGGATTGTTCTCTCTGCTGATTATTGGGGTGGTGGGGCTATTTCCCGTGCGATCCAGTGACGCGAAGAGAAAATGGCGCACCCAACTGTGGGGCGTCCTCACCTGGATTGGAATTTCGATTCTTGCACTCGTTGTGTTGGCTGAGGTGGCTCTGACAACATTTGCCCGTTGAGTCTGGCGCTCCTCACCAACCTCCTGCGGGCGAACTTGAGATTGTCGGTGCGTTCAGAACCCGGCTTTTCACTCCATCACGCGGGACCCAGCCCCCTTAGCTGTGGGCCTGTCTCCTCTTCACGACATGTTCTTCGTCAGGAAGAGCAAGGAACACGGAGACCCTCATTTACCCTTCTCGAGGACGCAAGCGCTTTTCCCCCTGAGAGTAGCGCCGGCGAGCAATACAGGGTCACGCCGCACGCCTACACCAGAGATAGTCCGCCATCAACCGTGACAATCTCACCGGTCACATACTCTGAGAGCACCAAGGCCAGCGCGATTCCGGCGACGTCGTCGGGAACCCCCACGCGACGCAGGGGTGCGTCCCGGATTACCTCGTCACGACGGTCCAGGTAGTCCTTGGTCCACGGGGTGTCGATATACCCCGGCGCAATTCCGTTGACCCGGATGTCTGGAGCTAGCGATCGTGCCAAAAGCGCAGTGAGATGGTTTAGCCCCGCTTTGGACACGGCGTAAGGGATGGAGCTCCCTGTCGGTCTGATGCCCGCAATGGAGGTCACGTTGATGACGACCCCGGCCTTTGAGGCCCTAAGCAGCCGCTCTGCGGAGCAAACGATGTTCCATGCCCCCACTATGTTGACATTCAGAATTCTCTGCCAATCGCTGTTTGTGACGCCCGCAAGGTCGCTGTGATCGACGAATACTGTTGTGCCCGCGTTGTTCACCACAATGTCTAACCGGCCATATCGACCCTCGATTTCGGCGATCATCTCGTTGACGCGATGTTCATCAGCGACGTCTCCCGCGATGTGGTGCGCTTCGGCGCCATGAGGTCCCACACGAACGGGCGCTTCAGGGGTCGTCCGGGAGTTGAGAACTACGGTGGCCCCTTTTCCCGCCAGCCTCTGAGCGATTGCCAGGCCCATTCCCGAGGTTGACCCGGTAATGAAGGCAACCCTGTCTACAAGTGTCTCCATAAGAGCTCCTACTCTAGGCGGAATATCCCGGCGATTTTGAGCCACCACTGCCCTTAATCAATTCGGGCTTGGGGTGCTGTAGCGCGCGTCACATTGTCCACCTTGGTGGAATACCAGATCTGCATAAGAAAAACGAGAATCTGCGGGGCAAGCCACCACAATCTCCGCCACTTCGCAGCGGAGGGATGGCTCACATCGGAGCTCTCCTTCACGAGGAAGCCAAATCGGCTAAAGCCACTCACTGGCCGTGCGCTAGGACGTTATCTAGCGGCCGGAGCGAAGTGGCTTCCAGCGTTCTTGAACCAAAAGCGCAGAAACAATCACCAGCAAACCCCCGATGATTTGTGCGACAGAGAGCAATTCCTGAAGCAACAGCGCTCCCAGGATTACCGCGACCACCGGAGTGATGTACGTCACCGATGAAGCAATAACACTCCCCGCCAACTGAATGTTGCGATAGTTCCAGACATACGCCAGGCCAGTCCCAAAAATTCCCAGCCCCACAATTCCTACAAATGAGTGGACGGAGGCCGGTGCGTACGTTGATCCGACAACGAGGGCCGGGATGAGCGTGAGGAGGGCAGATACTCCAACCTGAGCCGTCGCGAGAGCGTAGGGGCTATACGGCAGGTTCACGACGTATTTCCTTGCGTAGGGTATTGCTACTCCGTAGCAGAGGGTTGCTGCCAAGAGGACCACCACACCCACCGCTGATGTCTCGCTGCCAGCGCTGAAGATCTCCATGACGAACAAAATCCCCAGGATTCCGAGCAAAATTCCCAGTATCTGGTTTCCCGTCGGGCTCTGGTTGCGAAAAAAGGTGAAAATGACCATCACCGTCATCAACGGTGTCGTCGCATTAATCACTCCTGCCAGTGAGCTGGAAACCCACTGTTGCCCCACCGCGAAAAGCAGACCGGGGAGAGCATTAAGCAATAAAGCAACCACCGAAATGTGGAACCAGTGACGGCCTTTTCCTGGCAATCGCTCCCGGCGGACCACAAGAAATATCCCGAGTGACACAGCGCCCAAGAGTCCACGCCAGAACACAATTCCCGCCGGAGTAAAACTTTCCAAAGCCCACTCAATAAAGAGAAAAGAAGAGCCCCAGACGATTCCCAGGGCAATGAAACCCGGCACCCACCGTGACTCTGGGCCTCTCATGGTGACCCTCGTTCCTTTTTCTCAAGCTCATGGGGCGACATACCGGTAGTCCGGCGCACGATTCTTTCCAGCTGCTTCGTGGACACAGCCAGCATCGACGCTAAATCGCTGATTCTGGCGCCAGGGTCCTCCCCTGAAAGTGCCACAAACTGGCTCGTGACAAACCCCTCAAAAGCGCGCGCTGGAGCCATCTCATGATCGGGTCTGCATCTTTTGCACGAGCGAAATCCTGGCTCAACCGCGTGGTCGACCGCGTCAAAAAAGACCACGTTCTCCGGGCGAGGAGTCCGGGAGGGACAACCAAAACGGCAGAAAATACCCGTGGTGGTCACGCCGTAAAACCTCGTTGGAGACACCACAAGATTCTTCCACCTGCCGACAGCACCGTGGGTCTGATTTTGCGACATCTCATTTTTGGGGAAACCGCTCGTGACCGGAGCGCTCACGGCCGAGCCCCTAAGCAGCCTGGAGGGAGGGACACACGCGACACCTTGACTTTGTGATGAGCTCCGCACTCTTCAGGCCTCGAGCATTTTGTCCCCTAACTACACGAAACAAGACGATCTATCGGAGTCTTCCTGGAGCGTTTCCCCTCAGTCCGAGGGCTTGCTCACAGAGGCCGGGAACTTTCTAACCGAGCACCTGGGGCACAAGAACTAAGTCCCCTGGGCTAACGCCTGGCACAGGAGGCGTGTCAGGCGGGGAAATCAGGAAGGAGCTGGTCGTCGGCGGCCCAAATGCAACCTCGCCATTAACTGTCACACTCGCTGTAACGGATACTTCATACGCGACAGCCGAGGTGAGTAGCGGTAAGGTCGCCGAGCTGGCGGTTCCCGCCACCGTCATTGTCTGAGCTTGGCTCAGTGAACTTGGCTGTGGCCACCAACTTATTTCGATGCTGCTAGGGGCGGGGTTCAGCGCCGGCCAACTGATGACTACCGAGGTGTCACTCACTTGTTGAACAGTGACACTTCCCACACTGGGGATGTTTTGCAGACCTAGTGAACTCTCCAGACCGAGTTCTACCTGACCTTCAGTAGTTGAGCGGGGAGTGCCGTCGGAACCCTCTGCCGCCTCGCCAGATTGTTCCACCTCTTCCCACGCCGCTAACAACGTTGTGGTTCCCGAGGGCGCACCGTTCACCCCGGAGAAATTTTCCTGACTGCGCAATGTCTCCAACATGCGCGAAGCCCTCATTCCGGGGCTGTCCTGCAAGAACCTGGCTGCGATTCCCGCCAGGTGCGGAGCGGCCATGCTGGTCCCGCTAAGAACTGCGGTGGCTTGGGAAGAACCAATCCAGCTGGAAAGGATTTTGGAACCCGGAGCAACAGCATCCACGCAGGATCCGTAGTTACTAAAAGAGGCAAAGCCATCGGACTGCGTGCTGGCAGCCGCCGTGATGGCACCAGACGCAGATGCCGGGGACACATCACACGCATCGCTGCTGGTGTTTCCCGCAGCGGCCACAACAATAAATCCGCGAGAAATTGCGTTCTCTACCGCGGCGTTGAGGGCCGCTGAATACGCGCCCCCCAGACTCAAGTTGATTACCGCAGGGCCGCCGGGGTGAGTTTTCACAATCCAGTCGATGCCAGCCAAGAGATCAGAACCATACCCTGAACCGTTACAGTTCAGCACTCGAACCGGGACAATGATTGCCTGCTGGGCAACCCCCACCGTGCCACCGCCTGCAGTGCCTGCAACGTGGGTCCCATGACCATTGCAGTCATCGACTCCACGCCCATCAGGAATGGCGCTAAAACCCTCCGCGAGACGCCCCTGGAGCGACGCGTGGGACACGTTAACACCGGTGTCCACGACGTAGATGAGCACACCGCTACCGCCGGACTTCCAGTGATAAACCACGTCTAAGGGGAGATTTCCCTGGTCGACTCGGTCAAGGCCCCAGGAAGGCGCTGGCTGCTCAACACCATCTTCATCGTCAAAAGTCCCCAGATTGGGATTTTCTTCCACCGTGACTTCTTCACCTGGAATCAAGTCAACAGAATATTCTGGAACCGCGACAACGGCCGTTCCACTGATTGCCGGGTAGACCACCACGGCCCCCGGAACGGCGGCAATAATCTCAGCCACCCGATCAGCTGCAAAACTCACCAAAACGTACCCGGCTTTAATTTCGTCACCCGCACCAAAACCATCCGTTGACTCAGGAGCAATTGCGGGCGGCTGGTATGAAAGAGGGTCCTCGCCACCGGGAAGGGCTCCCTCGGACATACCCCACTGCGGGTACGACGTCACAGCGAAACCCAGTCCCGCTGCCGCCAATACGACAACACCAGAAATCAAGAGTGTTAGACCCGACGCACCCCTAAATTTTTTGGCCATTGCCTAATTTTACCAGTTGCCCGTTCACAGCTCTCCGAATTTTCTCGCAGGATTAAACGTCGCGCGCGGGAAAGTGGTCACCTTCGATGCTTTAGGGCAATTCATGAAGGGTGACGGATCAGATACCCCTCATAAAAAAGTGGTGTGGCTGTCCCCTCTGGCCACCGAACTATCGAAAGAGTCCCACGCGTTGTAACACACCCACCCTGCGCCCCCCATTCACGTCCTCCCCACCGGCGGGCAATCCACCAAGTGGTCCCGCCGATGACCGAGGGAAAGGACTCCTGCTTCTCCGAGTAATGTCTTGGCTCGGTCTCGAACGAACTCAATGGCATAGAACGGTCGAGATGTGCCGGCCCAGGTGGACTCAGGGAATTTTGGATGACCTCAACTCGGAAGCCAGGACGATTATGGAGGCAATTATTCCCACAACCGCAACCACACCGATAAAAATCAGGATCAGGCTCGCTTGTATCACCACAAAGAGAATATAGAGGCCAAGCAGGACGAGCCCCGTGAGCACCTGAATAAAAAGAGGCCGGATGATCGCTCTGACAGCATGATTCGTTCTGTCTGAAGCCCGCACAGACTCTTCCATCAGCTGTTCAAGCCTCCCCAATGCATGGTTCGTCCTGTTAGAAGCCCGAATGGACTCGTCCATCAGCTGTTCAAGCGTCATGGCCCTCATCAACCTTCCCTTCTCGCGATGTCCCTACCCTAAATCTAATGCCACGAGAGCGGACCTCATGAAGGCCTTCAGGCGGCCCGATCCGACACGTTCAAGAAGAGAGAAGAAGCAATCAAAGAATTCTCCGCCGCGCTAGGGGCTCGAATCATTGAGTACGGCTTCACCTTCGGCGAATACGACTTCATCGTCCTGGCCGAATTCCCGGACGAAAAAGCTGCGGCTCACACTGTGGCTGAATCTAGCGCGACCGTGGCACTCATCACGCTGCCGATCATGAGCCCTGCCGAATTAGACGATGCGTCAGCTCATGGCGATCAAGCCCACTTTAAGGCAGCGGGCCAAGCCTGAGGCTCCTCAATATGAGGCCATAATTCTCAGGCCAGCACCAAATAGCAACCACCAAACCGGCGAAAAGCTGACAAGGCCGGAGCTCCTTCCCAGAAACCGTGCCCGAGCAGAGCGTGGTTCTGCCTCCTAAGTAGTTATCGCAGGGCCCTCGTGCCGGCGACCCCGCTAAGACGCCGGTGTAGGCCACCATGGCCTCATCTTGCCCACCGCGCAATGTACGCCTTGTGTGTCGTGTTTTTGATATCGCGTCTTGTACAGTGTCTTTTATGGCTGTCTGGACTTTTTTCACTAACCATGCCCACGTTCTGTTTTGCCTTTCCGCCGACCCCCATGTGAGGCTGCGCGATGTTGCGACCCGAGTGGGGGTCACCGAACGAGCCGCACAGCGAATTGTGGCCGACTTGGTGGAGGCAGGAAACGTCGAGAGAACTCGAGATGGTCGACGAAACCACTATTACGTGAGCCGAGACCTTCCTTTACGCCATCCCATCGAGCAGTCCCATCACATCGGTGAAATCATCGCAGTGCTCGAAGACCCGCAGGGTGCGGCGAGTCATCAGTGACATCCACTGCGCAGTGTGTGGCTTTACCTGGAGAAGACTCGACACAGACGACCAAGTACCAAGGGTGCACCGTTGTCTTTGGCACACACCATGGAAAGGAAGGCCAAGTCGCCAAACCCTTCTTGGATATTCTTGGCGCGCACGTCATCGCGCCTCCCTCGCTTGACACTGACCAGTTCGGCACTTTCAGCGGTGAGATCCGCCGCCTTCTCAGCCCACTGGAGGCCTCGCGGGCAAAGACAAGGCTCGCCATCGCCGAAACAGGACACCCTTGGGCACTCGCGAGCGAGGGAAGCTACGGAGTACTGCCAGGAATCGGATGGCCCGGTCACGAAGAAATTCTGCTGTTTGTTGATGACACGAGGGGTATTGAAATTGTCGAAGGGCATCGCAGCCTGGGGATACCCGGCACCGTCATGCACGTCACAAGCCACTCTGAGATTGGCGACGATTTGGCCCGTGCGGGGTGGCCGGCTCAAGCCGTCATCGTCCGCCCAGCAATCCCTTCGGATGGAGAAGAGACCGGCATTACAAAAGGCATCAGCGAAGCAGCTGCTTTAGCCTCAGCAATTGCGAGGGCCGTCCATATATCGTCCAATGGGCGCGCAGTCATCGAGCCGGATTTGCGCGCTCACCACAGTCCTTCCCGTCGGGCGATTCTCTGCCAGCTTGGAGTCACCATGGCCATTCGCCTGGCCCGGGCGTGCCCGGCGGGCGAAAGTCCTGGTTGGGGGAAAACCGGCATTTCCGCAGGTCTCCCTTGCTCCGCGTGCGACCTCCCTACCGACCAGACGCGCGCTGACATCTGGAGCTGCGTCGCGTGTCTCCATGAAGAACCGCTCCTCCGCCAGGAGGAAACAGCAGAGCCCCGCTCATGCGCGCACTGCAACCCCTGACACACGAACGCGTTTGCACCCCCACTCCCAGTCCCCTCCCCCACAGCAGATAGGTATTCAGCGCATGGTCGATAACCGCCCTCACAGCCGCAAAGTCACCACCGGACCGGCACGCGCTCCCGCAAGAGCAATGCTGCGCGCGATTGGTTTCGAAGACGCGGACTTCGACAAAGCACAAATTGGAATTGCGTCTGCGGGCAATGACCTCACCCCCTGCAACGTGACGCTCCAGGACCTCGCCGCGAACGTGGCCGCGGGCGTGCGCACCGCCGGTGCCATGCCAATGCGCTTTTCCACGGTGGCAATGTCTGATGGAATCGCGATGGGCCATGAAGGTATGCGAGCATCCCTTCCCAGTCGAGACATCATTGCCGATTCGGTGGAATGCATGGTCCAGGCCGAGCAACTCGATGCCCTGGTCACCATCGCTGGGTGCGACAAGAGCTTGCCCGCAATGCTTATGGCCGCCGCCCGACTCAATGTGTCGTCCGTTTTTCTTTATGGAGGCAGCAGCCTTCCGGGCCGACACGGAGGCCGAGACATCACGATTCAAGATGTGTTCGAGGCGGTGGGGGCGCATGCAGCCGGCAAAATCACCGATGCTGAACTGGATAGTGTCGAAAGAGCAGCCTGCCCCGGAGCGGGGTCTTGTGCCGGGATGTACACCGCCAATACGGTCGCCGCGGAAGCCGAGGCGCTGGGCCTTGCGCTGCCCGGATCTGCAACGCCACCTGCGGCAACGGC
>CAYUJX010000066.1:0-8537 GCA_964445125.1 uncultured Microbacteriaceae bacterium
AGGAATATCTCATTGCGTCTAGTTATCAGAAATTTGCCCCTGTCCGACGAGCACTCACGGTCGATCGCGAAGAGTTCTTTGGAGCACTTCTGGAGTGTCAAAGGCCCGGCGCGCGAGTTGTGATTACCACGACGGTCGAGGACGCACTGGGTCCCATCGAGGACGACGAGTATTTGCAATCGGACTCCACGGTGGTGTTAGTTGCCGACGTGCACGAGACGTACCCGTCAGGTGCCACGGGTGACGCTCGACGTCCCCAGTCGGGACTTCCCACTCTTGTGCAGGCTCCCACCGGTGAGCACGGTTTTAGCTTCCCCAACGCTGAGATACCCGAAGACCTTCGGATATCGGTGTTGAAAATGGGAGACGGCGCTGTGGTCAAAGAAGGTGATTTCATGACGGCCCTCTTCACGGGTGTCGTCTGGAACACGCGCACGGTTTTCGTCTCCAGTTTTGACCAGGGAATTCCGCTGTCCTTGGTGGTGAAAGACGTCACGACCTCGCTGGATGGCCAAGGGGTCATTCCCGGCCTTGCCACGGCGCTGATTGGTCAAACTATCGGGTCCCAGGTCTTGGTGTCGGTACCTCCCTCCGAGGGCTATCCGCTGGGATCGGCACCCGCCGGCATACCCCCTGGTGCGACCCTGGTCTATGTGTTCGACATCCTGGGTGTGACGAACTAACCTCATCTCCCACGGCTTCGACATAGGATGGCCCCGTGAACAGAGCGAGCGGGAATGTCAACCCTGAAGATCGTCTTTTCCACCTCATTTTGGCTCTGTTGTCGACATCCTTTGGCCTGACGAAAAACCAGATCCTGCACAGCGTTCGCGGCTACCGAGAAGACACGGAAGCGGGAGTGGTCAGAGAAAGTCTGGAACGCCGTTTTGAGCGGGATAAAGATGCTCTTCGGGACTTAGGAATCCCTCTCGAAGTCACCATCCCCGCGGCGGATGATGGCAATAACAAAAACAGTCTGTATCGCATCCCCAAAGGCGATTACGATTTGCCCGAAGACATCGAGTTCACCCCCCGCGACGTGGCTCTGCTGAATCTTTCCGCCGCCCTCTGGCGGGAGGGTTCTCTCTCCCATGAAGCCCGCATCGCCCAGGTCAAACTGGCCTCTTTTGGCGTGACCATGACGGAGTCACTGGTCGGGTACGCACCGATAATTTCGACCCGCGACCCAGCGTTGGCCAGAGTGCGAGACGCCATCGAAGCAAACGTCACTATCGGATTTGAGTACCTCAAACCCGGTGACTCGGTGGCCACCTCCCGGGTGGTCTCACCGTGGGCGCTTGTTAACCATGAGGGCCGCTGGCATCTGTACGCCCATGAAACCTCCAGCGATAAGCCCAAAACTTTCTTGTTGCGCCGGATTGTCTCTCCAGTAACTCTCCTCACAACGCCTGCAGCACCTGCGTCTGATGACGTCGCCCAGCGCGCCATTGAGGGTTTAGAAGAGGTGTATCAACGCCAGGTGGCGACATTGGTGGTGGTGGCCCCCTCTGATGCGTGGAGCATCCTCTGCGCTAAGCGCAACACCCAAGCCTCGGGGGACACCCTGGAAGTGCACTACACAGACCTCGATATTTTTGCGAACGAGCTGGCAGCACTCGGCAACGATGTCGTGGTGCACAGCCCAGCCGCGCTGGTTGACGCTGTCGTGGCCAATTTGAGAATGTTGGTGGATCACCATGGTGGCTAAGAAACCAGCGAACACGGCGAGTGACAACCTTCTGTTGCTCCTGGCGTTAGTACCGTTTGTTCTCGATCGGAAAGAGGTCTCTGTCGCGGAGGCTGCGGCCCAGTTTGGGCGCGGGGAAGACGAGATTATTCGGGCCGTGGAACTCATTGCGTGTGCCGGGGTTCCCGGGGATAGCACCGCGTATTCCCACCTGGATCTTTTTGATATTGACTGGGATCTGTTCGAAAACGACCGTCGCATTACCTTTTGGAACACGGTCGGCCTTGACCACAAACCCCGGTTTTCCGCCCGCGAAGCCTCTGCTCTGTTGGCTGGACTGCAGTATCTGTCCCACCATCCGGCCTATTCCACCCGCAGCGATGTCGCAGACGTAATGGAAAAACTCCGGCAAGGCTCAGGCCGCGGGCCATCCGGGCGCATTGCCATCAACCAGCCCGCGACCAAGGCCCACCTTCCACTCCTCAACGATGCAATCGACTCCGGCGTCGCCATTGAAACGATGTATCACAACAAACGCGGCGAATCAGGTACTCGCACGATTGATCCGTGGGTCTTAGAGTCTCGAGATGGCACCTGGTATGTGCGAGGGTTTTGTCACACCCGGCAGGCCGTGCGCACGTTTCGAGTGGATCATATGGACACCGTGGTGGTTACCGATCATCCTCAAGCAGACCGCAGCGAAGGGCTGCTTGAGCTCTCACCGGAACTTTTTCAACCCTCGAGTGACGACATTGTCGTCACTCTGGAATGTCACGTCAGCGCCTTGCCCCTCATTGCGGACTATCTACCCCGGGGGATGAAGACCCCGGGAACAGGAGAGCGCGTCAGCATAGAGATTCCCTTTGCTCACTACGGTTCGCTGACCCAGTTCATGGGAACCTTCTCTCACCTGGTGAAAGTGACCGCTCCTTCCTCGGCTAAAAAAGCCGTTTCTGACTTCGCGACAGACGCTTTGAAGGCCTACTGAGAACTGGTTCTCCCCAGACCCCGGTGCTACACTTTCCCCCACATACAAGCCTGGGAGGAATAGCCATGTCGGGAAATCTCGGTGGGTGGACCGGAATAGTTTTGCTGGTCGTTGTTCTGGTGTTGTTCGGCGCTCCTAAGCTTCCCGGTTTGGCAAAAAGCTTGGGCGAATCGCTCAAAATCTTCAAGAGTGAAGTGCGCCCCGGGAGTGATTCACCGGAGCACGATGACGCCGCAGCGGGGTCCGAAAGCTCTGAATCCTCCAAGAAGTAGTTGTGGCGGGGGTGCGCCGGCGTTCCTCAGAGGGTCGCATGTCTCTGGGAGAGCACCTTGTTGAAGCGCGTAAACGCCTAGGCATCATTGGGCTTTCTGTGGTGGTCGCGGCCATTGGGGCCTGGTTCCTTGCCGATCCTGTGTGGGCAGCGCTGAGCGCTCCCGTGCTGGAGATTGCCACATCACGCGATCGCAACGCAGAAATTAATTACACCTCGGTGACCGAAGCCTTTGACACAAAAATCGCGATAGCTATGGTGCTGGGAATCGTTATCGCAGCGCCCGTGTGGCTGTATCAAATTTGGGCTTTTTTTGTGCCCGCACTGATGCGCAAAGAGCGCCGCTACGCGCTGGGATTTTTGGCCAGCGCCGTGCCATTATTTTTTGCCGGTGTCGCCATGGGGTGGTGGATTTTGCCCAACGTGGTGGTGCTCCTCACCGGGTTCGCACCCCAAGAAACCGCTACTTTACTGAGCGCGAGGGTCTATTTGGATTTCTCGCTGAAATTTGTCCTCGCCATTGGAGTGGGCTTCGTGTTGCCGGTGTTTTTGGTGTTGTTTAACTTCATTGGTGTGTTAAGCGCTTCGAGCATTATCAAAGGCTGGAGGTGGGCCGTTGTTGTCATTGCTCTGTTTACCGCGCTCGCCACACCCGCAGCCGACATTGTGTCCATGGTTCTTCTCGCTATCCCCATGATCGTGCTGTATTTTCTCTCCGCGGGCGTGGCGTGGCTTCATGACCGTCGCGTTGCCAAGCGACTCGCTAAGTTAGGAACTTCCGGCACCTAGTCCGAGGCTTTTATGACTGACATTTCTCCTGCTGAACGATTCCGCGTGGCCCAAGCGCGTAAACACAACCCTTTGCTGACCCGTTTCCGGGAAATCCAGCCTTTCGATCTGGATTCTTTCCAAATCCGCGCCTGTGAATCCGTGGAGGCGGGAAGAGGAGTGCTGGTCGCAGCGCCGACCGGTGCGGGAAAGACGATTGTTGCCGAATTTGCCATTCATGTGGCCATGGCCCAGCCCGATGTGAAGGTGTTTTACACCACGCCCATCAAGGCGCTGTCGAACCAGAAATATACCGAACTGGTCGAAACGTATGGCTCCGACGCTATTGGTTTACTCACCGGGGACACCAGTATCAACCCTCGCGCCCAAATCGTCATCATGACGACCGAGGTGCTGCGCAACATGCTCTATGCCTCCAGTGACCTCCTGGAAAACCTCAGCTACGTGGTGATGGACGAAGTGCATTATCTCGCCGATCGGTTCCGTGGTGCGGTATGGGAGGAAGTCATCATCCACTTGCCCTCCACCGTGCAGGTGATTTCGCTTAGCGCCACCGTGTCCAATGCCGAAGAGTTTGGGGACTGGTTGCACACCGTGCGCGGCCACACCGATGTCATTGTGAGCGAGGAGCGGCCGGTTCCCCTCCACCAACACATGATGTTTTCGCACAAATTCTTGCCGTTATTTGCCAAAAAGGATGCCTCGACGGTGGTGAACCCCGAGGTGGTGCACACCGCGCAGTTGCTTGGGCGCGGGGGAGCGCATCGATCGCGCTCTCGCGGTGCGCCACGGTATCAACGATACGAAGACCAGCGCCATAAGGTCTATCGCTCAGATGTGGTGGAACAACTCAACGATGAAAGCCTTCTTCCCGCCATTTTCTTTATCTTTTCTCGCAAAGGCTGCGACCAGGCTGTTACCCAGGTGTTGCGCAAGGGTTTAGCACTCACGAAGGAATATGAACGCGATCGCATACTCGACATTGTGGAGGAGCGCTGCGACCGACTCGATGACGATGATCGCGAGGTGTTGGGCTATCACGAATGGCGCGATGGCCTCCTGCGCGGGGTGGGCGCCCACCACGCCGGCATGCTTCCGGTGTTCAAAGATGTCGTGGAGGAGCTGTTTAGGCAAAAACTTCTCAAAGTTGTCTTCGCCACCGAAACGTTGGCGTTGGGCATTAACATGCCCGCACGCACAGTAGTGCTCGAAAAGCTCGAGAAATTCAACGGTGAATCGCGAGTGCCGATTACCGCGGGGGAGTACACGCAGCTCACGGGCCGCGCCGGGCGTCGCGGAATTGACGATCAAGGCCACTCGGTCGTCATCTGGCAGCCCGGTATTAACCCCGAAGCAGTCGCAGCACTCGCGTCGAGACGCTCCTATCCCTTGAAATCAAGCTTTTCCCCCACCTACAACATGGCGGTCAACCTCATTGCACGGTTTGGTGTGGAGCGCACCCGCACAATATTGGAGTCCTCATTTGCTCAATTCCAAGCCGACCGTCACGTGGTGGAGCTTGCCCGAAGCGTGCGAAAGAACGAAGAATCACTCGAAGGGTATGCCGAAGCGTTCACCTGCCACCTCGGTGATTTTGCCCAGTACGCCGAACTTCGTCGAGAGCTGAGCGATAAAGAGCGTGAAAGCGGGCATCGATCCTCGCGAAGCTCGACAAAAGCTGTGGACAATGAGGCCGTGGACGCTATTCGCTCAGCACTTCGCACCCACCCGTGTCACGCGTGTGCGGACCGCGAAGCACACGCCAGGTGGGCCACACGCTGGTGGAAGCTCGAGCGGGAAACCGAACGCACCAGACGCCAGATTCGCCAACGTACCGGGGCTATCTCCGTCGTGTTCGAACGTGTCATCGCGGTCTTAACCCAGGCCGGCTACCTCAAGGGCGAGGGGGAGGCACTGGAGCTCACCTCTCACGGCAACACTCTTCGGCGTATCTATGGTGAACGCGACCTGTTGGTCGCAGAATGCCTACGACGACAAGTCTGGATGGACCTTGATGCTCCAGAACTGGCCGCCATGGTGGCATCGCTGGTCTATGAACCCCGTCGAGATGACACACCCCTGCACCCCCAAGACCTCCCCGGCGGGAAATTCCCTGACGCCTTGAAAGCGACGCAACGCCTTCAGACGAAAATACGCGACATTGAACACGAGCATCAGCTCACCGGCGGCAACGATATTTCCGCCCATCTGGCGCTGTCGGTCTATCGATGGGCTTCAGGCCGGCGTTTAGAAACGGTGCTCGATGGGCATGACATTCAGGCCGGTGACTTTGTGCGCTGGTGCAAACAAATCATCGACGTTCTTGACCAAATCGTCACCGTTGGGGTGGGGCCCCTGCACGATGTGGCTCTCGACGCCAGAAGCCGGGTGTTTAGAGGAGTCGTTGCTCTTAGCAGCGTCGCTTAGGCTTTTAATCCCATGACTTTTCGGCCCGAAATCCTCCGCTCACCGCGCGACATCCGCGGTGTGCTTCCCTTTCCTGTCGCCATCGCCCTTGTCGTGCTCGCCGGATGGATTCTCGATATGGGGTTCCCCGACCTCGATTGGTGGCCCTTAGCCCTTGTCGGGGCCGGACTCATGATGATGAGCGTGCGGGGGATGAGCTTCCCCCGGGCTCTCCTGCTCGGTGCCATCGGGGGCTTGAGTTTTTATGGCATCCACATTTGGTGGCTCACCGTCTATCTCGGTTTGGTTCCCTGGATTGGCCTCACCCTCTTACAAGTGGTGTTTTTTTCCCTGGGATTAGCCCTCATTTCTCTGGTGTGGCGGTACGCCTCAGCCCAGTGGACCGGGCTTGCCGGTCGACTTGTTCTCGTTCCCGCTCTTGTCGGGGGAGCGTGGCTAGTAAGAGAAGCGGTCTCGAATGTGTTCCCGTGGGGTGGGTTTGCCTGGGCGCGTCTGGCGCAGAGCCAATCGGAAAGCCCGCTTGCGCCGCTAGTGGCGTGGGTGGGCACCAGCGGGATGAGTTTCCTCCTCGCCTGGTTTGTGGCATTCGTCATCGCGCTCGTGACGGAAAATCGCATCGCCCGCGATGCGGCCGCTTCTTTAGGCACCGCGACGCTTGTGGCACTGTTGGTGTGGCCAGCCTGGCCGGTAGAAGAACAGGGCTCCCTTCGGGTGCTCGCGGTTCAGGGAAATGCTGATGCCGGACTGTTTGCCCAGTACGACCGGGGAGATAACCTGCGCGATCACTACACCGTCAACCGCCAACTGTTTGGGCAAGACGTCGATGTTGTTGTGTGGCCAGAAAATGCGTCCGATATTGATCCACTTCGTTACGCAGAAGCGGCAGCAGTTGTGTCTGAGGTCTCACGCGAAATGAACGCGCCCCTGGTAGTGGGAGCGATAACCAAAGACGGTGACGAGACCTTCAACAGTATTCTGCTCTGGGAATATGACCAGGAATTGGGCATCGGGGTCTCCCGGGATCAGTACGACAAAATTCATCCCGTTCCTTTTGCGGAATATCTTCCTGCCCGCGACTTTTTTACCCCGTTAGCTCCCGCACTCTTTGCGATGATTCCCCGAGATTATTCTTTTGGCCAGCGCGACACGGTGTTTGACCTTGAGGGAATTATTGCGGGCGTCGCCATTTGTTTTGACATTGTCGATGACAACATCGTGTGGGCCATGATGGACGAGGGTGCGGACATTATTTTTGCTCCCACCAACAATGCCGATTTTGGTCAAACGGACCAAAGCGTCCAGCAACTTGCTATCGCACGGCTGCGCGCCATTGAAACGGCCCGCAGCGTGGTGAACATTTCTACGGTGGGAACCAGCGCCATCATCGATCCGCGCGGTGTCACCCTCGATCGACTCCCGGTTTACACGGAAGGGTACATGCTGGAAGATGTTCCCCTGTCCCAGACCCTGACGCCCGCAACCGTTCTGGGGCGCAGTCTCGAAACCACCATCATCCTCTTCACTTTTTCCGGGCTTTTCCTCGCCTTTTTTGGTCCTGGGATCAGGCAACTCCGGCGTGAACGACAGCAGCACGCCTAGGGCAGGGTGCGCCTGACCTCGACGGCGAGATCTGTGCGGTCGGTGACGATCGCATCGACGCCCATCGACCACAGGCGCTCCATGTCTTTGACGTCGTTAATCGTCCACACATGGACTTCGAGACCTTTGCGGTGAGCCAGACGAATCATGCTCGGGGTGACCAGTGCAAGACCCGCGTGAGCGGGGGGAATCTGGAGGGCCACAATGTCGCCAGGAAGCTTCCAGGAACTCAGCGGAAGACCCATCCAGCTAATGACGCGCCCCGCGATGATGTGGCGTGACGTGGCACTACTGGCCACTCCGGGCAGAGCCTGCACCGCTTGTGCCCTGGTGTCTTCGTCAAAGGATGTCACCAAGACGCGGTCAATAGCGCACGCACTCGTGATGGCGTCCACACACCCATCCACCACCCCGGGAATTTTGAGGTCGATATTCCAGCGGGCCTCCGGGAATGCGTGCAGGGCTTCTGCAAGTGTGGGGAACCCTTCACCGTGGCCTAAGTCCATGTCAGAGAGCTCCACGGCCGTGTACTGAGACACCAAACCAGGGCGATCGGCTACTCGCTCTAAGTCTGAATCGTGGGCGATGACGACCACACCGTCTTTACTGAGGTGCACATCTGTTTCCAGAATGTCTGCCCCTGCCTCCAAGGCAGCGCCGAAGGCTCCCAGGGTGTTTTCGGCGTGATGGAGGGCCAAACCGCGGTGGGCAATGATGCGCGGGGGAGATCGGAAGAGCACACGTCTGAACTCCAGTCACTCACAGCAATCTCGTAT
>CAYUJX010000067.1:0-8526 GCA_964445125.1 uncultured Microbacteriaceae bacterium
TCGGTCCAGAAGGAACCAGCACCCACTTCACCGGGCATCAAGTCAGATGCGTCGAAGCGGAAGGTGGTGGCGTTCTGGAGGATTTCAACAGCGACCGCGTTGACGGGGTCTGCGACATTCGCTGTGTCCAGTCCAAGGTTCGCCGAGAACCATCCACCGAGCGCTGCCTTGGCGTTGTTCCACTCAGGAGACGTCAAGTAGAGCTGCACCGCGTCAACGGCAGGAGCGTCACTAAACGCACCAACAAACTCTCCACCACCGAGGGCAGGAGTCTGGTCCGCGCTCACACCGGGGAAGTAGAAGGTGCTGATTCCACCCTCAACGTCGGTCCCCTCGGGGCCCACGACAGTTGCGCCGTAATCACCGACAAGGATTCCACCCAGGAAGGATGCCTGGCGGTGCATGGCACAGCTGCCATCCACAACACCGGCTCCACCCGCGGAGAAACTCGTTGTAGCAATCGCGGAGACGTTTCCGACGTAGTCAGCGTTCTTCAGAATTTTTCCCGCTTCAGCGATAACTTCAGCAACCTTGGGGTCGTTGAAAGGCATGCTGTGATCAACCCATGCGTCATAGGTTGCAGCATCTTGGAAGCGGAGCATGAGATCTTCCATCCAGTCGGTAGCTGCCCAACCCGTGGCAGCCCCGGACTCGATACCGGCACACCATGCGTTTCCAGCGAAGTCGCTGGAAACAATTTCGTCGGAAAGCGTGAGCATGTCATCCCACGTGGTGGGGATAGCCCACCCGTTGTCCGCGAAGGTCTTCGGCGAATACCAGACGAAGGACTTTACGTTCGCACCAAGAGGTGCAGCGTAGAAGGTCCCATCGACGGTGCCGTAGTTTTTCCAGTCAGCGGTGTAGTTGGCATCCACAGAGGCGGTAACCGCAGCGGAGGCGGGCACCATGTCAGCAGCGAAGGACTTCAGCAGACCTGGCTGAGGGAAGATTGCGAGGTCAGGAGCAGTTCCCCCGGCAACGCGAACAGCAATCTGCTCTTCGAATGCCTGGTCACCATTCCACTCGATAAGGATTCCGGTGCACTCCTCGAACTCCAAGAAGGACTCTTGAAAGAGTGTCGACTCGGGCTCGATGATGGTGGTGTAAATCTCTACAGTTTCACCTTCGGAACCCATATAGGGGGCGTAGGCTTCACAGCCTGCAGCGACGGCGGTATCGGTGGCTGTGTCAGTGTCGGCGGTGGTGTAGCCATCCTCCGCTGCAGAACAGCCAGCCAGCGCCAACGCTGCCACGGACAGCGTGGCGATGCCGAGCATGGTGCGGCGACTTACAAAGTGCCTCATGTTAACTCCTTGTTGTGGTTAATAGGAATCCCTCGGCACCGAACCACAGCACCGTGGGTTTTTCCACCATAACGACTTATACCAACCGGTTCCACTCAAGAGTATTTCTATTAGATAACGGAACATAATGGAACCGTTCCAGCACCGTTCCAGCACCGTTTCAGTGCCGAGAGGCCCGCCGTTACTGGTCGTTATCGCGGGCGAGACGGAACGTCTCGAGGGCTTCTCCCACCACCACGCGAGTGCGCTCCACCAGAACGCCAGAATCGGAGATTTCAAGCAGCTCTTGGTGATCCAGTGTGCCCAAAGGGGAAATGCCGGCCAGTTGCCAAGCCTTTTCGACCGGGTCAGAGGCAAGTTCGATATCGGTTGGCCACGGAAGGGAAAGATCGAGCTCTCGGAGAAACTCCAACGTTTCCCTTACTACTCGTTCCGTGACAATCAATTCCTCCTCCGGGATACCGGAAGGGTCCAGGGGTTCCAGGAACTCCACTTCCGCCTGCGGGTAAGGGTCATCCTCCAACCAGGAAATGACCCGAAATCGCTCGCCGCCGCGAGCAACAACCTGGAGCGGCCCCTCTGGAGCCTCGACTTGGAGCACCCTGGCCGTAGTTCCCACGTCGAAACGCTGCTCTCCCCCGCCCACCTCGGAGCCTCGTTCGATAAGCACCACCCCAAACTCCGCCGGCGTGTTGTCCAAGATGGTCCCCATCATTTTGAGATAACGCTCTTCAAACACTTGAAGCGCAAGTGGCATCGCGGGAAACAGGACCGAACCCAACGGAAACATGGGCAGAAGAGTCATTTCTCAAGAAAACCACGCGGGGGGCAAAACAACAAGCTCAAACTGACGATTCAAGGCGTGGGCTCAGGAACTGAAGCGAAACTCCACCACGTCGCCATCGCGCATCAGATAGTCCTTGCCTTCAATGCGAGCTTTACCACCAGACCTGGCTTCTGCGAGAGAGCCGGCAGCAACAAGATCGTCAAAAGAGGTGACTTCGGCCTTAATGAAGCCTTTTTCGAAATCTGTGTGGATTACCCCTGCGGCCTGCGGGGCTTTCCATCCCCGGTGGATAGTCCACGCGCGGGTTTCTTTGGGTCCGGCGGTGAGATAGGTCTGCAAACCCAAGGTATCGAAACCAATTCGGGCGAGCTGGTCCAGCCCGCTTTCTTCCTGGCCCATGGACGCCAGCAGCTCTGCCGCTTCTCCCGCCTCCAAGTCAATAAGCTCGCTCTCCACTTTGGCATCAAGAAAAACGGCCTGAGCGGGGGCGACCAAAGCTTCGAGCTCTTGGCACCGAGCCTTGCTACCCAGCGTTTTCTCGTCGACGTTGAAGACGTACAAGAAAGGTTTTGCCGTGAGCAGCCCGAGTTCCCGCAGCGGTGACGCATCAAAACCTGCCTGGAATAGGGTCACACCGCCATCAAGGATGGCCTTGGCTTCCTCGGCGGCACTCAAGACTGCTGGCTCAAGCTTCTTGCCTTTGACTTCTTTCTCATACCGATAAATGGCCTTATCCAGCGTTTGTAAGTCCGCAAGAATCAGCTCGGTGTTGATGGTCTCCATATCAGCGGCAGGGTTCACGGCGCCATCCACATGAATGACGTCGGCGTCCTCAAAAACGCGCACCACCTGCGCAATAGCCTCTGCTTCACGAATATTGGACAGGAACTGGTTGCCCAGCCCCTCGCCTTCGCTCGCGCCACGGACGATTCCTGCAATATCTACGAACGACACCGCCGCAGGGACAATCCGCTCGCTGCCAAAGATCCCCGCCAACACCGCGAGGCGCTCGTCGGGTAAATTCACGACCCCAATGTTGGGCTCAATGGTGGCGAAGGGATAATTCGCCGCCAGAACCGTGTTCTTCGTCAGGGCGTTAAAAAGGGTGGACTTACCAACGTTGGGTAAGCCGACGATTCCAATTGTGAGAGCCACGGGTAGGAAGCCTACTGCAGAGTCGGTCGTGCCTGAGAGACTATGGGAATGGATCAAGTGCTTACCGCTCTGATAGTCGCCACCATCCTGGCTCTTGCGCTGGGTTTTCTTCTCGGTTGGGTGCTGCGGTCACGCACCCAGCCCGCAGGTTCCGGACAAGAAGCCCTGGTGCTTCGCACGCAACTCGAGATGCTTCAACAGCAAAACGACGCCCTTAAGGGAGGTCAGGAAACGGAGAACAAGATTCTCCTGGCACTCAACCCCGTGGCAGAGCGCCTCAATGATATGCAGCGCGTGGTGGCTGAGCTGGAAAAGCAGCGCAGCGATCAGCACGGCCAGATCACCGAACAGCTTCGCGCAGCAATGCAAAGTGACGAACTCCTGCGGAGTACTACCGAAGGGCTCGCCTCCGCGCTTCGATCAAACAGCATGCGAGGCAAGTGGGGCGAAGTCCAGTTGCGACGGGTGGTCGAGGCCGCGGGTCTGATTGAACGCGTCGACTTTGACCTGCAGTCCTCAATCTCCTCCGATGCGGGTTTGGGTAAACCCGACATGGTGGTCCACCTCCCCGGTGGCAAAAACATCGCGGTCGACGCAAAGGTGCCTTTCACTGCGTACATGGAGGCCAGCACCATCCCCATGACCGCAACCGGTGAGGAGGGTGCCAGACGCGAAAAGCTCCTCAAGGATCACGTCGCAGCGGTCCGCGCGCACATCGATGCCCTCGGTAAAAAGTCCTACTGGGATGGCCTTGATGCTTCGCCCGAACTGGTGATTTGCTTTATCCCCAGTGAGGCCCTGGTTTCCAGTGCTCTGGAAGCAGATCCAGGACTCATGGACCACGCCTTCTCCAAGAAGGTCGCGCTCGCCTCGCCGGTTACTTTGTGGTCCGTGCTCAAGACCGTGGCGTTCTCGTGGCAACAGGATGTGTTGACCGAAGATGCGGCCAAAATATTTGATGTGGGTCGCGAGCTTCTTCAACGCCTGGGTGCCATGGCTGGGCATGTCGAAACGCTCGGCCGCTCCCTCACCAGCAGCGTCAAGAACTACAACTCCTTTGTTGGGTCGCTCGAATCCCGGGTGTTTCCCAGTGCCCGAAAGCTCACCGAACTCGGTTCAGCTAGCGATCTTCCCGAGACGCTCGAGAGCATCGAGTCACTACCCAGAGGGCTTTCGGCGGCAGAAATGACCCAGGACGCGCCGGCAAAGGACTAATCATCCAGCCATTTGCTCGCCAGGTGGTCCGCTGAGACGCGTCGTAACGTGCCAGAGCGCGCTCGCATCACAATGCTCTCGGTCGTGATCAGCGGCCCCACACGGCGCACACCGCGGACCAGTTCACCATCAGTTACCCCGGTGGCGACAAAGAATGTGTTGTCACTGGCGACCAGCTCATCCAACTCATAAGCGTGGTCGAATCGAAGCCCCGCGTCCAGCCCACGCTGCTTCTCTTCATCCTCCAGCGGATGCAACACGCCCTGCATAAAACCCCCGAGAGCCTTTATTGCGCACGCTGTGGCAACCCCTTCCGGGCTGCCACCAATACCCACACACATATCAATCCTCGAATCGTGACGGGCCGCATTAATACCGCCGGCCACATCGCCATCCAGTATCAAGCGGGTGCCAGCACCCGCTTGACGAATTTCCTGAATCAGATCCGCGTGCCGGGGGCGATCCAACACCGCAATACGCATCTCCTCGATTGCTTTGCCTTTGGCTTTTGCCAGAGCACGAATGTTCTCCGCAATCGGTCGGTGGATATCGACCACACCAATGCCCTCATGGGAAGTCACGATTTTCTTCATGTAATACACGCTGGAAGCATCGAGCATGCTGCCCCGGTCGGCCACAGCAATCATCGAGATGGCGTGGGAGCGACCCGCTGCAGTCAAAGAGGTACCGTCAATGGGGTCCACGGCAATATCGCATTTCGGACCCTGCCCGTTACCGACGACTTCGCCGTTGAACAACATGGGCGCGTCATCTTTTTCCCCCTCGCCGATGACCACGAGACCAGAAAACGCCACCGTCGCGAGGAACTTGCGCATAGCGTCAACGGCGGCGCCATCAGCGGCGTTCTTATCACCGCGCCCGATCCACGGTGTCGCGCGAATAGCGGCCGCTTCAGTAGCCCTCACCAGCTCCATCGCCAAGTTGCGATCAGGGTGTTCGAACAACTCAGCAGATTTAACCTGTGACATGGGTGTCCTTTGCCAGGAATGGTGGAGGAAACCCCACTCTACCGCCCGAGCACCAGAGCCTCGGTGGGTCTAGGCTTAAAGCCCCGTCCCCTCTGCCTGGAGCCACCATGCCCATTGCAACACCAGACCAGTACGCCGACATGCTCGATCGCGCCAAAGCCGGCGCCTTTGCCTATCCTGCTTTTAACGTCTCCTCCTCCTCGACCATCAACGCTGTGTTGCAGGGGCTGAGCGAAGCAGGCTCTGACGGCATCATCCAGGTCAGCACTGGCGGCGCTGACTTCTTTGCGGGCCAGAGCGTGAAAGCACGTGCCTCTGGAGCCCTCGCTTTTGCGGCGTTCGCTACCGAGGTGGCGAAAAACTACCCGGTCACGATTGCTCTGCACACGGATCATTGCCCTAAGGACGCACTGGAGGGGTTCGTGCTGCCCTTGATTGCAGCCAGTGAGGACGTCGTCAAGAAGGGCGGAGAACCGATCTTTCAATCCCACATGTGGGATGGGTCTGCGGTTCCACTGGCAGAAAATCTTTCCCTCGCGCAGGAACTCCTGCCGCGCATGAAGGCAATTCGTTCCATCCTGGAGGTGGAAATCGGCGTCGTGGGCGGCGAAGAGGATGGCGTGAGTCACGACATCAACGACAGCCTGTACACGACACTGGAGGACGCGATTGCCACTGTCGAAGCGCTAGGTCTCGGAGAGCAGGGTCGCTATATGGCGGCGTTGACTTTTGGCAACGTCCACGGCGTCTACAAGCCGGGAAATGTGAAACTCCGCCCCGAATTGTTGGCGGAGATTCAAGAGGGTTTGGCCGCAAAGTACTCCACTTCTGCCTATCCTCTGGACTTAGTGTTCCATGGCGGCTCCGGCAGCACGGAGGAAGAAATTGCCGAAGCAGTGCGCAACGGTGTTATCAAGATGAACATCGACACCGACACCCAATACGCCTACACCCGAGGGGTTGCCGGCCACATGCTCAGCAACTACGACGCGGTGCTGCGCATTGACGGAGAAGTTGGGAACAAGAAGCTCTACGATCCCCGCACCTGGGGCAAGGTTGCAGAATCCACCATGGCCACCCGCGTTATCCAGGCCACAAAGCAACTGGGTTCGGCTGGCCACTCCCAGAGGTAGCGCTTAGCGGAGGATTCGACCGCCGATGGCGGACGGGTCGACAGCGCCGCTGGCGTCTCGACGTAGTTCTTTAGGCAAAGAGAACTGAATGTCTTCTTCTGCCGTGCGCACTTCTTCAACATCAAGAAAACCTGCGGCTGCTAAGTCAGCGAGGGCCTGATCTACGAGAATCTCGGGAACAGATGCCCCGGAGGTGACCCCCACCGTGGTGACCCCTTCCAACCATGCTTGCTCAATTTCGCTCGCATAATCGACCCGGTAAGCGGCTTTTGCGCCGTATTCCAGGGCGACCTCGACCAAACGCACACTGTTCGAGGAGTTAAGTGACCCCACCACAATGACGAGGTCGCAGTCGGGGGCAATTTTCTTGATGGCCACCTGGCGGTTTTGAGTTGCATAACAGATGTCGTCACTGGGGGGATCTTGGAGGTGGGGGAACCGCTCCCGCAGCCGCCTCACGGTTTCCATCGTCTCGTCAACACTGAGGGTGGTCTGGGACAACCAAATCAAGTTCTCCGTGTGAGGCGGATCAATTCTTCCCGCTTCTTCCGGGTCATTCACCAGAGTGGTGTTTTCCGGAGCGTGGCCCATCGTGCCTTCGACCTCTTCATGGCCCTCATGACCGATAAGCAGAATGTGGTAGTCCTGGCCCGAGAATCTCACCGCTTCGCGATGGACCTTCGTCACCAAGGGGCAGGTGGCATCGATGGCGTTGAGGCCGCGATCGGCGGCTTGTTGCACAACCATGGGCGAGACACCATGGGCCGAGAAAACGATGTTCGATCCGATGGGCACCTCGGCTACCTCATCGACAAAAATGACGCCGTGAGCTTCTAGTTCCCGCACCACATGAATGTTGTGAACGATTTGCTTGCGCACATAAATCGGAGCACCAAAGCGCTCGAGCGCCTTCTCCACCGCAATCACAGCGCGATCAACTCCGGCGCAGTAGCCCCGAGGCGCAGCCAGAAGAACCCGCTTGGTCGCCGATGTCATTTCTTCCACGAGCGGCGTGAACCGTGAAGGGATAAGGGGCGTGCCAAGCAGTGAATTCGCTCCATTACTAATTGTCACGCCCCCAGTGTAGGTGCCGCACTCCAGAATCTGCCTGAGTGTCCTAGTTTAGAAATCATGAACGGTGCCAGCAACGACTCCAGCCCCGAGACGCCGTGGCCTCTCCATAGGCTTTCTGAGCTTCTCGGTGGCTATATCGACCGCCTCGGCGCGGTGTGGGTCGAAGGAGAAATTACACAATGGGGTGAATCTGCGGGCAATGTGTACGGCAAGCTGCGTGATCTTGATGCCGACACGTCCGTGAGCTTCACCGTCTGGCGACGCGCTAAAGAATCCTTGCCCGGAGGCCTTCACCAGGGTGACCGAGTAATCGCACAGGTAAAGCCGTCGTGGTGGGTTAAGGGCGGAACCCTGTCGATGAATGTGATGCAAATGCGCCACACGGGTCTTGGCGAGCTCCTCGAAAAACTGGCTCAGCTGTCAGCCGCTCTCCGTGCTGAAGGACTTTTTGCGCTTGAGCGCAAAAAGCCTCTGCCCTTTCTCCCCCACACCGTCGGTTTGGTCACAGGGAAAGATTCCGATGCGGAAAAGGATGTGCTCACTAATGCGCGCCTTCGTTGGCCCGAGGTGTCTATTCGGGTCGTCCACGCCGCCGTTCAAGGAGATCGCTCGGTTGACGAGGTTATCAACGCCGTGGGTCTGCTCGAAGCTGACCCGGACGTAGATGTGATTATTGTCGCCAGGGGTGGAGGAGATTTTCAAAACCTTCTGCCCTTCAGTGATGAGCGTCTGGTGCGCTTCGTCGCGTCATTGACGACGCCGATTGTCAGTGCTATTGGGCACGAGGCGGATCGCCCGCTACTGGACGAGGTAGCGGATCTCCGCGCATCCACCCCCACCGACGCCGCCAAACGGGTCGTCCCCGATGT
>CAYUJX010000068.1:0-8439 GCA_964445125.1 uncultured Microbacteriaceae bacterium
GCAAACTCAGCCAGTCCCTGAGTGAGAACAACGCGAAGGTAGTCAACACCCGCCTGGGTGACACCTTTGTGGCGGATGACATACCGCGATGGGGCTGCTGCTTTGTAATAACTTAACCCGATGACCGCGCCCAGAATGGCGACAAGCCCCTCAACTCTGGCCCAATCAATATCGGTCCCGCTTCGCACCGGGGTGAAGCTCAGAGCTTCCGTAAAAGTCTCGCTGTGGCCAGGGCCAGCCAGTTCAAAATCGAAATCTACCCGGGTGTTAGTCCGGTCTATGCGGGCTGCCAGGTAGCGGAACTCGGTGAAGACGTGAGGGTCAAACACCATGTCTGGCGCCACCTCCTTCGTGAAAAATGCACCGGAATCACACCAAATCTTCCTCTATCGTACAGGACTGTCTCATTGCGCTTGGGGGTTGAGTCACTGCAGAACCCACCAAGTAGGCTGGGAGGGTGTCCACGGCCCTGCTGACTGATCACTATGAACTCACCATGGTGAATGCTGCGCGAGCATCCAATCGCGCGGATCGCGACACCGTTTTCGAGGTGTTTTCGAGGAACCTACCGGGAGGGCGTCGGTATGGCGTCGTCGCCGGAACCGCGAGGCTTCTCGACGCTATCGGTGATTTCCGCTTTGGAGACAGCGAACTGGGCTTCCTCGCCCATCATTCGATTGTGGGCGCAGATACCCTCGAATGGCTTGCAAACTACCGCTTCCGGGGAAAAATTAGCGGCTATCGCGAGGGTGAAATCTATGTCCCTGGCTCCCCCATCCTTACCGTGGAGGCAACCTTTGCCGAAGCGGTCGTCCTAGAAACCCTCATCTTGAGCATTCTCAACTACGACTGCGCCGTTGCGACTGCCGCGTCACGGATGGTGCAGGCTGCCACTGCACGACCTCTCATCGAAATGGGGGCTCGTCGCGCCCACGAGCAGGCGGCCGTCGCAGCTGCAAGAGCCGCTTACATTGCCGGTTTTTCAGCGACAAGCAATTTGGAAGCCGGGCGGATCTATGGCATCCCCACCCGAGGAACTGCAGCCCACGCCTTTACTCTGATTCACGACAGCGAAGAAGAAGCCTTTGCCTGCCAAATACAGGCCATGGGAACGGGGACAACCCTCTTAATCGACACGTATGACATGCGCAAAGGGGTGGAACGCGCCATTGCTGTAGCGGGCACGCAGCTAGGTGCTGTTCGCATTGATTCGGGAGACCTGCCCGTGGTGGTCTCCCAGGTTCGCGCGCACCTGGATGAATTGGGCGCCAGGGAGACCAAGATTGTCGTCACCAATGATTTGAACGAGCATACAATCGCTGGGCTCCGGGGAGCTCCCGTGGATGTCTTTGGGGTGGGGACAAGCGTGGTGACCGGCTCGGGCTACCCGGCGGCCGGCCTGGTCTACAAGCTTGTTGCCCGGACCAACGATGACGGCGACTGGGTCTCTGTCGCGAAAAAAAGTTCCCACAAAGGCAACCCCGGGGGCAAGAAAACGGCGTTCCGCGCGTATGAAGGAAAGACGGCGATCGAGGAAGTGATGGTGATTGGCGAACCTCCACACCACGAACACCTCCGCCTGCTGACCACAGAATTTGTGCAAGACGGGCAAGCGATGAGCTCTGCTAGTGCCAGGGACAAGGTGGAGGCAGCTCGCGCCCACCACGCGAGTGTCCTCGAAGAGCTTCCTCATGGGGCGTTTTCTTTGAGCCCAGGAGATCCAGCGCTGCTCACACGCATCCTGGGCTAGCAATAACATAGAGCTATGGCAGGCGAAGACACAGGAAGTGGAACAGACGTTCTTGATCGAGAACTCGAAGAGCTACTCGATCAAGAAAAACTCGATGATGGCGATCACGACCGTTATTCCCACTATGTGAAAAAAGACAAAATTTTGACAAGCGCCCTCAGCGGGAAACCCGTCATTGCCTTATGTGGGAAAGTATGGACTCCCGGGCGGGACCCAGAAAAGTTTCCCGTGTGCCCCACGTGTAAAGACATCTACGAGAAGCTTCGCGACTCTTAACTAAGAGAGCTCGTCGAGCTCCACCTCCACGGTGTAGGAATTACCAGCCCTTACATACGTCAATGTTGACTGCGCACCGCCCGGGAGATTGCGCACCTGAGCGGTCAAGTCAATTCGGTTGGTGATGGGCAAACCGTTGAAGCGGGTCACCACATCGCCTGACCGCACTCCCGCACGAGCCGCCGCGCCCCCGGGTGCCACGCTCGAGACATAAGCGCCGGTCACTGTCGATCCCGCAACGGATTGCGCATCGGTCACGAGGGCGCCGAGTAATCCGTGGCTCGCAGCACCCGTAAGCATCATCTCTGTCGCGACACGAATAGCGAGGTTCACAGGAATGGCAAAGCCGAGGCCGATGCTTCCCGAGCCTTGACCTCCCGTGGAAGCAATCGCAACATTTATCCCGATTAAGTTACCTGACCGGTCAAGCAGTGCGCCACCAGAGTTGCCGGGATTGATCGAGGCATCGGTTTGCACCACCGGGATGGAAATGGTCTGACCCGACAGCGGCGAGGCGCCGGGCAAATCAAAATCAAACTGACCGTCCTCTTCCCCTGGCGCCTGGGATGCGCCCACCGTAATACTGCGGTTAATAGCGGAAACGATTCCTGATGTTACGGTGCCAGGAAGGCCCAATGGAGCTCCGATAGCGATGGTTTGATCCCCTACGTTAAGTTTGGTGGCATCTCCCAAGGGCATGACCTGGAACGGTCCTTCATTGGCAATCTTGACCACCGCAATATCGGTGATGAGGTCGCGACCAACCACCGTTCCCTCAAACAACCTGCCATCAGACATGATGATGCGGATCGCGGGTTCCTCGGAACCAATGGACACAACGTGGGCATTGGTGATGAGGTACCCATCCTCGCGAATGATGATTCCCGATCCGCTTCCCGATTCTGTCCGACCAGCAACATTAAGAGTTACCACTGAGGGCAGCGCCCCAGCCGCAACAGCCGTAATTTCGCTCGCTTGCAAAGGTGAATTAACGGTAATGGTCGCCGGTGACTGAATTCCCGGGGTCACCAGACCGCGAGAAGACAGATTCCAAATCGCTAAAGCTCCCCCAGCCGTTCCGCCAAGTAATCCTCCAACAAGGAGCGCCACAGTGACAAAGCCTCCGAGCTTTCGAGCACGTCGTGAGTCTTCGCGGAGATGTCCGGCGGTTCGGGAGGCAAAACTATCTGATACTCCCTGGTGTACCCCAGGAGCAAAAGGCGAACCCCCGTAGCGCGAAGAAGAACCTAACAGTTCGGCGGCGCTAGGGTCTGGACTGAGGTAATCCGACGTTGTCATAAAAGAATCCTTTCACAGACAAGAAGTGTCGCCCCGCTGCCTTGACGCACGCTTAGAAGAACCTTCAGAATACCTGGGGACTTGCTGAGCATCTGCCCTCCAGGAGAGCGTGGGACGCGCACCCCCTCTCCACAAGCAATGAGGTAACCCTCAACACTTCCACCTCTCGAGCCCCCGCATCCCGCCAGATCGTGCCGGTGACGGGAACGAAAGGGCCACCATCGAAGCGATAGGCCACATCAAATCCCACCTGCAGTCCAATCCGATAGGTACCAGGGTAGGAATAGACGTGGCTCGTCGCGGTGGGGAAAAACTGCCCACTCCCCCAGGAACGTCCGGCCGCCGAAAGCTGGGAGGAGGTGCCATCGCCGTAAGTAAAGCGGTATGTGGAGGGGCTAAAGCGCACCTGGATCGGCCATCCCAGAAGTTCACCTTGTTCGACACTCTCCGTGATTCGGGCAAAAATATTGGTCGGTAGGCGCGGCAAACTCCATCCGTCAGGTTCCACCTCGATGCCAGGAACACCGGGAACAAAACTTTCCAAGTCACTCGCATGCGAGGGTGGCTCGGGCGGCGTTTCTTCGAGCGAAGCGGTGGGGTTTTTGTCCGGCGAAGAAGCCCGGCAATACCCGGAAACTTTGATCTCGCATTCCGATGTTCCCACCACTGGCTCGCGGGGAGGACGAGGGCTCCACCACGATTGCGCGCTCCCCGACGAGCTCGCGGAGCTTTGCCCCGGTCCCCCAGGTGAGGAGGTAGAGGCGCCAAGAGTGATTCCTTCCTGGTCGAGTTCAGTGGTGATGCTCAGACACTGCCCGCTCGACTGGGCGGCCTGGGAGCATTCACTCGCCATCGCTGGCGGTGTTGCCACGAGCAGCAGAGCCCCCACCAGAAAAATTCCCGAGCCGGCGTGTTTCAGCATGAATACACACCCCACCAGTACTGCCAGGAATCGATGACGAGGCTCTGCAGCGAGTCTCCCGTCAACCACGCCTGAATAGCGGTGTTCTCCCCCCAGGTCACCCTTGGCTGACTGAGGTACTTCTCAAGCGCGGCCCACTGTGCAGTGTCCCCCTCAAAGTCCTCGTAGACAGGATGCCACTGGAGCACAATCTCGGGAGGATTGTCATAGTCGGCGGGAATCACAAAAAGATTAGTCCCATCCACACACATCACTACCCCCACGTCGAGAGTCCCCTCCGGCGTGATGTGCACGCTTTGCACGAGAAGAAGAGTCATCACCGTCGTGCCCACCGATCGCAAGTCTTCGGCTCTGTAGTAGTCGAACCCCGCGCGTTCTTCCGAGAACCACGACTCGCTCACTACCGACGATATATCGTGAGAATCCCGTCCACCGCCCGCTGTAATGGCATCGGTCAACTCCAAGTATTCGTCGATTACCTCTGTCGCCGCCGTACTCGCATCGTCATAAAAATCTCCGGGGAACTCGCGCGCGGGCGCAACCCAGGAAAGTGCGCTCGGCTCAGGTGCATCCTGGGGCGCTTGATCCTCCGGCGGTGTCGCGCAGCCAGAGAGAAAAACAAAAGGGACGAGAAACACCAAGCGAGTTGTAGGCATGCCACATAGGTTAGGAAAATCGGGCGCGTCACGGTGGGATTTCTCCACAGTGTCTGCGCCGCTCCATAGAGCAGTGCCCTACGGTGGGAAAGCCCGACGAAAAGAGCTCGACCCTCAAGGAGGCAGGCTGTGAGAGAAACCCACGAGCATTCTCAGGCAGTATTGGACGAGTTACTGAGTACCGCAGAAAACGTGTTCCTCGAAAACGGCGTCAAAGAGACAACCCTGGAGCGGGTATCCCACCGTTGCGAACTTCCCTTGGCGTTGATTGAGGAGCTCTACCCCAGCGCTATCGACTTGCAGGTCGCGATGCTTAATCGGGAATTTACTCGGATGTATCAGGGCATCATGGACCACGTCGAGAGAGACCCGAAGGGTGGACTACTGTCTCGGATGTACACCTACATTCTTACCCAGGTTTATGAGCGTCCCGTGGCCAGAACACTGTTCATGATCGACCGCACCGCTCTTCACGAACTCATGACGCACCAGCACGCCCGGGTCTATCTCCCCACCATCGAAATCAGGAAAGAACTGACCACAAAGCTGCAACAGGCGGGAATGATCAAGCCCGAGGTCGACCCTGGCCTCGTGTCGGCTTCGTTGGCCGTCATTTCTGGCGGCCTGGCCCTCACAGCACCCCACGCGAACCTCGATGAAATCGTGGAAACTCTGCTGGGAATGTTCGGGCGGGAATTTGACGCTGACGTCTCTGACACCCAGCCGGGCAAGGCCATCTATTACGAGTGGGCGACCTCGCTGGAATCCACCATTCGCGAAGAACGACTCGGTTAGGCTTTCCCCGCTGGCTTGGCCACCACATCAAATCGACGCATACTGCCCATCGGATTAATGGACCGCACCTGCTCCACACGCTCCAGATCGCACGCCGCCGTACCGAGGTGCTCTTCCTGGCCCAAACGCAGCGCCACATGCCCTGATGCGTCAATGACCTGACTGTGTCCAACACCGTAAGGCAACGGATGATTAACCGCGATGACACTGCACTGCAGTTCTATAGCCCTGGCCCGAAGAAGCGTGTCCCAGTGAAGCACTTTGTCCTCACCGGGAACCCACTGGGCCGGCACGACAATGGCGGTCGCACCCGCATCAACGAGCGCTCGCCCCACTTCGGGGAACCGGAGGTCGTAACAGGCCATCATCCCCACCTGAAAGCCTGCCCACTCAAAGAGGTGCGCTGGACTGGTGTTGCCAGGGCTAATCCACTGGGACTCTCCCGCCCCAAAAGCGTCGTAAAGGTGAATTTTCTCCGCCGTGGCAAGCACCCCTTCAGGCCCCACGGCCACCATGGTGTTGACAGGCTTATCGACACCTGGGTGGGCCAAAAGCGCACCGGCAACAATGGCGATGCCCTCGGCTTCGCCGGAGAGCTCTGAGAGCGACGCCACCCACGAGCCATCCAATGACTCGACGGGAACCGCACTGCGCACGCTGACGGGCTCAAACGAGAAAGAGTATTCGGGAAACACAACCAGAGTGGAACCCGCGTCGCGTGCGGCAAAGACCTGGTCGCGGAGGGCCCGAAGGTTGCTCGCCGGGTCAACACCGGGCGCGAACTGACCAAGGCTTACCTGCGGCTGAACACTCATATCTGCAAGCTTAGGTACAAAGCACAATCTCCCTCCAGCAAGAGGGCCTGTGACCCGTGATTCTCGGGGCAGGACGTAACGCTACGACCTCTGCCGCATGGTCTAGGGACGTCAATCTTTGTTAACATCCCGACGCTTGCCTGGTCTCAATCGCCCGGCTGTGCAAGCAATAGTGTTCTCACTTCGCGCCTCAGCACCTTGCCGATGAGAGAGCGAGGCAGGTCGTCAACGGCGACGATGTTCTTGGGAACCTTGTACGCGGCCAGGCGGGAGCGCACGTGAGCCCGCAACTCGGAAACGTCCAGTGTTGCGCCGGGGGCAAGGACCACCGCGGCGGCCACAGACTCGCCACCGCTTGCGGTGAGTAATCCGACTACTGCGGCATCCACAACCGAAGGATGCGAGACGATGGTCGCTTCGACCTCTGACGGAGCCACATTAAACCCTCCGACAATGACCAACTCTTTGAGCCTGTCAACAATGGTCACAAAACCGGATTCATCGACGCGCACAATGTCACCTGTGCGCAACCAGCCTCCAGGAAGCAGCGTTTCGCGAGTCTCGACCGGCCGATTCCAGTACCCACCAAAAACCTGAGGGCCGCGCACTAACAGCTCTCCCTCCTGACCCGGCCCGCGATCGTCGTGGGGCTCTTCCGGGTCGATTACCCGAATCTCCGTGCTCGGAAAAGGCACGCCCACCGCGCCTGGACGCCGGGTTGGCCCCATTGGGTTGCCCACTGCTACGGGAGAAGTCTCGGTCATGCCGTATCCCTCAATCAGCAAGCCTCCGGTCGCCTCTTCCCACACCCGAACCGTCTCGACCGGCAAACTCATGGCCCCGGATATCGAGAAGCGGATGCCGCGAAGACTCACCTTCTTCTCGGCGGCAGCCTCGGCGAGGCGCTGGTAAATCGGCGGAACCGCAGGGAGGAACGTTGCTGGTGCTGTCCGCATCGCTGTGAGCACCAGCCCCGGGGTGAACTTCGGGAAAAGCACGAGGCGAGCCCCGATGCTCATCGCGAATGTCATGCACAATGTGAGCCCGTAGGCGTGAAACATAGGCAACACGGCGTAGACGACCTCGCTCCCGAGGACGAGCCCTGGAACCCATGCTTGCCCCTGTGCGGCGTTTGCGCGCAGGTTGCGGTGCGTGAGGATGGCGCCCTTGGGCGAGCCCGTTGTCCCGCTCGTGTACTGGAGCACGGCAATATCCGCTAGCGCCGGCTTCGGGAACGCGCGCGCCAGCGGTCGAGACTTCACCAATTCAGCCCACGCCGTCGCACCGCGGGCGAGCTCCCCACTCGTCAATGCTCCCCGCGTGGTGCGGGCTTTCGCGATGGGCAGCCGCAGGGCCAGCCGTTTGATCCACGGCATCCCCCGCGTAATGTCAATGGAAATAACCTTTGCAACACCGAGATCAGCAGGAAAGTCGAGCACCGTCGGCGCCACCTTGTCCCACACCAATGCCACGCTCGCTCCGTGATCTTCGAACTGGTGTCGCAACTCGCGTTGCGTGTAGAGCGGGTTGTGCTCGACGACGATTGCTCCGAGTCTCAGCACAGCATAGAACGCAATCACATGTTCAGGGCAGTTGGGTAGGACGAGGGCAACCCGGTCGCCGTGGCCCACACCAAGCTTCTGCAGTCCCGCAGCTGCACGAGAAACCGCGTCGCCCACCTCGCGGTAGGTCGATGTTTGCCCAAAAAAATCGAGCGCAACCTTCCGGCCGTAACGTTTTATCGAGGTGTCAAGCATGTCAGTGAGCGTCTGCGTTGGAGCCGGGATATCGGAGGGCACTCCTTCTGGATAGGAGGGCAACCAAGGACGACTATCGAAAAAGCTCATGACGACATTGTTGCCGCACTGGATTACAAAACGGTGTGAGGATTTGCGCGGAGGCACAGAGGCCACAACGAAGAAAGAC
>CAYUJX010000069.1:0-8336 GCA_964445125.1 uncultured Microbacteriaceae bacterium
GGGTGGACTGATGTGGCGCGCTTTGGCGAGTGGGGTATCCCTGCCGTCAACTTTGGGCCCGGTGATCCATCGTTAGCTCATTCTGATGACGAGCGCGTCGCTGTTGCTGATATTCAGGCGGTCTATGCCGGAATGAAAAACTGGTTGATCGGGGATGCTTAGGCTTTCGATTTTCCCCTCTCGTCAATCTGGGGGATAATGGAGGTTACAGAGCCGACTTTTAGAGGAGAATCCAGCGATGGCCGCAATGAAGCCTAGAACCGGTGACGGACCCATGGAGGCTGTCAAAGAAGGACGCTTAATCATCGTCAAGGTTCCCTTAGAGGGTGGAGGACGCCTTGTGGTCTCCGTGAACCCCGATGAAGCGAAAGAGCTCCACGATCAGCTCGCAGGAGCCCTTGGCCATTAGGTAGTCCTGCGGCCTCAGGGCGAGCGGACGATGTGAACGAGGCCATCGCCAATCATGTTGAGTGTGTGCACCACGTCATCTCTCTCGTCTAGAGCTTTGAGTAACCAGCGGTAGGCAGATGTCTTGTCATCTCTTTTTGCCGGATCAGACACGAGATCCTCGGCTAGCGCTCCCACAACGATCACACTGCCGCGGGGTCTCACGAGAGCTAAGCCCCAATCGACGTAGGCTTGCACGTTCGCAAAGTCAGCGTCGATGACAACAAGGTCGTAGCTGCCCTCATTCATTTTGGGGAGCACTTCGAGGGCTTTTTCGGTAATGAGGCGAACTTTGGACGGAGGAATCTGCGCCTCTGCAAGGAGCTCACGAACTGTCACATGGAAATCACGTTCGGAGTCGATAGACGTGATGTGGGCTTCGGGGCACGCCTGCGCAAGCCACAGTGTTCCTACACCAAGCCCTGTACCCACTTCAATGATGCTCCTGGCATCAATAGCGGTGGCAATTGTTGCCACGTATTGTCCGGCACTCGCCGTCATGGGGTCAATCCCGTGTTCCAGAGAAGCGTGACGGGCTCGTTCGACGGCGACGTCTTCGCTGACACGCTCTTCCAAAAAGCGCCAGCTCAATTCTTTGTCAGACATAATTCTCCCTGTCACCCCTGATTCTTCGTAGCCTAGGGTGCAGGCGCAACCGGGGGCGTTATTGTAAAGGGGTGTCATTCGGACTCACCATCGAAAAGCTCCTCCTCATTGGAGTGATAGCTCTTTTTCTCATTGGCCCTGATCGCTTGCCTGCGTATTCGGCGCAGTTGGGACGTTTCGTTCGAAACCTTCGAGCTCTAGCCTCGGGGGCAAAAGAGCGCATGAAGGATGAACTAGGCCCAGATTTTGATGAAGAGGAATGGAAGAAGCTCGATCCCCGGCAATATGACCCCCGACGAATCATTCGAGATGCTCTGCGAGAAGAGGATGCCACCGCAGGCGGCGCAGAGCCTTCCTTGACCGCACCCGGTTCCGGGGCGCGAGTCCGGAGAAACCGCCCCCACGGGGCGGTCGCCCGTTTCGATCCGGATATGACCTAGTCCAGCAGTGTGTGGAGGCTATGGTCAATTGCCTCTGTGAGCGATGCGGCCCCCTCGAGAATGGCGTCGGGGTTTTCTGGGGCTTCGTAAGGGGCGTTGATTCCGGTGAAATTCGGAATCTCACCCTTTCGTGCCTTTCGGTAGAGGCCCTTCGGGTCGCGGGTCTCACATACCTCGAGCGATGTTGAGACATAGAGCTCTCTAAAGCGATCAGGACCAATTATTTCCCGTGCTTGCGCTCGGTCCTGGCGGTAGGGAGAAATCAAGCTCACCAGGACAACGAGTCCCGCATCTGCCATCAGGCTCGCTACTTCCGCGGTTCTTCGGATGTTCTCGACACGGTCTTCCGGCGTGAAGCCAAGGTCCTTGTTGATTCCGGTTCTCAGATTGTCCCCATCCAGAATGGTGTGGAGTCTCCCTGAAGCGTGGAGAGCTCGGGATACGCCATCGGCGATGGTCGACTTTCCGGAGCCCGAGAGCCCGGTAAACCAGAGGACGCAACCTTTCCCTCCGGCAGCTTTCTCGTGATCCGAAATTCCGATGGAGAACGAATGCCGATGAACGTTATCGGAGCGACGGAGAGAGAAATTAACCATCCCCACCGCGACAGTCTGTGCCGTTTCGGGATGAATAAGGACGAACCTCCCCAACTCTTGGGCATGGGAGAAGGGCGTGAGTGCAAAATCTTTCTGTGCAGAAACCACAGCACGAAAAACGCCGTTGGTGGCGAGAGAGGAGACTTCCCCATTTTTCTCTCCGGCCTCATCCTGCAGCCACGCTCTCGTGACACTCACCTTCGCTTGTTGATGCCCTAACTTTGCGATGTAGGGCCGGGAGATGAATCCTGGATCGGAATCCAACCAGACGAGGGTGCTGTCCCACTCATGAGAAAGGGCTAGCGTCGGGTCGTTTGATAAGAGCGCCCCCCGCTCAATATCTCGGTCTTCAACTATCTCCAGGCATACTTGCGCACCACGACCTGCTGAGTCGACGGGGCGTCCGGCAACAGTGAGAGAAGAAAGGGTTGCCGTGACATTACCGGGCAAGACGGTCAGTTCCTGACCCTGGGACACTAGCCCACTAAGGATTGCGCCAAAATACAACCGCGTACCGCGCGAGCGCTGCATAAACTGAACCGACAGGGTCGTATGGTCACCGGCGGCTTCGTGAGGGGTAATGGCGTCAAGTGCTTCTAGGAGTGTGGGGCCTTGGTACCAGCGCATGTTGTGGCCGCGTTTGACCACACCATCACCTGCCGTTCCACTTGTGGGGAAAACTGCCCAGCGGGAGTTGGGATAGTGCGAGAAGAGCTCTGCAATGTCGCTTTCTAGCGCAGTGAAGCGTTTCTTGGAGTACCCGACAAGATCGAACTTGTTAATCGCAACGAGGAACTCTTTCACTCCCAGTTGATAGGCAATATCGAGATGCTTGATTGTTTGGGGCTTTATTCCCGCGGAGGAATCAATCACCAGAATGAGAACGTCTGCTCCCGCAGCAGCCGTCGCCATGTTGCGGGTGTACTGCTCGTGACCAGGAGAATCGGAGAGATGATATCGGCGGGTTCCAGAGTCAAAGAACCGATGGGCAACATCAATCGTGATGCCCTGCTCTCTTTCGCTCTCCAAACCGTCGAGAAGATCGGCAATTTTCGTCGGGTCTGCGTCGGGCCCGAGAGCTGCTTCAATCTGATCCTCGGGAATAGATTGTGTGTCCAAGAGCAGCCTCGCGATGAGGGTGCTCTTGCCATCGTCGACGCTTCCCGCCGTGGTGATCTTCAGCACATCGGTCAGCATTAGAAGTAACCGTCCTTCTTCTTTTGTTCCATGCTGGCTCCCTTGTCAGAGTCGATGACCCGGGAACTACGCTCGGATATGGTGGAGCTTTCGAGTTCGTGCAGAATCTCTTCCACAGTCGAGGCGTGGGACTCAACTCCGCCCGTGAGCGGGTAGCAGCCCAGCGTCCGGAAACGCACATAATCGATATGCACTTTTTCTCCCGTGTCGAGAGGAAACCTTTCATCATCCACCATGATGAGGGCGCCATTTCGTCTCACAAACGGTCGGGGCTTAGCAAAATAGAGGGGAACGAGTTCCACGTTTTCCCTCTCGAGATAGCGCCACACATCAATCTCGGTCCAGTTGGAGATGGGAAAAACTCTCATGCTTTGGCCGGGCGCGAGGGCGGTGTTGTAAAGGTTCCATAATTCGGGGCGTTGACCCTTGGGGTCCCAGCCGTGCGTCGCACTTCGTGGCGAGAAAATGCGTTCCTTCGCGCGCGATTTTTCTTCGTCTCGCCGGGCGCCTCCGAAGACAAAATCGAATCGGTGTTCGTCGAGGACCTTTCTCAGAGCCTGGGTCTTCGTGACATCAGTGTGGGTGGCGGAGCCAAAATCGAAAGGGTTCATATCCCGCTCCACCGCCTCCGGATTCACGTAGACGATGGTCGACAGGTCTTCCCTGGCTTCCAAATGCGCGCGGAATCGATACATGTCCTGGAATTTCCAGCGAGTATCAATGATGACCAAGGGAAAAGGAACGGGCGCAGGAGCAAAAGCTTTTGTGGCTAAGGTCAGCATGGCCATGCTGTCTTTGCCCATTGAAAACAACATCCCTGGTTTTTCCGCCGCGGCGTAGGTCTCGCGGATAATGTCGATGCTCTCGCTCTCCAGGGCATCCAGATAGGAGGGGGACGTTGATGCCGCCGGCTCTTTCCGCTCGCGGGGACTGAATCGAGGTGGTGGCAACAGGCTCGATAAGTTCTCTCCACGTTGTGTCACATCAGTCTGCTCAAGAAAAGTACCTATTGATCCGTGGGGAAGGAAAGCAAAGCTTCCCGAGCGGCGATCAAAAATTTCTTCCACCGCAAGCTGAAGCGATGCGGAGGTGGAATCTGCAACCGCCTTCCACATCACTCTCCCTCTCAGGTCTGAAAGAGCAACAATCTGGCGCTTGTCTCTTTCGAGAATCTGGAGAATCTCGAGCGGTCGGCGCTTGGAGCGAGACCACTCGTGAAGAGGCGCTATGACTAGGGAATTGAAGGCGACGCCGTCACGATTCTTGACGTCTTCCACGCGGGATACAACGTCATCCGCCCACCACTCGCCCAAAGCGCGGTGGGTGCTGCGCAGGGAGATGTTGGCATCTTCAGCCGCCAGCGCCTTGTGAAGGTCTTGGGCATTCCACACGGAGCCATTGAGAGCGAGTATGAGAAGTGGGGAGTTAGGCACAACACAGAAAGTTATCAGAAATCTTGATGTTTGGGTAGCGTTTTTTCAACATGTTGCAAATTACTACATATTGCGCCATAGTTGCCTCGTGGAATTTATCCCGACCATCGCCGCCATCGCTGTTCTGGTCGGCTTCCTCGTCGGACTGACAGGTGTAGGCGCAGGGGCCCTCATGACGCCAATTTTGATTGTGGGCTTTGGAGTCTCAGCGCCTACTGCGATAGCAACAGATCTCCTGTACGCCGCTATTACAAAAACTGTCGGCGGCCTTGCCCACATGCGATCCGGCCATATCCAATGGAAACTCCTTCAGCCTTTATGGATAGGGGGTATTGCCGGGGCAATCGCAGGATCCCTCGTCATTGTGTTTGTCGTTCGCAGCGGCGACACCTTTGAGTGGCTGAAGTACCCTCTCGCGGCCTTAATTGCCTTAGCTGCGGCGACGCTTTTTCACCGGCACCTCAGCTCCACTCCCGTACTCGGGGACACGAGGCGCCCCGACGCAGGGAGAGTTGTAGCTGTGGCCGGCGGCGCAGGAATAGGGCTGGGGGTCTCTTTGACGTCGGTGGGAGCGGGAGCGTTAGGAATGGCATTGCTTTCCCGTCTCTCCCCAGCAGGGACACCCGCTCAAAAATTGGTGGGAACAGATTTGATGCTGGCTATTCCTATCGCCCTGGTCGCGAGTGTGACGTACCTCGTGACAGGAATCGTGGACTTCTCCTTGCTACTGAGCTTGCTCGCCGGTTCATTACCCGGTGTGGTGGTTGGAAGCGCGCTGTCTGCCAAAGTCCCCAGCAAAGCACTGGGCCTCATCGTGGCGAGCGCGCTTACCCTCGCAGTAATTGCTTTGCTGGTGGACTGAGTTTGGAGCGGGGACACCGGAAGCTTGCTTCCGACTCGGCTGTCGCCACTGGTGACAGTGGCGTGTGCGACGGCAATGGCCCTGTGCGAAAGCGCATCTTCCCCCTCACGAAGCCCTGGCGAGAGGGGAATCGGCCCAATCAGGGGAACGCCGAGCCCAGTGGCCATTTCCTCGCCACTGCCGGAACCAAAAATGTCGAGTGTGGTCCCATCGGGAAGAGTTACGGCTGACAGATGTTCACTGATGCGCGGTACTTTTTTGGCCCCTTTGCCGTGAGACATCTCCTGAGCGCCACGCAACTTGGGAGGCCGAATGCTGGGGAGTGGGGACCACCAATATTTCCGCGTGGGGCAACAGCTGGCCCACAGAAATGGCGATGCCCTGTGTTCGGGGGCCAAGATCGAGACAGAGCACGTCGAGGTCGCCCAAAGAGGAAGATATCCCCGACCGTGGCTAGCTCGCTGGTGGGAGAGCAAAGTTGAGGGCCTTGAACACTCGAGAGTGCAGGCACGACGTCAGCTTTTGTTGACGCCACACCGACCCCCACCCTTGCACCGTGATGCCGAGCCTGACCGAGGGGGGTGGGAGAATAGGGGGATGAGCCAAAGCAGACGATTGAGTTCGCGCCGCACGGAAGCCGTGGTGGCTATTCCCACCGGCGACACACTGCAGACCTTCGATTCCTATCCCGGCGCGCAAGAACTCGTCCAGACACTGGTTGCTCACGGTGTGAGGGCGCAATCGCTATCGATTGTGGGTTCCGATGTCGCCGTTGTTGAGCGAGTGCTGGCTACTGTTGGCTATGGGCGCACGGCGCTGTCTTCTGCCCTGAGTGGTTCCTGGCTGGGTGTTCTGGCAGGACTGGTGTTCGTCGTCATAAGCCCCACGGATCTGGTGACCCCCATTGTTGGCGGTTTGTTGATTGGCGCTGGCGTGGGAATGGTGGTGGGCATGGCGCTTTTCAGCTCCTCTCGGGGGCTCAAGCGACGCTACCGCTCGAGCCAGCAAATCATTGCCCAGAAGTATCGCGTCATGGTGGAGCCAACCGACAGCGATTCCGCGAAGAAAGCCTTGAAAGATCACGCGGCACATGACGGTGACTAATGGATGACTTCGCGGATATTGAACTGAAAGATGCCTTGGCCCGAGGCCAAGTGAGTGAGATTGCCTCCTGGTTAGACGGACGGGCTCCGCACGACATTGCCGAAGAGTTCACGCGGCTTGACGCTGTTCAATCGGCTTTGGTATGGCGCTTGCTGGGTCGAGATCGCGCTCTGGAAGTGTTCGAGGAGCTCGATTCTGCTGAACAGCAAGAACTTCTCAGTGGTATGCGCGACCAGGCGTTTCGAGACACGTTGGAAGCAATGGATCCCGACGACCGTGCGCGCATGCTGGGTGAAGCCCCGGCCATTTTCGTCCATCGGGTGCTCCAGGGGCTGAGCTCAAAGGAGCGGGTCATGACCGCATCGCTCCTGGGCTACAGGGAAGGTTCCGTCGGGCGCGTGATGAGCCCCGAAGTGGTGACGGTTCATGAGGCGACGCCCGTGAGTGACATCTTGGAAGTGGTGCGGCGCAAAGGCCAAGACGCCGAAACAATCGACGTCTTGGCCGTCGTAGATGAGGCTCGCAAGATGGTCGGGTTGGTGGGACTCAGCGAAGTCGTCATGGCTTCAGGAGATTTGACGGCCGGCGATATAGCCGATCGCGCCGCCCCCAGCATCGCGGTGACCGATGATGCGGAACGCGCTGCTCGCCTGGTGCAAGAAACCAACCGGCTAGGACTTCTCGTTGTTGACTCTGAGAATAGAGTCCTCGGAGTACTGACCGTGGATGACGCGCTCGAGGTGATTGAAGAAGCCGACACGGAAGACGTTGCCCGCCAGGCGGCAACGCTTCCTTCTTCAGGCCACTATCTTTCGGCAAGCCCTGTTCGGTTGGCGGGCCTGCGAGTGGTGTGGCTGCTGATTCTCATTGTTGCCGCCACTCTCACGGTGTCTGTGTTGCAACTTTTTGAAACCTCGCTGGAAGCCGTCACAGCGCTGGCGTTGTTTATTCCTCTTTTGGTAGGAACAGGAGGAAACGTCGGGGCCCAGGCGGCAACCAGTGCGGTGCGAGCGCTCGCGGTTGGGGAGGTTCGACCCTCGGATGCGTTGCGGGTCGCGTGGCGTGAATCGCGTGTGGGTGTGTTGTTGGGGGTGGTGCTGGGCTCTCTTGCTCTTGGTGCCGGCTGGCTGGTAGCTGGGATGGGGGTGGGAATTACGGTGGGAGTATCTGTCGTGTTGGTGTGTATCTGGGCCGCTACGGTGGGGGCGCTGATGCCCTTGATGGCAAAAGCTCTCAAGATTGACCCGGCGGTTATCTCTGCGCCTCTGGTGACCACGCTGGTGGACGCCACGGGTTTGGTCATCTATTTTGGTGTCGCCGGTCTCGTGCTGGGTCTCTAGTTGGGGATAAGTTCCTCTCTGCTGCACCCTTAGCGAGCACGCTTGCGGGATGACAAGCTCCCACCCCACAGCCGCTCTCGTCGCTCAGCGAATTCGCGCGCGATTTGCTCAGGAAACGGGCGAGCTCGACGCAATCACCGCGGAGGAGATGTCCGAGTCGCTCGGGGCCACGATGAGCGCCGAGGAGGGCTTCTCCGGGGAGCTCCACAACGAGTTGCAAGGGTTGGGAGTTCTTCAACCCTTTTTAGATGACCCATCCATCGAAGAGCTGTGGATCAATGGGCCTGATTCTGTGTTTGTTGCCACGGCGG
>CAYUJX010000070.1:0-8132 GCA_964445125.1 uncultured Microbacteriaceae bacterium
AACCCGGAAAAAGATGTTCGCAAGGCCATTCAGTCGACAAAAACCCCCGGAATTCATGTTATTCCTGCCAACATTGACCTTTCGGCTGCCGAAGTTCATCTGGTGCATGAGGTCGCCCGAGAACAGATTCTTGCCCGTGTACTCAAACCCGTGATGGATGACTATGACGTCATTCTGATTGACTGCCAGCCTTCGTTGGGGCTGTTGACGGTGAATGCTCTCACCGCCGCACACGGCGTCCTTATTCCGCTAGAAACCGAATATTTTGCGCTCCGTGGTGTTGCGCTTTTGGTGGATACCATCGACAAAGTTCGAGAGCGCCTCAACCCGGGTGTTCGAATCGATGGAATCGTGGCAACAATGTTTGATGCTCGCACTCTTCACGCGAGAGAGGTTCTCGAAAGGGCTGTAGAAACCTTTGGAGATGTCGTTTTAGACACCGTGGTCGGCAGAACAGTGATGTTCCCTGACGCTTCTGTGGCGGCCGTACCTATCACCGAGTTTGCCCCCAGCCACGCGAGCGCCCAGACGTATCGGGCACTCGCGAGAGAGCTTGTGGCTCGTGGTGCGATCTCCTAGCGCCCTGCGGGCACACACGCGCGACGTCGAAGCGTCAGAGGGTGAGTTTCGGGTCAGCCTTACCAACTTTGACGGGCCTTTTGATCTGCTGCTCACGCTTATTGGTAAACGCGAACTCGACATCACCGATGTCGCCCTGAGCGCTGTTACGGAAGAGTTTTTGAGCTATCTGGATTCTCTCGACGGTCCCGCAGAACTCGAGGCTGCCAGTGAGTTCCTGGTGGTGGCAGCCACCCTGCTGGATATGAAGATTGTCGGCCTGTTACCCCAGGGCGAGTTTGTTGATGCCGAAGATGTGGCGCTTCTAGAGGCGCGAGACCTTCTTTTTGCCCGGTTACTGCAGTATCGGGCGTTTAAAGAGGTTTCGGGTTGGCTGGGCGAGCACCTTGCCGCTGAAGGGTTGCGCCATACTCGTCGCGTTCCCCTGGAATCCCAGTATGTGACAAGCATTCCCGTGCTTCGATGGACGCTCAGTGCGGAAGACTTTCAGGCTTTGGCCTTGTTTGCCTTAGCACCCAAAGAGATCCCGATGATGGGGCTTGACCACCTGCACGCCCCTTTAGTCAGCATTCGGGAGCAGGCCGCCCACGTGATTGCGGCGTTAAAATCAGGGGGACCGATAAGTTTTCGAACTTTGATACGGGGTATTGACCAGCGCGGTGTCATTGTGGCGCGGTTTTTGGCGATTTTGGAGCTCTACCGCCAATCAGCAATCACCTTTCAACAGCTGGAACCTTTAGGCGAGTTGACGCTGCAGTGGGTGGCCCACGACTTTGGTGATGAACAACTGGCGAATCTGGGCGACGAGTGGGGCGGGGAGAACACGGCACATGAGTGAGAACCCGATGAATGAAGCAACTGTGACACGAGTGTTAGCACGCGATATCGAAGCGGTCATGATGGTGCTGGATGAACCCATGAGCGTCATCGCTCTTGCCAGCGCGTTGGAGGCACCGATATCTGCCGTGACCGAAGCACTCAGTGATTTGGTGGCCGATTATGACGGTCGTCTGGAGGGTGTGGAGCGCGGGTTCGAGCTTCGCGAGGTCAGTGCAGGATGGCGGCTGTATGTTCGGCCCCGTTTTGATGAAGTTGTCACCCGTGTCGTCTCGTCGCAGGCGCCTGCCAAGCTTTCGCAGGCGGCGTTGGAAACCCTCGCGGTTATCGCCTACAAGCAGCCTGTCACGAGAGGGCACGTTTCTGCCATTAGGGCGGTTAACGTGGATTCTGTCATTCGCACTTTGCTGTCCCGGGGACTGATTCGCGAATCGCACACCGATTCCGAAACGGGCGCCATTTTCTATGTCACCACGGAAACGTTATTGGGCGAGCTGGGGCTGGAGTCGATTGACCAGCTCCCTCCGCTCTCGCCCCTGCTCGACGATGGTGCTGGAGGCTTTGACGATGTCGAATGAGGAATCCCCCGACGGGGAACGCCTTAACAAAGTTCTCTCCCGGGCAGGGGTAACCTCCCGGCGCCATGCAGAGATCATGATGTCCCGGGGCCGGGTGTCGGTGAATGGTGAAGTGGTCACGGAGATGGGCCATCGCATCAACCCCGACACTGACATTGTGTCTGTCGATGGTTCCGTGGTCTCGCTCCATGCTGATGCGCTCTATGTGATGGTGCACAAACCCGAAGGTGTGATGAGCACCATGTCCGACGAACGTGGCCGCCCTGATCTGAGCACGTACGAAAAAAAGATTGGGCAGCGTGTGTTTAACGTCGGGCGTTTAGATCAGGACACCACGGGGTTGTTACTGATGACTAACGATGGGGAAGTGGCAAACCGCGTATCCCACCCGTCGTTTGAAGTGGAAAAGGTCTACACGGCGGCTGTTAAAGGCGATGTGGAACCTAGCGCTTTGCAGACACTGCTTTCCGGGGTTGAGTTAGAGGATGGCCTTCACAAGGCAGACAAGGCGCGGATGTTGGGCACCCCCCACGCCGGAATTAGCCTGGTCGAAATTACACTGCACTCGGGTAAAAACAGGATTGTTCGCCGCATGCTCGACGCCGTGGGACATCCCGTGAAAGATCTTCACCGTCGCCGCTATGGCCCCCTCCACCTGGGTGGGCTGGCACCGGGCGCATGGCGTGAGCTGACTAAAGTGGAGACTGCGCAATTGTTAACGCTCGCGTATCGAGACCAGGCACCGCAGGAAAGAACACGATGACCACCACACCAAGGGCGCCTTTTGCCCGCGTGCACATTGTCGGCACCGGGTTACTGGGCACAAGCCTCGGGTTGGCTCTGGTCGAACGCGGTGTTGAGGTAACACTCAGTGATGCGTCCCCCGCTGCGATGACGTTGGCTCTTGACTACGGCGCAGGCCTGGCACGCACGCAGGACACCGCGTCGCCCGAACTGGTCGTCGTCGCCACACCCCCAGATGTCGTGGGTGCCGTCGTGACCCAGATGCTCGGGGACTACCCCGACGCTCTTGTCGTCGATGTGGCCAGCGTGAAACAGTCCATCTATGACGAGCTTGCGAGCGTCCCTGGAGCGGATACCCGATTTGTGGGGACACACCCGATGGCGGGTCGAGAACGCGGGGGCGCGCTCTCTGCGCGCAGTGACTTGTTCACCGCGCGACCGTGGGTCGTGTGTGAAGGTGAGTCCGATGCGCGAGAAGCACTGCGAACGCTGGTCTACAGCCTGGGCGCAATTCCCGTGATGATGAGTGCCCGCGAACACGATGACGCTGTTGCCGTCGTGTCTCACCTTCCCCAACTCATGGCGTCACTCAGTGCTGCGCGACTATCTCACGCCTCACCAGCCGCGCTGGCACTTGCCGGCGCGGGGGTGCGAGACGTCACCCGCATTGCGGCGAGTGACCCTGCGCTGTGGGTGCAAATTGTGGCAGCTAACAGCGAGCCAATTCTGACCCAACTCCGCGATGTTGCGACAGACTTGGGGGGAATTATTAATTCCTTGGAGAGCTTGGGGACGCCCGGTTCGAGGGCAACTCTGGCCACCGCTTTCCACAACGGTGTCGCCGGGGTGTCGAGGTTGCCCGGCAAGCACGGGGTATCCACCAGCGTGGCATCGCTGATTGTGGTGATTGATGACACCCCGGGCGAACTCGCGCGCCTGCTCACCCAGCTTGGAGATTGGGACGTCAACGTAGAAGACCTTCGCTTGGAGCATTCCCCGGGAGCCAACGTGGGGTTTGTGGACTTGTCCCTGGACAAAAGTGTGGTGGAGCAGGTGGAGCACAAACTGCTCAGTGGGGGATGGAAGATTGCGGGGGAGACGCGATGAGCGCACTCATTGTCGCTATTGATGGGCCTGCGGGGAGCGGAAAATCCAGTGTGTCTAAAGCGGCTGCCAGAAAACTCGGGTTTAGCTATTACGACACGGGTGCCGCGTACCGCGCCCTGGCGTGGGCAGCGATGAACGCGGGGATTGATCTCACCAGCGAAGACGCCGTGCGAGAGGTTCAACGAAACGCCATTTACCAAGCTTCCGAGGGTCCTGACGACCAGGTATTTACCATTGACGGCATCGATGTCACACTGGCCATCAGAGGTAGTGAGGTGTCCGGTGCGGTGTCTTCCATCGCCCGTCACCTCTTGGTGAGACAGGGCTTGGTGGAACACTTTCGTAGCATTCTGGCGGGGTGCGTCAACCCCGGCATTATTATGGAGGGCCGTGATATCACCACTGTTGTGGCTCCTGAAGCACCCGTGCGCGTGCTTTTAACAGCTGATGAAGGAGTCCGCATTTTGCGCCGACAAGCAGAGCTTGAAGGGACCACAGCAATACCCGTGGGAGAATCATTAACAGCGAGAGATAAGAGCGACTCCGATGTCGTGGATTTTATGAACGCCGCCCCCGGAGTTTCTGTGTTGGACTCTGGACCCCTGACCTTCGAGCAAACCGTAGATGCGCTCCTGGACATCATTTCTCACCCAAGGAGCACCGCATGACTGACCAAGAAACTTCCCAAGACCCTGGTGACGGAAAAAGCGAAGCCGATCCGCTTCTTGCCGAACGTCTGAGCGCGATTGGTGAGGAAGAGGGCGACAGGCGCGCCCAAGCGTTGCGCGTCGGGCTAGATGACTACGAACTAGAAGACGACGATTTGGACGTCATCGATTCCCAAGACGACGGGGAAACCCAACTCGTTTATGGCAAAGCCTTACCCGTCTTGGCTGTCGTGGGGCGACCCAACGTGGGAAAGTCGGCGCTGGTTAATCGGATTCTCGGTCGCCGCGAGGCGGTCGTTCAAGACACCCCCGGTGTCACGCGCGACCGGGTGTCGTATCGAGCCCTGTGGAACACCACTTCTTTTACCGTTGTTGATACCGGTGGGTGGGAACCCGATGCCAAAGGAATCGCTAAATCCGTTGCGCTTCAAGCCGAGGTGGCTGTTGATTTAGCCGACGCAATTCTTTTTGTGGTCGATTCGACCGTGGGGGCAACCGCAACCGATGAGCATGTGGTGAAGCTTCTTCGTCAAAGCTCAAAGCCCGTCATTGTGGTGGCGAACAAAGTCGATGATGCGCGTCAAGAAGCGGCTGCCAGCGCGCTGTGGAACTTAGGTCTCGGCGAGCCTTGGACAGCTTCTGCCCTGCACGGCAGGGGAGTGGCAGACCTGCTGGACCATGTCATCACTATTTTGCCCAAAGAGTCCGCCACAGCTCAGGCGGAGGTGGGCGGACCGAGAAGAGTTGCTCTTCTGGGTCGACCGAACGTCGGAAAATCTAGCTTGCTCAACAAAGCCGCGGGCAGCGAGCGTGTGGTGGTTGATGAGCTTGCCGGGACCACACGGGATCCGGTGGACGAGCTGGTGAATCTGGCGGGCAAAACCTGGAGGTTTGTCGACACCGCGGGGATCAGACGCAGAGTTCACATGCAGCAGGGTGCCGATTTTTATGCAAGCCTTCGCACCACGGCAGCGTTAGAAAAAGCTGAAGTTGCTGTCGTCTTACTCGATGTCACGGCACCGATTAGCGAACAAGACGTTCGTATTATTGATCTCGTGTTGGAGTCGGGCCGCGCTTTGGTCTTAGCTTTTAATAAGTGGGATCTTCTGGACGATGATCGCAGGCGCTACCTGGAGCGTGAAATTGAGAAAGATCTCGCTCACGTTTCCTGGGCTCCGCGAGTAAACATTTCTGCCACCACCGGGCGCCACATGGAGAAACTGGTTCCAGCCTTGGAAGTGGCCTTGGCCTCATGGGATCTTCGCATCCCCACGGGTAAATTCAACGCCTTCTTGGCCGAATTGGTCGCTGCCCACCCTCACCCGGTCCGGGGCGGGAAGCAACCACGCATTTTGTTTGGAACCCAAGCGTCCACCAGGCCACCCACCTTTGTGTTGTTTACCAGTGGCTTCTTAGATCCCCAATACCGACGCTTTATTCAGCGTCGGTTGCGAGAAATCTACGGCTTTGAAGGAAGCCCCATCGTCACCAACATGAGGGTGAGAGAAAAGCGCACCAAGAGGAGCTAACTCGATGTCAGATCGTCCACCACTGCTTCCGGAACACCTGCGTGATCCCGGTGACGCGTGGGTGGAAGGCCCCGATGGTAAGCGTTATTGGGGGCGCTTTGGAGCCGCGGGTCTTCTGGTGTTGCACCCACCGCTGGGAGTGTTGCTTCAGTTGCGCGCGGGGTGGTCCCATCATGGCGGAACCTGGGGCATTCCCGGCGGCGCACTGAAAGCGGGGGAGGATGCCACCGCTGCGGCCCTGCGGGAATCTCAAGAGGAGGCAGGCATTCCCGACGGGGCCGTGAGGGTCATCGAATACAGCGTGGTGGATCTCGGTTTCTGGTCCTACACAACGGTGTTGGGAATTGCGGATTCGCACTTTGACCCCGTCATTGCAGACTATGAAAGTGTCGCTCTTGAGTGGGTGGCAGTGGACGAGGTCGAGTTCCGAGAGCTCCACCCCGGGTTTGCGCGCGCATGGCCAGAACTTCGTGAGCGCCTCAACCGCGAGCTCCCCTCCCAGTAGGCACTGTATGGCAGCGAAGTGAACGCCGCCTTCTGCAGCTGACGTACCGTGAGGCCGCGTATCTCTGCTGAGTGCCGCGATACTCGTGCAGGAAGCGCCAAGCGCCTCGTTTAGGGGTCTCGGTCTTCTTTTTCAAGTGCACGCCCGCGATAGATTCCCACCTCGAAGGAGGTGACCGCGATAAGTGTGATGGCGACGAGGGGGAGGACGAACCAGAGCATTACCGCGGTGAAACCGTCGGCGGCATCGTGTTGGGTAGAGGCCAGCACTACATACAGCATGTATGCAACGTAGAGAAGCACGAAGGCGGTGCCTTCCCACCGCGAGACAATGAACCCCGTGAAAACAATGGGCAGGAGAGCCACCGCGGCGGCGAGCATCAGCGGCAAGTCAATCGCGATTGCTGCCGAGGGCACCGGGATACCCTCACCGAAGAGGATTGCGGGCAGGCCCAGTACCAGGCCGATGTTGAAAATGTTGCTGCCCACAATGTTGCCAACGGCCATATCGCGCTCGCCGCGGCGCAGAGCAATCAGAGAGGTGGCCAACTCAGGTAACGAGGTTCCAATGGCGACGACGGTGAGTCCAACCACGAGGCTGCTGACACCTAGTCCAGTGGCGATGTTGACAGCACCCGTAACGAGTAGCTGCGCTCCCGCCACAAGCAGGCCGATTCCGGCGAGCAGCAGCACACCGGCTAGCCAGAGAGGAACGGGCGCGCTGTTGAGGGGCATCGTGTCCGGCGGCGTGGCTGGCTCGAGTACCTCACGCCGCCCCATCACAATGCTCATCACCGCGTGAAATACCAGCCCGGACAAAAGCAGCACTCCGTCAATCAGGCTGATCTGGCCATCGAGGCTCACCACCACAAGCAGGACAGACAACCCCAGCATGACGGGAATATCGAATCGCACGAGTTGCCGTTTGATGATTAAGGGGCTGACAATGGCGGAGATACCGAGAATGAGCAAAATGTTGGCGATGTTACTTCCCACGACGTTGCCAATTGCCAGCCCGGGTTCTCCACTCAGAACTGCACCAACCGTGACGGCGAGTTCCGGCGCCGATGTTGCTGCCGACACCACGACGAGACCAATCACAAGCGGAGAGATTCCGGCCCGCGCGGCGAAGGTCGAGGCACCGCGGACCAGTGCTTCGCCACCGGCGACGAGCAGGAGGAGGCCGGAAACCACCAGAATGATGTCGAGAATATTCATGCATCTAGCCTAAGGTTTGCGAATGTGTTCCAGCACTCCCAGACTTTCGATATAGGCGCAGCGCGATCGCTCTGACGAACCCCATTGATTGTTCGAGAGTGAGAATCAAAGCCGCCTAGTGAGCCGAATTCGCTCCTTGCGCTGACCTCCTAGCGGCCGGCTGAACCTTGACCAGTTCGGGTTCTGATCGGCGCCCACGCTACAGGAATCGTTGGAAGGTCAAAGGTTTTTGTGAGGAAGACAACGAAGGTGCTGTCTGAAGTTGGGTGCATCGAACGATAGACTTATCAAATTGTCGGCGAGTAATTGCCGGCTGCCACGGGCTGTGGCGCAGCTTGGTAGCGCACTTGACTGGGGGTCAAGGGGTC
>CAYUJX010000071.1:0-4552 GCA_964445125.1 uncultured Microbacteriaceae bacterium
ACCGCTTACGGCAGATGTTGTCATTGAGGCCCGAAATATTGTCAAACGTTTTGGCGGCGCGGCTGCGGTAGATGATGTGTCGCTTGAAGTTCGCGTAGGAGAAATCCACGCGGTCGTGGGCGAGAACGGCGCTGGCAAGTCGACGCTTATGCGTGTCCTGGCCGGAGCCATTTCGCAAGACGGCGGTGAGGTGCTGGTCGACGGCGTCAGGCTCGAAACGGGTGCAAAGAACTCGATTGCGGCGGGAATCTCCCTCGTTCACCAAGAGCTCAGTCTGGTGCCCGAGATGACCGTGGCAGAGAACATCATGCTCGGCTACGCGCCGACCCGACTTGGTTTCACTAAATCTGGTGAGTTGAACGCCATTGCTAAAAAAGCACTCGACGAAATTGGCGTGTCCGTTGACCTCAACGAAAGAATCTCGCGGTTGTCAGTTGCCCTGCGTCAGTTCGTCGAAATTGCCCGCGCTGTAGCGAGAAACCCTAAAGTCCTGATTTTGGATGAGCCGACGGCAACCCTGACCCCGACAGAGACTGACTACCTCTTGAACATGCTTCAGAGACTTGCGGCCAATGGCATGGCCATCATCTACATCTCTCATCGCATTCCTGAGGTCTTCCGAATTGGCAACAAAGTCACAATTCTGCGCGATGGCAAGCAGGTGCTGAATTCCAACATTGCTGACACCACGCCGGACAATGTCATTGACCAGATGGTGGGGCGTGAACTCAAGCTTGATTTCCAGTCCAGGCGGGTCGCGAACCCTGGTGAGGTTGCGCTGAGGGCCGTAGGTATTCGGGCTCCCGGCGTCAACGGCGTTGATTTGGAAGTGCGAGAAGGCGAAATCGTGGGGCTGGGTGGCCTGGTCGGCGCCGGCCGCACCGAGCTTGTCCGGGCCATCATCGGAGCTGACAATCGCACCGCGGGACGGGTCACCATAACCCGCAAAGGCAAGTCCGCCACAATTACGACCTTCCAGTCGGCTGTGAGAAACGGTGTTGCCTTCGTTCCGGAGGAACGTCGTGTTGACGGGCTCGCTCTGGCAATGACTGTGGCTGAGAACATCACGCTGACAAATAGGCACGAGCTCTCCCGGTTTGGAGTGCAAATCCGAAGCCGGGTTAGCGCTTTTGCTCAACAGCTTGCTGACAAGGTCGGACTTCGGCCACCCCAGATCACCCTCGAAGCCGGGATGTTTTCCGGTGGGAACCAGCAGAAGATTGTGATCGCAAAGTGGCTGGGTCGGCGTCCCGATTTCATCGTGCTGGATGAACCCACACGAGGAGTGGATGTGGGAGCGAAAGCTGAAATTCACCGTATTGTTCGAGAGCTAGCGGACGAAGGCACAGCAGTCCTCATGGTCAGCTCTGACCTTCCTGAGCTTCTCGAGCTTTCTGATGTGATTCATGTCGTGCGCGATGGCATGATCGTGGGCACTTTGCCGGCCGGCGAGGCAAATGAGAAAAACGTGATGTCACTGGCAGCGGGAGAGAAAATGGTGGATGCATAATGGCAAAAGAAACGTTTACCGAGGTCATCACAGTGGCCAATAGTGGCGAAGCTGACGTCAAGAAGAGTCGTTCCGCTCTGCCTTGGATTGCGGATAATGGAATTTTCATCTTCACCGCGCTCCTCCTCCTCTTCGCGGCTTTGTTTGTCGACGGCTTTGCGTCGTTGGTGAACATCACCGATGTCTTCCACCGAGCAGCCCCGATTGGCATTGTGGCTGCCGGCATGACGTTTGTTGTCATTAGCGGTAACTACCTTGACCTTTCCGTCGTCGCCCAAGTGGCCACATCCGCGGTTATTATGCTCGCGGTGAGCAACCTCTATGGCGTTCCCATCGCAATGCTCGCGGCGCTTGGGGCCGCGGTGCTATACGCGCTCATCAACGGAATTGCGGTGGGATACTTCAAAGCGAACGCAGTCATTGTGACCCTCTCAACCACCTACATCGGCGTGGGCGTCCTGCGATTCTTCTCCGGGGGAAGCATTTTCTTCGGCCCCGAAGACGGGCCTATTCGAGCGTTTGGCACCTCAAAACTTGGCCCTATCCCGTACTCCGCAATCGTGCTAATCATTGTGACCCTGGTGTTGGCGTTTGTCCTGAACCGGACGAATTTTGGTTTCGTTGTGCGCTCCTTCGGGTCCAACGAGTCGGCAACAAGGCTGGGTGGGGTCAACACTGGCCTCGTCATCATCGGCGCCTTCTTCGTGACTGCGCTTGCTGCGATGGTGGCCGGCTGGGTGCTGGCAGCTTTCTCCAACACCGCAGTGTCCTCGATGTCCACGGGGTATGACTTCCAGGCCCTCGCAGCCATCATCGTTGGCGGAACAAGTGTGTTCGGCGGTAAAGGTTCCGTGCTTCGAACACTCCTGGGGGTCATCTTTGTGAGTGTCCTAACGAATGTCCTTGTGCTCTCCAACATCAGTTTCGGGTATCAACAGCTGGCCCTGGGAGTTCTTATCGTGGTTGCCGTAACGGTGGACGCGCTGTCGCGAAAGGCGGGAAAGCGATGAGTCAAAACCAGACCATCCAAATAGGTCAACGTGAGACAACTCTTATAGGGAAACTCCGTCTGAGGTTAGCCCGTCGAACTGAAGGTCGAGCTGTTGTCCTTCTCGCGGTTGTTCTCATTGTGGTTTCTTTCACGGAGCCTCTCGTGTTTACCGCATACCAGGTCAGCCTCGGAAGAATCGCCCTGATCGGTCTTGTTGCACTGGGGCTGACTGCCGTGATTTTGATGGGTGAGCTTGATCTGAGTGTCGCCAGCACGCTCGCTGTGTCGGGCGTGGTGATGGCCCTAATTCCCGACGTGCGATTGGGCGTTGTTGTTGCCCTGGGCGTCGGTTTGCTCATTGGCTTCATCAACGGTTTCTTTGTCGCGGTTGTAGGGATCAACTCGTTTATTGCCACGCTCGGGATGCTCTTTGCCCTGCGCGGCCTCGCCTTCATCCTCTCCGATGAGGCGCCTGTCCGAATCGCTGACACGGATGCCGGCATTGCCTTTGGGCTCGCGATCATAGGGCCGCTCACGCCTCGTGTCCTCATCTTTATTCTGGCGTTCATTCTGTTGCAAATTTTCGTGTCTCGTGTCAAAGCCGGTCGCGAATTCTTTGCGGTGGGAGGCAACCGCCAAGCTGCGTACGACGCGGGGATTCCCGTCAAGCGACGCATCTTCACCGGCTTCATGATTTCGGGTTTTGTTGCGTCGCTCGCTGGTGCGATCAACACGTTGGAGCGCACAGCTGCCGACCCCAGGGCTGGCCTCACCGTGCTGCTGGCCAGTTTCGCGGCAGCAATCATCGGCGGGAACTACCTCAAGGGTGGTCGCGGGTCGATTGTGGGAACGCTTATCGGAGCAACGGCGCTGGGAGTGTTGCAGGTCGCGTTTACCCTCTCCGGCGTTCAAGTTCCGGTCCAAGAGATTTTCATCGGTCTTATTTTGCTTCTGGCCGTCACAACAGATCCCGCCAGCCTTCGAGCCGTCGTGGGGGGCATTAGATCGGTTTTCCAGGGTCGCCTGAAATTCCAGTCCTAACGGACTGGAGAGTTTGTCACCAACCGGTGTCAAATCATCAAAAAAGAAAGAGGCAAAGATATGCGTAGATCGCGTATTGGGCTCGCTACAGCAGGTTTGATTGCTGTCGCAGGGCTGACACTCGCAGGTTGTGCTGCTGCTGATGAAACAGCAACAGATGCTGCAGACACAACTGAAGAAGCCGCTGTAACGGGTGCAGACACCTACGAAGTGTATGCACTTCTGCCCCAGGGGAACGACCAGGCCTACGGCACCACCTACTTGCCACCCATGTTGGCTAAGGCAGCCGAATTAGGTATCAACCTGACCATCACAAACTCGGAGTACGACGGGGACAAGCAGGCTTCCGAGTGCGAAGTTGCTGTTGCCGCACAGCCAGATGGCATCATCTTGTGGCCAGCTATTGCTGACACCATTCGTCCCTGCCTCGAGGCAGCACAGGCAGCTGGAATCCCCGTGTGGATTACCAACGCTGACGTGAACCCCGAAGACACGGAGTTGACCTACGGATACTCCGGCACCGACAGCTATGGTCAGGGTGCTGCATCTGCAGAAATCATGTGTGAGATTGTTGATGGCGCCGAAATTGGCATCATCCAGATCAATGGTCTGACCGGTAACTCGGTTGCAACCTTGCGCGGCAACGGCTTCAAGGAGACCATTGCCTCTAACTGCCCCAACGTCACCATCCTGGCTGAACAGCCTGGCGACTGGGTACCAGACAAGTCGCAGATTGCTGCTTCTGAGATGCTGACCTCCGTGGGTATCGAAAACGTGCAGGGAATGTACGCGGCCGATGACTCGATGATCAAGGGTGGAATTGACGCGCTCAAGGCACGTGGCCTTGACCCCGCTGACTTCTTCATCACCTCCATTGGTGGAACTTTCCTGGGTAACCCCCTGGTTGTCAGTGGCGAGCTCGATGGCACCATTTTCCAGTCCTCTTCATGGGACGGCGAGAATGCTGTAATCGGAATGTACTCGGTCCTCAGTGGTGAAGTTACCGCTGA
>CAYUJX010000071.1:4652-7943 GCA_964445125.1 uncultured Microbacteriaceae bacterium
GCGAGAATGCTGTAATCGGAATGTACTCGGTCCTCAGTGGTGAAGTTACCGCTGACGACGAGCGCGTCGCGCTGTACATGCCTAACCCCAAGGTGACCGCTGCGAACGCTTCGAGCCCCGAAGTCGCTCCTGAGTGGTAATCCGATAACTCGGTAGCACTACCAACGCGCGTCTTGGGAGGGCTTCGGCCCTCCCAAGACTGCCGTTGTATCTCTTGTCCCGTAGATTCCATCGCTAGTCGCCCATATGTCTAGCGTTGCTTGTGAAAGAAATGTGATGACCTCAGAATACCGCCCCACACCGTTGGTTCCTGCTCTCGATTTTGCGAACCGGCAGATTCCTGCCCATGGTTCTATGGGTGTTGATTACGAACAACGTGTCGACTTTGGCCGGTTGCGGGACTATCGACTTGATCGAGCTATGAAGGCTCTTGAGGCGAGCGAGTGTGGCGCGTTTCTTCTTTTTGATTTTTACAACATCCGATACAGTACCCAAACCTGGATTGGTGGGGCACTGGGCGATAAAATGTCCCGATATGCGCTCTTGATGCCTGATGGCAAGCCACATTTGTGGGATTTTGGTTCGGCGGCTAAACACCACCGTTTGTTTGCTCCGTGGATTGCTGAAGGGCATTCCCATGCGGGGATGTTGGGCCTTCGCGGTGCCATCCACCCCGAGGTGGGGCTGATGAAGGAAGCCGTGACCACCATTAAGGGCATGCTTGTCGATGCTGGTGTCGCAAACGATCCCATTGGTGTGGACATTGTGGAGCCGGCCTTTTTGTTCGAGATGCAAGCGCAGGGCCTCAACGTGGTCGATATCCAACAGCACATGCTCGATGCGCGGGCAATCAAGTCTGTGGATGAGATTATGTTGCTCTCCCAGGCGGCCGCGATGGTCGATGGCGTGTATCAAGACATTGTTGATGCTCTGAAGCCTGGTATTCGGGAAAACGAGATTGTGGCGTTGGCCGCTAAGCGTCTGTATGAGCTGGGATCTGACCAGGTCGAGGCAATCAACGCGGTGTCGGGGGAGCGGTGTAACCCGCACCCGCACAACTTCACCGACAAGATTATCCGCCCCGGTGATCAGGCATTTTTTGACATCATTCACTCTTTCAACGGGTATCGGACCTGTTATTACCGAACTTTCTCGGTGGGGAGTTCCACCCCAGCCCAGCATGATGCGTACCGCAAGGCAAGAGAGTGGATGGATCTTGCGATTGCGAAGGTGCGTCCGGGGGTGGGGACCGATGAGGTGGCGGCACTGTGGCCGAAGGCTCAAGAGTTTGGTTTTGCCAGCGAAATGGATGCTTTTGGTTTGCAGTTTGGCCATGGCCTGGGTTTGGGGCTTCATGAGCGGCCCATTATTTCGAGGTTGAACTCGATGACGCACCCTGTGGAGATTCAATCGGGAATGGTGTTTGCTTTGGAAACGTATTGCCCGGCGTCTGATGGGGTTTCTGCGGCACGCATCGAGGAGGAGGTTGTGATTACCGATAACGGTGCTCAAGTTTTGACTCGGTTCCCGGCGCAGGAGTTGTTTGTCGCGAACCCTTACTAAGTGGGTGGGGGAGAGCTTTCGATTGAAGGGCTTTAGTTCACGGTCATGGTGATGATGAGGTATCGCATACCGTCATCTCCGGCCGTGATGGTGCAGCGCCCACCATGGGGAAGCGAGACCGTATTTCCGGCAGTAAAATCCCATTCCCGGCCATCGGGCTCGGTCACGTGAGCGGTGCCCTCGATGGTGAACACGCAGTGCTCTTCGGATTCGGTGGTGAGATCCTTGCTCTCGCCGGGAGCGAGAGTCGTAACTTCGATGTTCTTCCACGGCCCGGCCATGACGTCCGTTATGCCGGAATATTGGGCGGAGAAAAGATTGACGCGAGGCTCCGGCATGGTTGGTCTCCCTAGGCAGTGTTGACGGAAGGTGAATACTCCGGCAGTGCATTGACGATGGAGGGAGGCAATGCCTCAACCACGACAAAATCCAGAGGTTCGCTTCCGTGGTTGGTAATCCCATGACGCCCGTTGAGAGGGGTCATGATGAGATCGCCGGGGACGACTTCGAATTCTTCTCCGTCATATTTCATCATGCCTTTTCCCGAGACAATGAAATAGATTTCTTCGGTTCGTGTATGCACGTGTTCACCGACAGCAGCTCCGGGTTCAAGACGATTATGTTCAAAAGAGTCCCACGCGGCGTGCATCATGAGGCCGGTGACAAAGCGCTTCCAATGCATGAGGCCTGAGCCTCCGTGCACGCCGATTACCTGGGAAGCGCTACCGGTGTCTGACACGATGATGGAGTTAACCATGGCTTCTCTTCCTTGAGTGTTCTGTGTAAGATAACACCAAATCGTAAATGATGCCAGTTATTGGCGGGAGTTCTGTCAGCAATGTTCTCTGACTATGTACACACTTCCTGACGAGTAGCGCGGGAAGGGAAGGCCCCATGAGAGTAGCTGGGAAAGTAGCCATCATCACCGGGGGTGCCCGCGGCATAGGACGAGCGGCCGTCGAACTCTTTGTTGCCGAAGGGGCGATTGTGTACGCGATAGACCTCTCACTCGATGACCCTTTCGAAGCGCACGGTGTCGTCTTTGTGCCCATGGATGTCACCTCACTCGAACAGTGGGAAGAGCTTGCCGCACGAGTCCTCATCGAGCAGGGCGCGATTGACATCCTGTTCAATAACGCGGGGGCGGTCGGGTCCTATGAGGGCGTTGGCGAGATTGAACTGGACGACTGGCACCGCATCATTAATCTAAACCTCAATGGCGTCTTTTATGGCACCCGCGCTGTTTTGCCGGCCATGAAGGCGGCCGGCGGTGGCTCTATGGTCCACACCTCGTCGATGTGGGGATATGTCGGTGCCAGCGGTGTAGCCGCTTACACCGCATCCAAAGCCGCTGTTCGGTCGCTGAGTAAGAATGTGGCATTGACGTATGCGGACTACAACATCCGATCCAACTCGATTCACCCGGGAATTATTGAAACCCCCATGGTGATGGCACAGGATCCTTCTTTGACTGCGGACCTTGTCCAGAAAACGCCACTGGGGCGGTTAGGTACCCCCCGGGAGGTTGCACACGGCGCACTGTTCCTTGCCTCGGATGACGCCTCGTACATCACGGGGACCGAACTCATTATCGACGGTGGTTCCACGGCCCAATAGTGAGCCTGGGAATGTTTTTTCGAAACGCCAGCTACGCGTCTCGGATGACGTGGCGCCGGAGAGTTATGGAGTTTGCTGGCGGGTGCCCTCAGCGAGAGCGGCCCAGTCGTA
>CAYUJX010000072.1:0-7906 GCA_964445125.1 uncultured Microbacteriaceae bacterium
CGGCAAGACGTGCCATGTCATTTCTCCTGATGCATTGAGAGGTGTGAAGCAGGATCTGTGCCCGGGCCTCTCCCCGGGGAGTCCCCCGCCGTAGACGGGTTCTTGATCCTGCTGCTGGTTATTGAGTTATTAGCCTTGACGCTGTTTGTGACGGGGATTTTCGCAAATCACCATTACTTTTCCGTGCCGACGGATAACTTTGCACTTGTCGCACATGCCTTTAACGCTGGCGCTGACCTTCATGATTTTCCTTTATATCGCTGGCCTCGTGCCCGAGTGGTTTCCCGGGCCGTTCCTTACCCAGTGCTTACTTGTAGCGGTAGACGATGCGGCCACGGGTGAGGTCATAGGGACTGAGCTCCACGATTACCTTGTCTTCAGGCAAAATTCGGATGTAATGCTGACGCATCTTTCCGGAAATGTGGGCAAGAACCTTGTGACCGTTGGTCAACTCCACACGGAACATTGCATTGGGAAGAGCCTCGACTACCGAGCCTTCGATTTCAATGACGCCGTCTTTGTTGGCCATAGCCTCATGTCTTGTTGGAACGAGTGTGCACTGGTCGTGCGGTGGGGGCCAAAAAAGCTTGATAGCCTTTTTGACACCAGTTTCCTATCCTATGCCCGGTTTAGCCTGGGCACAAGTCCTTGGAGATAACAGCCTCAGGCCGTGACCCCGCGCTGCGCCAGAGCATCCATAATGCGCGACGTCACAACAGGGATTTCCCCAATCGCGTCGATGACGACAACAAGGCCGCGCTGCGTGAAAATGTCGATTAGGGGAGCGGTCTGCTCCCTGTAGACCTCGAGTCTATGGCGCACCACAGACTCATCGTCATCGGCGCGACCCTGGTCTATAGCCCGCAAACGAAGTCGCTCAACCACAACATCGGGATCTGCCACCAGCTGCACGACGACCGTTAGCGCTGTGTTGTGGCCCGCGAGAAACCCATCCAAGTGGCGCACCTGATCCGGGGTCCGGGGGTACCCATCCAGCAGGAAGCCATCCTTGCAGTCGCTGTCTTCCAGCCGGTCCGTGATCAAGTCGTTGGTCAAGGAATCGGGGACATTGTCCCCTGCGTCCATGAACTCTTTGGCTTGAACGCCTAGAGGGGTTTCGTTCCGCACGTTGTGACGGAAGATGTCGCCTGTGGAAATCGCTGGCACCCCAAAAGCAGCGGACAATTCCATTGCTTGTGTTCCTTTGCCTGCCCCAGGGGGGCCAATCAAAAGAAGTCTGGTGCCGGAACTCACTTAAGCAAACCCTCATAGTGACGCTGTTGCAACTGGGCGTCAATTTGCTTCACGGTATCCAGACCCACACCGACGATGATGAGAATGCTCGCCCCGCCGAAGGGGAAGTTCTGGTTCGCGTTCACTGTGGCCAAAGCAATGAGCGGTATCAGCGCCACGAGGCCCAGATAGAGCGAGCCTGGAAGAGTGATCCTGGTCAAGACGTAATCCAGGTATTCGGCCGTGGGGCGCCCAGCGCGAATGCCCGGAATGAACCCGCCATAGCGCTTCATGTTGTCCGCCACTTCTTCAGGATTGAAGATAATCGCGACGTAGAAGTAGGTAAAGCCCACAATCATCAGAAAGTAGACCGCCATATAGAGAGGGTTGTCTCCTGAGGTGAGGTTGTTCTGGATCCAGACCACCCAAGCCGGTGTGGTCCCATCCGCGCCCGCAGCATTGAACTGCGAAAGCAAAGAGGGCAGGTACAGCATGGAAGAGGCGAAAATCACAGGAATAACGCCGGCCATGTTGACCTTGATTGGTATATACGTATTCGTCCCACCGTAGGTCCTGCGCCCCACCATGCGCTTGGCGTACTGCACCGGTACGCGACGCTGGGACTGCTCCACGAACACCACGAGCCCCATAATCACGATTCCCACGGCTATCACCACGACGAAGATGGTCGAACCATTCGACTGCGCGATGGACCACAAAGAAGAGGGGAACTGAGCGGAGATAGACACAAAAATCAGCAAGGACATTCCATTGCCCACGCCACGTTCGGTAATCATTTCACCCAGCCACATGATGAGGCCTGTTCCGGCTGTCATGGTAATTACCATGAGGATGATGGCGTACCAGGAGACGTTGGTGAGCAACTGGTTACAGGCAGGGCCTCCTGAGGACCCGAAAAGCGCACCGCTCCGGGCCACGGTAATCAAGGTGGTCGACTGCAAGAGAGCCAACCCAATGGTCATATAACGGGTGTACTGGGTCAGCTTGCTTTGACCCGCCTGCCCCTCTTTGTGCAGGGCCTCAAAGTGAGGAATAACTACGCGCAAGAGCTGGGTAATGATCGATGCCGTGATGTAGGGCATGATTCCGAGAGCGAAGATGGAAAGCTGGAGCAAAGCTCCACCGCTGAAGAGGTTGATGAGTTCGTATAACCCCGCCGTGTTGCCGGTCCCAGCCAAACACTGCTGGACGTTGCGATAGTCCACAAAGGGCGCGGGGATAAATGACCCCAAACGAAACAAGCCAATAACGGAAAGCGTAAAAAGAACTTTCCGCCTCAGGTCAGGAGTCTTGAAAATTCTCCCTAACGCGCTGAACACATCATCCTCCTGCACCGTGCCAAGTGGCACGTGGGTTTGAGCTTACCGGCTGAGCGTGCCTGATGAGAAAGTCATGGTGACTCCCCCATCAGGTTCAACGCTTTACTCTTTGACGGAGCCGCCGGCCTTGGTGATTTTCTCGGCAGCTTGCTTTGACACTTTGTCAACGCTCACCGTGAGAGCAACACTGAGGTTGCCATCAGCCAAAACTTTAACCTTCTCATTCCTGCGAACAGCACCCTTTTCGACGAGGTCTGCGATAGTAACCTCTCCACCCTTGGGGTAGAGCTCACTCAGGCGACCCACGTTAACAACCTGATACTCAACCCGGAAAGGGTTGGTGAAACCGCGCAGCTTGGGCGTGCGCATCACCGAGGTCAACTGGCCACCCTGGAAACCGGGCCGGACCTGGTAACGAGCCTGGGTGCCCTTCGTCCCTCGACCCGCAGTTTTACCCTTGGATGCTTCACCACGACCCACACGAGTCTTGGCCTTCTTTGATCCGGGAGCGGGACGCAAGTGGTGAAGCTTCACCACGCTAGCGCGGTCCTCTTTTGCGACAGGGGCTTTCTTGGCCGCAGGCTTTTTCACCGCAACAGGAGCGTCAGCCTTTGCAGCAGAAGCCGCCACGGCGGCAGGCTTAGCTGCAGCAGTCTTAGCTGCAGGTGCTTTCGCGGCGGCAGGCTTAGCTGCAGGTGCTTTCGCAGCAGCAGGCTTAGCCGCAGCAGTCTTAGCTGCAGGTGCTTTCGCAGCAGCGGGCTTAGATGCAGCCGTTTTGGCAGCAGGTGCTTTCGCAGCGCTGGCCGGAGCTTTCCCTACCGGCTTGGCCACCGGCTTCTTCGCAGCGGGCTTCTTTTCTTCAGCCATTAGTCAATCTCCTCGACCTTCACCAGGTGTGCGACAGTGCGCACATACCCGCGGTTGACAGACGTATCTTCACGAACGACGGAGTCGCCGATTCTTCTCAAACCCAGGCTACGAAGCGTGTCTCGCATGTTCTGCTTTTCGCTGATTTTGGACTTCACCTGAGTAACTTTGAGCATTTTAGCCATTAGGCACCAGCCTTCACTGCTTCAAGGGCTTCTGCTTCGGCGCGCACAAGGTGCGCGGGGGCGACATCTTCAAACTCCACACCGCGACGGGCGGCAACGGCACGAGGCTCTTCGAGCATCTTGAGAGCTGCCACTGTGGCGTGAACAATGTTGAGAGTGTTGGAAGAACCCAGCGACTTGCTGAGAACATCGTGAATACCTGCGCACTCCAAGACGGCGCGCACCGGACCACCAGCGATAACGCCAGTGCCAGGCGTTGCGGGCCTCAAGAGCACCACGCCGGCAGCTGCTTCACCCTGGACGGCGTGAGGAATGGTCTGCGCGACGCGGGGAACTCTGAAGAAGTTCTTCTTCGCGTCTTCAACGCCCTTGGAGATAGCGGTGGGAACTTCGCGGGCTTTGCCGTAGCCAACCCCGACCATTCCATTACCGTCACCGACAACAACCAACGCAGTAAAGCTGAAGCGACGTCCACCCTTAACTACCTTGGACACACGGTTAATGGTGACCACGCGCTCAAGGAACTGGCTCTTCTCGGTGTCTCTGGCGCCTCGATCGCGAGCACCAGGTGCGCGCTCACGACCACCGCGGCGAGCCTCACGAGGCTCGTTGGTGATATCCGTTTCGGGCGCTTTGACCACGGGAGCTTCGCTCGCAGCGGCGTCCTTTACCTCTTCGCTCACAGTTTCAATCCACTTTCTCTGGCGCTATCGGCGACAGCTGCTACTCGTCCGGCATAACGGTTGCCCCCGCGGTCAAAAACCACGGAAACGACGCCAGCTTTCTGCGCACGCTCGGCGATAATCGCACCAATCTTCTTGGCTTTTTCCGTTTTGTCGGCGGTAGACGAGCGGAAGTCTGGCTCCATCGTGGAGGCAGAGGCGAGGGTGTGACCCAGCGCGTCATCGACAACCTGGACGAAAAGGTGGCGCGCTGAGCGCGTCACAACAAGGCGGGGCTGAACTGCGGTGCCCACAACTTTTTTACGAAGCCTGGTGTGGCGACGATCTCTTGCCGCTGAGCGGCTTTTTCCTCTAACGAAAGCCATGAGTCTACTTACCAGCCTTTCCAGCTTTGCGACGAACGTGCTCACCCTCGTAACGCACACCTTTGCCCTTATATGGCTCGGGCTTGCGAAGTTTACGAATGTTGGCGGCAACCTCACCTACGGCTTGCTTATCAATACCGCTCACGATGAGCTTGTCGTTACCCTCAATAGTGAAGGTAATCCCCGCAGGGGGTTCCACCGTAATGGGGTGTGAGTAACCCAGGGAAAATTCAACACCCTGACCCTTGGTAGCCAGACGGTAACCCGTTCCGACGACCTGGAGTGACTTTTGGTATCCCTCTGTCACCCCGATAATGAGATTCTGAATCAAGGTGCGGCTCAGTCCGTGAAGCGACCGCGACTCGCGCTCGTCATCTGGCCGGGTCACCAAAACTTGGCTCTCGACCATCGCGGCAACAATGGGTTCTTTGACGCGCAGAGAAAGTTCGCCCTTAGGGCCCTTCACCGATACATCTTGTCCCTGAATGCTGACGGTAACGCCCGCGGGGATTTCAATAGGCATGCGACCAATACGTGACATCTGTGATCACCATACGTAGGCGAGGACTTCCCCACCCACGCCTTTCTTTGTCGCTTGGCGGTCCGTCAAGAGGCCCGAGGAAGTGGAAAGAATGGCAACACCCAATCCGCCGTGAACTTTGGGGATCTCCGTCGACTTCGCATATACCCGAAGACCAGGCTTAGACACTCGTTTGATGCCCACAATGGAGCGTTCACGTTTGGGGCCGTACTTCAATTCCATGGTGAGTTTTTTTCCCACGCGGGCGTCTTCAAGAGCCCACCCTGCGATGTAGCCCTGCGCCTGAAGAATCTCAGCGATGTGCGTCTTCAGCTTGGAACTGGGCATTGACACCGAATCGTGGTGCGCCTGATTCGCGTTGCGCAGTCTGGTCAGCATGTCTGCGACCGGATCTGTCATTGTCATGGTGCTTCTCTTTTCTCTGGCCGGTTTCGACTCCAGGGACACCTGGGCCGACCTTGTCAGTTAGTGGCGTTTTAGGCCTCGGTTGGAGTCTTACTGGCAAAAGGGAATCCAAGGGATCGCAGCAACGCGCGACCCTCATCGTCATTTTTCGCGGTGGTGACGACGGTCACGTCGAAACCCCGAACCCGATCAATGTTGTCTTGGTTAATTTCGTGAAACACCGACTGCTCGGTGATGCCGAAAGTGTAGTTTCCGTTGCCATCGAACTGGCGATCGCTCAACCCGCGGAAGTCGCGGATGCGGGGCAAAGCCAAGTTGACGAGGCGGTCAAGAAACTCCCAGGCGCGGTTTCCGCGCAGGGTTACGTGAGCACCGATCGGCATTCCCTCGCGCAGTTTGAACTGAGCGATAGACACCTTGGCGTTCGTCACGACAGGCTTCTGGCCGGTGATTGCCGTCAAGTCTTTGATGGCTCCCTCGATCACTTTAGAGTCTCTCGCAGCTTCACCGACACCCGTGTTGATGACAACCTTGATTACGGTTGGCACCTGGTGGGGGTTGGTGAAACCAAATTCCTCTTTCAGTGCGGGAATAATCTCGCTGCGATAGATTGCCTTGAGGCGGGGGACACTCGAAGTGCTGGTCTGGGCAGTAGCTGATGCCATTAGAGCTCCTCTCCTGACTTCTTAGCGATGCGCACGCGCACCTGCTTCTTCACGCCGTTCTTCTCAACGGTCTTGGTCTTCGAACCCACACGGGAAGGTTTCTTGGTCTTGGGGTCCACCAGTGCCACGTTGGAAATGTGGATGGGAGATTCAAAAGTCTCGAGGCCACCTGTTTTACCACCGCGCTGGCTTTGGCCAACACGGTTGTGTTTGGTCACGTAGTTCACACCCTCAACGAGGACACGGTCGCGCTCAGAAAGCACCTCGAGTACGTAACCCTGTTTGCCTTTGTCTCCGCCGCGAGCTTCGCTCGCTCCGGTCATGACCTGAACCAGGTCACCCTTCTTTATCTTTGCCATAGTTAGAGAACCTCCGGAGCTAACGAGATGATTTTCATGAAGCGCTTGTCGCGCAGTTCACGAGCCACAGGACCAAAAATACGGGTTCCCCGAGGTTCACCTTCTTTGTTCTTGATCAGCACCGCAGCGTTCTCGTCGAACTTGATGTACGAGCCATCAGAACGACGGGTCTCTTTTACGGTGCGAACGATGACGGCCTTGACGACCTCACCCTTCTTGACGTTGCCGCCAGGAATCGCATCTTTCACGGTGGCGACGATGACGTCACCCAGACCCGCGTAGCGGCGCCCGGAACCACCCAACACGCGGATCGCCAAAATCTCTTTGGCGCCGGTGTTGTCGGCCACCTTTACTCGGGATTCTTGTTGAATCATGGGTTACTTCGCCTTCTCAACGACATTGACTAAACGCCACCGCTTGGTGGCAGAGAGTGGACGGGTCTCGGAAATCAAGACGAGGTCACCGATACCTGCGGTGTTGGCCTCATCGTGTGCCTTGACTTTGGAGGAACGGCGCACAACCTTGCCATACAGGGGGTGCTTCACGCGGTCTTCTACCTCGACAACGATGGTCTTGTCCATCTTGTCGCTCGTGACATACCCACGACGAACCTTGCGGTACCCACGTGCGTCCTTGTCGCGGACGTCGCGCTCCGACGATTCGTGGCCCTTTTTCAGATCAGCGGCCATTATGCACTCTCCTCGGTTGCTTCAGGCTCCACGGCCTTCTCGCTCTTCTTAGTGGTTTTTTTCGCAGCTTTCTCCACGGGGGCGGGCGTTGCCCTAATTCCCAGTTCGCGCTCACGAATCACGGTGTAGATACGGGCGATGTCGCGCTTGATCGCACGCAAACGCCCGTGGTTGTCCAGTTGGCCTGTGGCCGACTGGAATCTCAAGTTGAAGAGTTCTTCCTTTGAGCGACGCAATTCATCTAAGAGGCGCTCATCTTCAAACGTATCCAGTTCAACTGGAGCAAGTTCTTTGGATCCAACAGACATTACATGCCCTCCTCACGCTTGATGATGCGAGCTTTCAGGGGAAGCTTGTGAATCGCGCGAGTCAGCGCTTCTTTCGCCAACTCTTCGCTTACACCAGCAACCTCAAAAAGAACGCGGCCGGGCTTCACGTTGGCGACCCACCACTCGGGTGAACCTTTACCGCTACCCATGCGGGTTTCAGCAGGCTTCTTGGTCAAGGGGCGGTCAGGGTAGATGTTGATCCACACTTTTCCACCACGCTTGATGTGCCGGGTCATCGCAATACG
>CAYUJX010000073.1:0-7867 GCA_964445125.1 uncultured Microbacteriaceae bacterium
AGTGGAGTCTCCAGTGGCTTTCCACTTGTTTCATCTCGGTGCCGAGCAGCGTGTGGAACGGTTCACGGAGCTCGGCTCGGATTGGAACGCCGCCTGGAGAATCATCGTCGCAGGTTATGAGAATTCTTTCGAAGAGAGCTTGGTTGAGAACCTTCTTGAGGTGATCAGGCGCTGTCTGTGATGCCGTGTATGGCATCGTTTAGCAGTAGAAGACGAGGCAGCGACCCTACATTTCGACGACTTCAGAGACCTCAAGGGTCTGCTCCTCAATGAAGACCCTGTCACTGTAGACCGCTCCAGCGATGCCTCGTTCCATCACCCACTGCTGAAGCTCGGTCTCCCAGTCGGACATTTCGGGGACGTTTGGGACCACGGTCTCCATATCGAGGTAGGTGCCGGGCAGTAGCGCCTCGTCGCCGGCGATCTTGCTGTCACCTATGACGGTGTGGCGTTATCGCAAGAAAAATATGACGACTCCGACCCGTGCATCCACCCGCTGCGTCTCTACGCCGCTGCCGGAGTGAAGGCAGAGATCGAAGGCCACGTCGACACGGATTGACCGACGCCGGGCATGTTCAGTCGCGACGCTGACCCGGCAACCATGAACTCGGCAGGATATCCACCGGGTCGGCCTTGTACCCGTAACGGGTTGCCGGGTTCAGGATTTGGCGGCCACGCAACTGCTTCCGGGCCGACTGGGTTAGATGCCCGCTGTCTGCCGCATCCTCCCAGTGTGAGTCCATCAGCTCGACCATCTCGTCGATGATGTCGATGGCCTGCGGGATAGACAGTCCGTAGATGTGGCAGACCTTCACGAGGCTCGCGAAGTCGCTTTGTCGCTCACCGTAACGCCCAAAAGCTATTGCCTGGTTTGCCGTGTCGCCACCGCGCACACAGGGACTCAGGTCATATGCCGGCGTGAGGGTGGTGTGCTGCCCATCCCAGAAGACGGCATGGTTTCGCAGGTGGTCGTCAGTGTTGGAAATAGCAATATTGAACGCCACTCTCTGGAATACATCACGCCCAACCCTTGCGGGGTCTGCTGACTGGTCGCGCAGCACATCGAGGATCATCGGGTAGCTGCCGAGACTGAATGTGTTCTCGTCGAGCCCCAGCAGTGTCAGCGCAGATACGACCAGGCGCCGCGTTCCGTGGCCTGGTCGATCGAACCGTTTCATCAGCAGGACGTCCCTGCCGAGCGAACTCACCATCCTGGACTCGGTCACGTCAATGCCGACCTTGCGGGCGAGGTACATACTTGCCTGCTCGGCCCCGACGACGGGGAAGATGTCGCTGCTGGTTTCGAATTTGGCGATGTACTGATCGCCTCCATCGCGGATGAGAGCTTTCGGGCGGGCACCCCCGATGGCGGTGCCATTGATTAACGCGTCGGCGATCTCTGGCGACAGGTCTTCGCCGGCCTCCAGCATCCGGGATGCCTGATGCAGCTCGTCGAGTGTTGCGGTATCGCTCCGCGGCGTATACGTGTCGCTTCTCCCCTGGAAATCAATCGCCCCGAGACGGTTGGAGCCGGAACGCAACAGGTATGCGCCTTCAGTCAGGTCATCGACATCCTGATCACCTCCAAAATTTGAGCGGTTGAGAATGACTCGGCGACCCCAAGAATCTGGCGCGGCGTCGCGAATAGGTCCGGGCGCGCGAAGACTCCCGAGCGGTGTGACAAAACTCGGACTCAGCGGCAGGGTCGGGCCATAGATGCTCATGGCATCAGCTCGAAGCAGGTACTTATCGCCGTAGCGGAAGCTCAGTGAGTTCCCGTCGGGTCGAAGCACCCCGGCGGGTACTGGTTCGGTTGCGCCGGGGAGCCACACCCAGACGTAGATGAGGTCAGAAGTCGAAGTCGCCATCGTCACTCTCCACCCGTGGGCGATCGACCCGCGTGGGCATCAGTGCAAGTTTTTGTTCACCGCGTCTGCGGTGCGCTAGGAGCTCGCTCGGGTCATTCATAGAAAAGAGAGGGAAGCCCACTGCAACCGCGACAGTGAAGACATTGCCAACCGACGTCGATGGAGATCCTGTCTCAATGGCCGATATCGTCCGTGGCGACAGTCCGGTGCGCGCGGCAAGCTCCACAATCTTCATATTTTTGCCCTTACGCGACAAACGGATTTCGTGACCTAGTACAGCGAGGGCACTCTCCGCCACCGGGGTGACTCCTACTCTTATTCGTCCCACAGTAATCACTATACTTTCAGTCTAAATAGTATTTGGATACAAAGTATGGCACGTTTCTGCTACAAAGTCTATGCGCGGCATCGGGCGGCGGTGTGCGCTACCGTGTGGTCGTTGCCTCTTCGGTGGGGCTTTGTACTGTCGGCGCCGAACCGTAGGATTCGATAAGGTCGCGTTGTTAGGCTGATCTCGCCGGCGATTCGAGGAGGTGACCAGAGTGGCTACCCGTGTTGCTGTGGCCCCTGATCTCCTTTACTGGGCTGTAGAACGAGCCGGGTGGGACGACGAGACCGCGGACAAGCGCGCCCCGAAGCTCGATGAATGGGTCTCCGGCCAGCAGCCGACGCTCAAGCAACTGGAGAAGTTCGCCAGGGACACCCACACACCCCTCGGCCTGCTCTTCCTGCCCGAGCCCCCAGACGAGCAGGTACCGATCCCGGACCTGCGCACGATCGGCAACGCCGCGGTCACACGTCCCTCCGCCGACATGCTGGACACAATCTACCTCTGCCAGGATCGCCAGGAGTGGTACCGCGGTTACGCGCTTTCCCATGGGCTCGCCCCCCTGGTCTTCGTCGGTTCCGCGACGAAGAGCGACCGCCCTGCTGTGGTTGCTGAGCGCATCCGCAACGTGCTGAAGTTCGATGTTGCTGACCGTGCGGAGTTCAGCCACGGGGAAGACGCGCTGCGTCGCCTCATCGACAGGATCGAAGACACTGGCGTGCTCGTGATGGTCAGCGGCATCGTCGGGGCGAACACGCATCGGGTGCTTCGCGCCAAAGAGTTCCGGGGCTTCGCTCTGGCTGAGCCGCTCGCGCCATTGATCTTCATCAATGGCGCCGACACTAAGGCCGCACAGATTTTCACGATGATCCACGAGCTTGCGCACATCTGGCTCGGCGAGAGCGCTCTCTCCGACGCGGCGATGAAGGCGCGACAGGGCCAGGTCGCCGAGCTGTGGTGCAACCGGGTCGCCGCAGAGGTACTCGTGCCCGAGGCCGTTCTTCTCGATGACTACCGTGGCAATCCCACGGCGGCCGAGCTCGACCGGCTCGCCAGCAGATACCGGGTGAGCACCCTCGTCGTGCTCAAGCAACTCCTCACGACGCGCCTAGTGCCCTGGGAGACCTTCGAGCAGCGCTACGACGAAGAACTCGACCGCGTGAGGGTTTTCCTCGCTGCACGCAGGAGTGAAGGCCAAGGAGGAAACTACTACTACACGCATCCCCTAGGGCTGAGCCACAAGTTCGCACGCGCCGTCATCGCGAGCGCCTTCGAAGGCTCCACCGGCTATCGCGACGCCTACCGCTTGCTGGGAACGAAGAAACACGAGACATTCCGCAATCTTGCGACCACGCTCGGGGTGGCGTGATGTACCTTCTCGACACGAACGTGCTCATCCAGGCGAAGAACAGTTACTGCGCCTTTGATATTGCCCCCGGATTCTGGGCGTGGCTCGATCGCACGCACAAGCCGGCCCTCGCCTGCAGCATCGAGGCGGTGCGGGACGAATTACTCGCGGGCGGGACTCGGATGGACTTGCGGGCGTAGGACGGGTGCACACGGCTCGGCCTACACCGCGATGCAATGCTTCGCTTCAGTTCTTTGACTCGGCCGTTGGGAGATCCGTAGTGAAAACCGAGGTGGCAAGATGGAGTCATGGTAGATATTCGGCGAAACAGTCCCGAGCCGCCCTTGGGGCAACCGAGGGTCGAGATGAAGCCCGGGATGGCGGACGAGATGCTCCGAGACCTTGCACCGTTGCTGGCAGAGGACGGGGTTGATATCAACAATCTCCCGGACATTGACACGCTCAATCGGGCCCTGCAGAGGGCGACTGAGCGCCGAAATATGGAACTGTTCACCCCTGTCGGTGCCCGTCGCGACCAAGCAATTAGCCTTGTGCAGCTGGTCGTGACCGCCATCGTGGATGGTGAGACCGAGCTCGCGGGTGCGTTGCTTGACAGTGCGCAGCCGGAGTCGCCAAACGACTCCGCACCGGAAGTTTCCAGCTGCATCGGGCTCACCTTGGGTTTACTCGACGATTGGCTCGCCGGCCACCACCCGGACGCCCCGATGACTCTGGCCACAATGATTCGCCTGCCCGCCGGGCATTGGTTCGGGCAACGCGCAGCGGTTAACGTTCTCGCCCTCGCCGGGAAGGGGCGCGCTTTCCGGTCTCTGGGCTCACTGATCATCGGGCAAGGTAGTCACCAACTTCTCGCCGGTTCATGTCTGGCTGTGGCCGCCGCCGTCACCGCGTGGTCGAATATTGAGGGCTCACCGGTCGACGAACTACTGCCCGCCATCGTTCGCTAACCCACAGGGGAATGGGTTGTGAGACACATTTATGTCGGTTGCTACGGTGGAGGTGTTTGAGGCCCGACTACAGGCGCTGGGGTTCTGGGTAGCTGTGCATCGCTCGCCGCGCCCCGAGGCGATCCCCCTGCGTGCACTCGACTCGGGCGCAAATCCGTTCCCAACCGTACTCCCGCGATCACTTCACTTCGCATTCGGTGATGGAACCCAGACACAAAGTTTCGGAAGATTCGCCGCATGAAGGCAATCACGATAGACGGCCGCTTGTCACGTGTGAATTTTCGTATTACATTAAACACATGAGTACGAGTGAGTCAGTAAATGGTGTGCCCGTCACCGAAGCGCAGATCGCCGCGTGGGCGGCTGAGGCCGAAGCGGGATACAACGTCAACGAGCTGAAGGAGCGCAGGCGCGGACGGCCCGGGCGAGGCGCCGAACCTTCACAGGTTGTTGCATTGCGGCTCACTCCTGAAGAGCTTGCCGCGATCGACGCTCGGGCAACGCGCGAAAGCAAGACCCGATCGGAGGCTATCCGCGAAGCACTGGCCTCCTACGTCGCGTGAAGGTCCACGATGCGGCGCGCAAGCACGGCATCCTGCCCGAGGACGCGATTCAAGCAGCGACCTGGGCAATCTGGATTGAGGATCTCGACGCGATTCACCTGCCCGCCAACTCCGGTTGGGGTTCGACACCCCAGGACGATTGCTTGAGACAGTCGTGCTGACCTTCGACAGTGGGAATGAACTCGTCATCCACGCCATGAAAGCCCGGCCACAGACGCTCGACTTACTGCCATAACTTTTGTGCGGCGTGCTTCAGAATAGCTGAACCTCATCACTGACGTGTTCGAGGGGATTGACTCTCGCTTTTTGGGGCCCGGCTGCGGCAACGGCAACTTCCTCGTGGCGATGCTCGAGCGCAAGATCATCGCCATCAACGAGGCCGAACACGGAGGCACCGGACATGTACTTGTTCTACCGATCCAGTCCTCCAGCGAGAGGCGAATTTCTTCGGTGACACTGCGGTCGTTGAGCTGGGCGATGACGTCCAACTGCGCCCACAGATCCCAGAAGGCTCTTGCAGGCGAGGGACTACTCGTCGGCTCTGGCTGTGTGGCTCAGTCTTTGACGAGTCCTCCGTCGACGACAAGGTTTTGCCCTGACCTGCACGCAGGTTACCCCGCCCTCAACCGCCTGGCGGACAGTCTCGACAACACCGCGTTCGCCGCACAGCGCGATATCTGTCACAAGATACAACGTCGGGTCAAAGTCCCGGAGGTTCACGCCGCCACCACGCCAGAGGCGACTGTCTCCCCGTCGATACCGGCAAGTGCGTCAAGGAATTCGACCGCAAAGGACCCGGGACCATGTGCGCGGGCGGCGGCAATCTCCGCAGCGATTGTGTAAGTGCTGACCGCGGCACAGACAGCGAGAAACGGGTCCTTGCCGAGGCCAACAAACGCTGCCATGACAGCTCCGAGAGCACATCCGCCACCAGTCACACGGGTGAGTAGCTCATGTCCGTTGCTCAGACGAACCGTTCGGGTGCCATCGGTGACAATGTCGACCGGCCCAGAGATGGCCACCACGCAACCGTGGGTCGAAGCAAGGAGGTGGGCCGCGTCAACAGCCGCCTCCGCGCCGGAAAGTGAATCGACTCCGCGACCTCCGCCGCCTAGTCCAGCCAGGGCCATGATTTCAGACGGATTCCCGCGCACAACAGTGGGACGAAAAGCGACAAGCTCGAACGCGAGCCTAGTACGAAGCGGCAATGCGCCGATTGCGACCGGGTCGAGGACCCACGGCGAACCCCCTTCGTTCGCCTGCGCTACCGCGTGGGGCATAGCCTCACGTTGCTCCCGATAGGGCGTGCCGAGATTCACCAAAACCCCCGACTCGACACCAGCAAACGGGCCAGCCTCTTCGTCGCCATCCACCATCGCGGCTGATGCGCCCAATGTCAGAAGAACGTTCGCCGTGAATCCCGCGACTACGACATTGGTCAGACATTGAACCAGCGGTTCACGACGGCGGAGCTCTTCGAGCAGGTGGGCAGAATAATTTTCAGTCAGAGCAACGCCCACGACGACATCCCTTCGCTAGTACGAGCTAGATCAGGTTCAACGGGTTTGATCTCAGCCCACTCTTTAGCGGGAACCCCGTGTCACGTCTTTCACGCTACACCCGCCCGACCGAAAGGGAGCTGGATACATGGGACATCCGATTGTGGAACGCGTGTTCAAGTCACCTTCCAAACAGAGCCCAGCAAACCGTCGAAATCGCTGGTAGTTCGGCCAGAGGCGGTCAACATGTGGCGGGGGCACTTTCGCAGCCTGTCCAAGTTCGAGGAAAACAGCGTGGCCCAAAAAGGCTGAGCAGAAACAGCTCCTACCCCATGACGTCCGCAAGCTACGCGGACGCGGGATTCGAGGAGCTTCCCGGGCCTGGCACGCTATGGCTCCCCCATGTCGTGGCAGAGTTCTCTTGGCCCGATTCACCTGACGGTATGGACAGCTACCGCCCTCACAGGGGTTTTGAATCTACTTAGGCGTCGGGATCAGGCCCAGGGCTGTCGAAGACCGGTAACTCCACCACCGGAGAGTCTCTCCAGAGACGCTCTAGTTGGTAGAAAAGTCTTTCTTCTTCGTGGAAGATGTGCACGATAATTTCGCCGCAATCCAGTAAAACCCACCGACCATCTCTGCGACCTTCTTGGCGAATCGCGGGTGCACCCTGGGCAGAAAGCTGCCTGTCCACCTCATCGGCAATCGAGACAACCATGCGTTCATTACGCCCACTACACACCAGAAAAACATCACTGAGCGGCAGGTGCTCAGACACGTCTAACGCAATAAGTTCGCTACCGAACTTTTCGTTCGCAGCCCGTGCTGCGACCTCCACAAGCTCTCTCGCCCTGGCACTGGCGCTCATCGCGCAATCCTCGGCGACACTTAGAGCAACACACCAGTGGTGAGCGACAAAGCCAACAAGGTGACGGCTGCAACCGCGAATACAGAGATGGAAAGCACGGTCACAATGGCGCCTGTCCCCCACCGCGTGCTGCGCATGAGCGCGAGCTCGGCGTTATTAGATTTACTCGCTACCGCGTGGGAAGCGGGGACGGGTTTTACCATCGCGTCATCCTCAACGGTGGAATAGACGATTTCACTGTCATCCTCATCCTTAGAAACGTACTGAAAGGGGGCTGTTCCCCTTTCGACAACGTGCGGGCTAATCCTAATCTGCCCGGTGACAATAATTTCTCCGTTATCGCCCAGGGGGCCCGCCAAGTCGACGCTGGGACTGTGGAGAAGAATCAACGACGACGGCCCTGTGACGTGGCCTACCCCCATGGA
>CAYUJX010000074.1:0-7727 GCA_964445125.1 uncultured Microbacteriaceae bacterium
TTCATTTTGTTAACCAGACCCGGACGCCCACGGGTGAAAACCATCCCCGACGCAGTCTCGTGACTGCCGCGGTTGGGATAGAGTAACCACATCGGAGCCCCGGTCTCACTCTTTACCGGAGGTACCTATGAGGTCTATCCCTTTCCTTTCTTCTGCAGCGCTTGTCGTCGCCCTGGCGGGCTGCGCTCCGGTTGGCTCAGAATCTCTCTCACTGGGCGATGTTCGAGATTGTTCCGGGGTCAGCGTCGTCGTCAACTATGGAATCTTGTCCGATGGGTTAACACTCCAGTGCGTTAACCTGCTCGAAGAAAGCGCTGTTGCCCAACAGGTCCTTACGTTTGCGGGTTTCGAGCTCGAAGGAACGGGGACGTACGGCGATCAAGTGGTCTGCCGTGTTGCTGGGCTTCCCTCTGCAACCGAGCCTTTCACCGTGGAGGGGGAGGAGCCGCACCTTGAATCGTGTGCAGATATGCCGCCCGCCTTTGCGTACTGGGCACTCTGGATTAAAGACGGCGACGCATCTGAGTGGACCTATGCCCAAGAGGGCGCGGGAACTCTGGAACTTCAGTCTGGAGACTCGATTGGCCTGGCGTTTTCCACCGGTGGGGCCACTCCTCTCCCCACTGATCCCTAGACCATGGTTAAGCCCCGGCGAGCAACGCTTGTCCTTGTTGCCGTCGTGGGGGGTGTGGGTTTCGTTGTCCTGAGGGTTCTCTACCGCATCATTTTTGGAGGAACAAGTGGCGGGGAAACTACACTCTGGGCTCTCCCCACAACACCTCTCTGGGGCCCTTTTTCCCACATCGTGATTGGAGGGAGCGTCACAACCGAGGGGTTACTCAGCAGTGCAATTTCCGCTCTTCCTTTTGCGGCGGTCATCGTGCTCTCTGGTGTCCTCATCGCAGCTGTCGATCCCCGGTCGCTGCTGTTGGTGGTGCCCAAACTCCTCTGGGGTCGCTCAATCGTGTTGGCCTTTGTTATTGCCCTGGCGACGTTGCCTTTTATTGTGACGACCTATCGGGTGACGAGGAGGAATGCTCTTCGGCGGGGGCTGAAGCCCGGGCGGATGCTGCTACTGCCCGTGTTGGAAAAGACTTTGGAGCGCGCAACAGGAATTGCATGGGCCTTGGAATCCAGGGGAATCCACGCGAGGCGCCGGCGCTCTGAGGTCGCACCACGGGGACCGGTATTTCTGGAAGCGTTATCGATACCTTCCCGAGGGCTTCACAATATCTCGTGGAGTGTCGCCCCGGGAGCTCACATTGTCCTCACCGGTGCCACAGGGAGCGGGAAGACGACACTCCTGGAAGCACTAGCGCGGGTTCTGCCTGATAACGCCGAGGAGCAGCCCTCGGGGACGCTCAGCACAGGGTGTGATGCCGCCGCCGTGGGCTATCTCCCTCACCAACCCCATTTCTTGTTTCTTGCCAGCACGGTCTTGGACGAGGTAGCGCTTGCCTCCATTTACGATGGTGTTGCAATCTCCACCGCCCGGGAAGAGGCGCACCTGATTCTGAACCAATGGGATGTGGCCTCCCTCGCTACGCAGCATCCAGCGACTCTCTCCAGCGGAGAAGCCGTTGTTGTTGCCCTTGCAGCGCTGTGCGTGACGCATCCCCAGGTGCTCCTCCTGGATGAGCCTCTTCAGACCCTTGACCCGACCTGGCGGGCGCGCATCGTGGAACACCTCGCTCACCTTCCCGAGCAGGAGACCACCGTTATCGTGACGGATCATGGGAACCGCGAACTTGAGGCGTGGGGAGGGGCGTATCTGACCCTGTCTGAGACGGGGTTAGCTCCGGGCACCTATATTCCTCCGGCTGCGGAACGCCCTTCGGGCGTTCCCGCTCAGACAATGGATGCCGATGATGTTTTTATGCTTGGCCCCATCAGCGTCTCGTATGGCAAGAAGACAGTGCTGGATGCGGTATCCCTGACACTAAGACGCGGTCAGACCGTTGTTCTCAGCGGCGACAATGGCTCGGGCAAAACAACACTGCTCGAGAAGTGTGCCGACAGCGCCGAGAATGGTCCCGCTCAGATCGCGCTCGTTCCCTCAGACCCGAGCAATCTTTTCATGAAGGAGTCTGTTGCCGAGGAGTTGGCCCTTGCCGACACGGTCGCCGGGGTGGAGAAAGGTTTCACCCGGCACACCCTGGAGGCAATCCTCTCTGGACCATGGCGGGCAGAAATGCTGACCCAGATGAAAGATACCCATCCCCGGGATCTTTCCCGGGGCCAACAAACAGCCCTCGCTCTGGCATTACAGATGTCACACAAACCCCTCGTTCTCGCCCTTGATGAGCCCACCCGAGGCCTCGATAGTGCCGCAATCCAAGCACTTCACGACGTTCTAGGCTGCGTGAAAGAGACGGGGACGGCTCTTCTCATTGCCAGCCACGAGGCGGAATCGTTCCACCACCTCGCCGAGAGAAGGCTCACGCTTTCCCAGGGAATGCTCGTCGAGGCACAGGAGGTCGCGAAGTGATCCACGCGCCACGCACACGCGGTCGTGCCTCGCGAGTCACTGTCGTTTTGCTAAGCGCCATCGGGTTGCTCGTCTTTGGGTGGTCACTAGTGCCCGGCTTCGGGCCTTTTTTTGGGTATGCGCCCGTGCCGATCGTGACGCTTATCGCCCCGCTCCTGGTAGCGGGTGTGTTGCTGAGCCTGGAGAACTCCTTAGCAGACACCCGGGTGCTTGCCCTAGTAGGAGTGCTTGCCGCCTTAGCAGCGGCAGCCCGGTTGGTGTCACTGGGTGCGGGTGGTGTCGAGTTTGTCTTTGTTGTGGTGATCCTCTCTGGTCGAGTGTTAGGGGCTCGCCTTGGGTTCGTGGTCGGGGTCGTGGCTATTGGACTGTCTTCTGTTGTTTGGGGAGGGTTTGGCCCCTGGACCGCTTTTCAGATGCTGGCGCTGGGGTGGGTCGGCGCTGGAGCAGGTCTTTTGCCGAGAGTGAAACCACCATCTGGTGGCGCCGCAGGGAAACGAGAACTGGTGATGCTCATGGTCTATGGGGCGGTGGCGTCTTACGTTTTTGGTCTTCTGATGAACCTCTGGTTTTGGCCTATTGCCCTGGGCCCTGACACGAGCCTTTCCCTCGTTGAAGGGGGGAGCTTTGCCGAGAACGCGAGTAGATTCGTCCTTTACAGCTTGGCAAGCTCCACCCTCACGTGGGACACCGTTCGGGCCGTGACCACGGTGATGAGCCTGGTTATCATCGGCCGACCCGCACTCAAAGCTCTTCGCCGGGTCTACTCCAGGCCCCAATCACACAGAAAAGTACTTCGCCTCCGGGTGATGGAACACGAAAGCGTCCGTTGACTGCTCGGGGTGGAGTTGAAGTTCTTCGGAAAGCTCCACTCCAATACGTTCGGGTTTCAGTAGCTCCACGACCTTGGCGCGATCTTCCATCTCCGGGCAAGCGGGGTATCCCAAGGAGAACCTGGCGCCACGATATTTGAGACCAAAAATGTCGGCGAGATCGCTGGGGTCTTCGTCGCCGAAGCCCCATTCTTTGCGGATTTGGGCGTGCCAGTACTCGGCCAGGGCTTCGGTTAACTGCATGGCAAGGCCGTTGAGCTCCATATAGTCACGATAGGAGTCAGAGGCAAAAAGTGTTTGGGCAAAAGCGTCAATGCTGGCACCTGCCGTGACCAGTTGAAACGCCATCACGTCGGTCTCGCCCGTGCCTTTAGACTTCACGAAGTCCGCAAGACACAGGTGTCGATCACGGCGCTGCCGGGGGAAGCTAAAGCGCAGGCGTTCCGCACCGAGTGCTCCCGCAGATCCGCCATCTGGTGCGAGAAGACCGGCGGCGCCCAAGGTTCCGTCGGGATCATTGCCGTGATGAAGGACGATGACATCGCTGCCGTCTGAGACAACGGGGAAGTATCCATAGACCACTGCTGGATCAATAACTTTCTCGGACAGTAGTCGGTCCATCCAGTAGCGCAAGCGAGGCAGGCCCTCTTCGGCGACCAGGTCGTCGTAACTCTTTCCACCCTGGCCCCGGCCAGGTTTGAGGCCCCACTGGCCCATAAATGTTGCTCGCTCGTCGAGGAAAGCCGCATAGTCACTCAGGGCGAAACCTTTAACAATCCGGGTGCCCCAGAAAGGTGGCTGCCATACGGGGTTATCTCGGGCAACGTCAGAGCGCTCGGGCATGTTCGCAGGCTCGGTGACCTGAAGCTGGCTCGCTGGGTAAATACGCTTTTTTAGCGCGGGCAATCCCACACTTTCGGGGTCGGAACCCCGAGAAATGGCCACCAAGGGTGTCATCAAGTCGAGGCCCTCGAAAGCATCTTTGGCGTAACGAACGATGCCGTCGAACCCGGAAGCTAGGTCATCCTCCACATAGGACCTGGTGAGTGCTGCTCCACCGAGAATAATTGGCCATCTCCTTGCCAAACCGCGCTGAGTGAGTTCGAGAAGGTTCTCCTTCATCACGACCGTGGATTTCACCAGAAGCCCACTCATCCCAATAACGTCAGCGTCATGTTCTTCAGCGGCGCTGATGATGTCGTTGACCGATTGCTTAATTCCGATATTCACCACGTCGTAACCATTGTTTGTCAAAATGATGTCTACAAGGTTTTTGCCAATGTCATGAACGTCACCGCGAACAGTGGCAAGAACCATTTTTCCCTTGCCCGCAGCCTCAGACTTTTCCATATGGGGCTCTAGCAGTGCGACCGCGGCCTTCATGACTTCTGCCGATTGCAGCACAAACGGCAATTGCATTTCACCGCTGGCAAACCGCTGCCCCACCACCTGCATCCCGGAAAGTAGGGTGTCGTTAACGATCTCTAGGGCGCTTGCCCCCTCAGCCCGGGCGAGGTCTAGGTCTGCTTCAAGGCCCTTGGACTCCCCATCAATGATGCGGCGTTCCAGGCGCTCTCGAACAGGCAGTGCGGCAAGCTCTGCTTGACGTTGGTCTTTGATCGCTGCCGAATCCACACCGTCAAAAATTTCTAGCAGCCGAGCGAGCGGGTCATAGGTGAGGGTGCCCTCATCGTCATACTCGCGTTTGTCCCACACCAGATCAAGTGCTACCTTCCGCTGCTCGTCAGGTATGGAGGCGAGGGGAAGAATTTTGGCTGCATCGATAATCGCGCTGTCAAGACCCGCCTCGCAGGCTTCATGGAGGAAAACCGAATTGAGTACCGCGCGCGAAGCGGGGTTGAGCCCGAAGGACACGTTGGAAACGCCGAGCGTGGTGTGGACTCCTGGATACCGCGCGGTGATGTCTCGAATCGCGGCAATGGTTTCGATGGCATCGCGCCTCGTCTCCTCCTGGCCTGTGGCGATGGGGAAGGTGAGGCAGTCGACGATGATGTCCTCTACTCGCAATCCCCAGTCGCCCACCAAAGTGTCAATCAGGCGACTGGCTATTCGGACTTTGTCCCCCGCGGTTCGGGCTTGGCCTTCTTCGTCGATAGTGAGCGCAATGACGGCCGCGCCGTGCTCTTTGACCAAGGGCATGACCGAGCCAAAGCGTGATCCGGGGCCATCACCATCTTCAAAGTTGACGGAGTTGACGACCGGGCGCCCTCCGATGAGTTCCAAGCCTGCCTGGATGACCGCAGGCTCTGTGGAGTCAATGACCAAGGGAAGAGTTGACGCTTGAGCGAGCCGTGACACGACGTCGCGAATATCGGCGACGCCGTCTCGGCCCACGTAATCGATACAGACATCAAGGAGGTGCGCGCCGTCTCGCACCTGCTTCTTCGCGATTTCTACGCAATCATCCAGGCGACCTTCAAGAAGTGCGTCGCGGAAAGCTCTGGACCCATTGGCGTTCGTCCGCTCACCGATAGCCAGGTAGGAGGAGTCTTGGCTTAAGCTGACGTGCTGGTAGAGGCTCGCCACCCCGGGGTCGGGCTGTGGAATGCGCTTAAGGGCAGGAGTGTTACCTACTCGGTTGACAACAGCCTGAAGGTGCTCCGGTGTGGTCCCGCAACAGCCTCCGACCAGCGAAAGCCCAAACTCCTTAATGAACTGTTCGTGAGCGGTCGCAAGTTCCTCTGGTCCCAGAGGATACGAAGCCCCCGTGGCGGTGAGGACCGGTAGCCCCGCGTTGGGCATCACCATGACAGGAATGCGGGAGTGTTGGGAGAGCTGTCGAAGGTGCTCGCTCATTTCTTGCGGGCCCGTTGCACAGTTCAGGCCAATCATGTCGATTTCCAGAGGTTCCAAAGCGGTGAGCGCGGCATTAATTTCTGAGCCCATCAGCATGGTGCCTGTGGCCTCTACCGTTACCTCCACAAACAGCGGCAGCCTGGTTCCCGCGGCGCGCATAGCGTCCTTGCAGCCGTTGATGGCGGCCTTTGTTTGCAGGAGGTCCTGCGAGGTCTCGATCATGAAAGCATCTGCGCCACCGGCCAACAAGCCCTGCGCCTGCCGTTCAAAGGTGGACTTGAGGAAGCTGTAGGTGGTGTGGCCAAGAGAAGGCAATTTTGTGCCTGGCCCGATGGAGCCGAGTACCCAACGCTGGCGACCATCGTTGTCCTCAAAACGAGAAGCGCTTTCCTTGGCAATTTGTGCCCCCGCTTCAGCGAGCTCCGCGATGCGGTCTTCAATGTCGTAATCCGAGAGGTTGGACCAGTTAGCACCGAATGTGTTTGTTTCGACGCAGTCCACCCCGACGGCGAAATAGGCGTCGTGGACCCCAGCCACGATGTCGGGCCGGGTGACGTTCAGGATTTCATTGCACCCTTCGAGGCCTTGGAAATCTTCCAACGTCGGGCCCGCATCTTGCAACATGGTTCCCATGGCGCCATCAGCCACAAGAACTCTCCTGCCCATTTCCTCGAGAAGGTCTTGGGACCGCTGAGGGAGGTTGAGTTTCTTAATGTCGTCCACTTATCGCACCCCTGCTTCTTCAAGAACTGAGAGTACCGTGGGGTATTGGTTGAAGGCGTAAAGGTGAACACCGGGAGCCCCACCGTCTCGCAAACGTTGAGTCATTCGAGCGCTCCATTCAATTCCCACTTTCTTCTGGTCTTCAGAACTTGTGTGCGCGGCGAGGGCGTCTGTGAGCTCTTGAGGAGCCGTCTCGCCCGTGAGTTCCAGCACGCGGGCCAAGCGCCCCAAAGAAGTGATGGGCATGATGGCAGGAAGTATCTCCATGGTGACACCGGCTCTTCTTGCCTCGGATACAAAGTTTTCGTACTCTTCGACAACGAAGAAAAGCTGTGTAATGGCGAGCGTTGCTCCGGCCTCTTGTTTTTTCAGGAGCACGGCGAAGTCTTCTGCTCTATCGCGAGATTCAGGGTGACCGTTGGGGAAAGCAGCGACAGCTATTTTCTCTACGGCCTTGTTCTCCACTTGAATGTCTCGAAGCAGTGCCACAAGATCACTTGCGTGGGGTAAATCACCCCGGGGCGCAAATTGGCCCAGGGGAAGGTCTCCTCGAAGGGCGAGGAAATGCGTGATTCCGGCCTCGAGGAACGAACTAATGAGGCCCCGGGCTTCGTCCCTGGTGTTTCCCACACAGGTGAGGTGGGCCAGAGGAAGCGCCGAACTGGTGCGGTGAATGTAGTCAAGGACCCCGAGTGAATCTCGGGCAGAAGACCCACCAGCGCCAAACGTGACGGAGATGAAGTCTGGGGACGTCGTGCTCAAGAAATCGATGGCCTCATGAAGGTCGCCAAGATGTTCAGGCGAACGAGGGGGGTACACCTCAAAAGAGACGGGAAATGCAGTGGGTGTGGCCAACGATGCCGCCTCTC
>CAYUJX010000075.1:0-7585 GCA_964445125.1 uncultured Microbacteriaceae bacterium
TACTGCGATCCGAAATTTCCAACAGCCTGTCGTTAGGAACAACGATGAGCGTGTCAACCTCATCTTTGAGGGCTTGAACGCCTACGTCCGCCTGAGACATGCGGCGTTTGCCTTCAAAGGAGAAGGGTTTGGTCACCACTCCGACGGTGAGTGCGCCAATGGATTTCGCGATGCGTGCGACAACGGGGGCACCCCCGGTTCCTGTCCCGCCACCTTCACCTGCGGTGACAAAGACCATGTCGGCGCCCGCAAGAGCCTGCTCAATTTCTTCTTGATGATCCTCTACTGCGCGACGACCCACTTCGGGGTCGGCTCCGGCGCCGAGGCCTCTGGTCAAGTCGCGTCCCACATCAAGCTTGACGTCAGCATCGCTCATCAGCAGCGCCTGGGCATCTGTGTTGATGGCGATGAACTCGACGCCCCGGAGTCCACGATCAATCATCCGATTCACCGCGTTGACGCCACCGCCACCGACGCCGACCACTTTGATCACTGCGAAGTAATTAATCTGACCGGTCACCGGTGCTCCTTTGCGCTGAACCTTAAACCTTCACTTGAAGATTAGAGTTTCCATCACGTTTGTCGAGGAAAACCGTAGGGGGTGAAGACGCTCGCTGGCAGGAGGTTCCGGGCGTGTCGCAGAACCCACCTCAACCAATGATTACTCACCCCTTGGCGCGAATAACAACGCTTTCAGGAGTGGTGACATCAATAATGCGTGAGGCGGTCGCGCCGGCTGCGACCAGTGCGGCGCTGAGCACGCGCGCTTTCTCGCTAACTCGATCGGAGCTCCCCCACACCACTTCGTGCGCGGTTCCCCTGATCGTAAATCGCACGTTGTCCAACGAGGTCGCCGTCACACCCTCAACCTGGATAAGAAGATCATCAGGCAACGCGAGAAGCACCCGGGAAATGGCGCCAAAACTGGGAGAATCAGGGTCCGCCGCGACCAAGATAAGAGGCAGGGAACCAGGGGCAAGCGCTTCAAACCACAGAGTGACCCCCGCGGCATCGACAACCTTGTAACCGGTAGCAGAGGCCACAACCCCGATGGGTTTGCGTTCCACAATGGACACCACCAGAGTTCCTGGTGGTTCTATTCGCGTCTCAAAGGCTTGAATGAGAGTGATTCCTCCGAGAGCCTCCCCCACCCTCTGAGAGCTCACCCTGGCCAAGGGTTCACCCTGGAGTGAAGCCAAAGCCTGCTCCACTTGCGCCGGGTCCAGGCGATCCGCACCCTCAACGACCACGGTGCGCAAGGACAGAAGCGGAGACAGTGTCAAGAGGACTACACCAAGGACCAGCGCGCCGATGCTTCCCAGGGAAACACCCCATCGTCGCCGCCGCTGGCGACTTGCCCAGGTCAAGGTGCGCAATTCCGCCTTTTCGGCAGAAACACGAGCCTTTGTAGCAGTCCTTTGGGTTGCTTGCGCTGAACTTTGGCGAGCCGCAGAATTCGGGGCAGGGGTTGTGGGGGAAGAGCCAGAAAATCCCTCAGGACGGTCCATGACCGGCCTCCACCCTGCGTCTTTGTTGCTCCATCAGCTGGGGCACAATTTGGTACAGGTTGCCTGTGGACATGGTGAGAACAATGTCTCCCGGGCGGGCGTGATTCAGTGCGAGGACACAGGCTTGGTCCCAGTCGGGCTCAAAATCAAAAGATGTCCCCTCGGGAAGCTCATCGAGAATGAGGGCAGTGGTGACTCCTTCGATGGGATCCTCACGGGAACCGAAGATATCGAGAAACACCGTGTGGTCACTACCTTTTGCGAAAGCGCCAGCCAATTCTGCGGCCATGTACAGCGTGCGAGAAAACAGATGGGGCTGGAACATGGTGATGACTCGGCCTTCACCCACCACCGCCCTCGCGGTCTCCAAAGCCGCCCCCACCTCGGTGGGATGGTGGGCGTGGTCATCAAAAAACCGCACGTCACCGACGGTGCCGTGATATTGAAAACGCCTGTCTGCCCCTTGGAACCCTGAGACGGACTGTGAGGCTTCCCCCAGGCTCATCCCGAGACCCAACAGAAGGGTGACCACGCCTGTGGCATTGAGCGCAGAGAGACGACCGGGAACCCCGAGCGTCACGGACTCTGAGAGCCCGCGGTAGCTCACGGTGAAGTGGGCCTGTGGGCCTGCCACCAGGTTGCTCATCACGACGTCCGCGGTGGCTGAGACACCATAGGTTGTGATCGGCGCTGCGCCCTCGAGGCGTGTCGAGAGTGCCTGGGTGCCGGCATCATCAGCACACAGGACAATACCGTCCTGGGCGGTTCTCGCGAAGGCTTCAAACGCGTCATAGATGGCCCCGAGGGTGCCATAAAAGTCGAGATGATCTGGTGCGATATTGGTGATCAGAATATGCGCGGGGTGGTACCCCACGAAAGACCGGTCGGACTCATCTGCTTCAATCACAAACAGCGGGTCCGAGCCGTCCCTCGAGGACACGCCCCACTGGCTGACCACACCTCCGTTGACGCACCCCGCATCAATTCCTGCTCGCTCCAAAGACGTAGCCACCATCGCGGTGGTGGTCGTTTTACCGTGAGACCCCGCCACGGCAAGCGTCTTCTTGCCCTTGAGTAACCAGCGCAATGCCTCTGAGCGGTGAATGACGCTCAGGCCCTGATCCAGTGCTGCCACGTATTCAGGATTTAAACTGCGCACCGCGGTGGAAAACACCACGGTGTCTGCCCCCTCTATGTGAGATGCGTCATGCCCGAGAGACACCAGAATTCCGGCCTCTCGCAACGAAGCGACCACCTCTGAATCTGCCTGATCTGAGCCGGTCACCGTGTGGCCGCGCTCGGCAAAGACACGAGCTATTCCGCTCATTCCCGAGCCCGCAATACCGATGAAGTGGACTGCACCAATAGTGGCGGGTAATTCTCTTCCCAAAATGGGTTTCATGGCGAAGCCTTCCGTGCGGTGTTGAGGACTACGTGGGCCATCGTGGCAGCGGCATCGCGGTGGCCCAAACCCTGAGCCTGGGTCCTCATCCGGTCTAGTGCCTCGTCATCGCCCAAAAGCGGCATCACCATCTGCAGGGCAGCCTCTGGCGTAAAGTCGCGGTCGGCGATCACAATAGCTGCCCCCTTTCGGACACTTTCTTGCGCATTCTTCTCTTGTTCACCATTGCCCACGGGGTAGGGAACGAAAAGAGCGGGCACTTCGAGTAACTGAATCTCAGACACGGTCGCGGCACCCGCTCGGGAAATCACCGCTGTGGCGCTCGCAAGAGCCAGGTCCATCCGGTCACAGTAGGCGAGACCCACATATCCCGCAGGCATGCCAGAGGGCACCGGGTTCTTGCTCCCCACAACGTGGAGCACCTGCCACCCTGAGTCCACCAGGGCCGGCACCAGCGCTATCACGGTGTCATTGATACTCCGTGCGCCTTGAGACCCTCCGGTCACCACCAGCGTCTTTGTGCGGGGGTCCAGGCCAAAGTGCGTGCGTGCCACTGCAGGCGACACATTCTTGCCAGGGTGGGTAATTCTTCTTGCCATCGGCATTCCCGCGGCAACAGATCCAGGCAGTGAAGGCGTGGGAAACGCGGTCAGGATTTCTGTGGTGAACCGGGCGCCTAACCGATTAGCGAAACCGGGCACCGCGTTCGCTTCATGAATCACCAGAGGTGTTTTAGTTAACCACGCCGCGACATAGACCGGTGCGCAGACGTATCCCCCAAACCCGGCAACCACCTGAGCGCGGTGACGGCGCAAGAAACGAACGGCCCGCGCCGTGGCAAAAATAAACCGAGGACCAAATGCGAGAGCACCCCGTGTCACTCGGCGAGGGAAAGGTAGCCTGGCAAGGGTGAAAAGCGCCAAACCTGCTTCAGGAATAAGGCGAGATTCCAGTCCTTCTCTCGTTCCGATGACCGCGATGTCATGACTGCTCAGGCCATGAGTCAGCTGCAAATCTTCAGCAACCGCCAGGAGGGGGTTGACGTGACCAGCAGTTCCCCCGCCAGCTAACACCACACGGGTCACCGTCGCCTCTTTCCGGCTGCCTGGTAATGGTCGCTCACAGAGGTGGCTCCCGCGCGATTGAGCGCCATCACCACCCCGATTGCTGCCAATGAAGACAGCAGAGCTGATCCTCCCACGGACATAAACGGTAGCGGCACCCCGAGCACCGGCAAGAGCTCCAGCACCACGGCGATGTTAATCAAAGCTTGGCCAATCAGCCACACCATCACCCCTCCAGTGACCAGTCGTGCGAACGGGTCCGGGTTTTTTCTCACCAGGTGGGTCATGGTGACCGCGAGCACGACAAAAGACAAAATGACGAGGCTGGTTCCCAAAAGGCCAAGTTCTTCGCCCACAATGGCGAAAATGAAGTCGGTTTCTGCTTCGGGCAACCAGGACCATTTTGCGCGCGAATTGCCCAGACCCACGCCGAAAATTCCCCCGGACCCCAGGGCAAAAGTAGAGTGCACGGTTTGCCAACAGCCATTGAGGTAGTCCTCTTCGGTGCACCCAGAAAACCAGGTCGCAATGCGATTGACTCTCGAGGGACTTAACACGGCCACGAACGCCAGGATCAGCCCGAAGAACGCCAGTATCGTCGCAAGGTGGCGCAACCGAACGCCTGCGAGGAACACCACCCCCAGGGCAATCATGACCATCACGCCCATGGTTCCTAAGTCTTGACCGAGAATGACGAGAAGTAGGGCAATCCCCACCCCCATCCCCAACGGTTGCCACAGGGTGCGAACTTCGTGGATGCGATCCATGCGATCAGCCAGGATTGCTGCCATCCACACCAGGAGCGCCACTTTCAAGATTTCCGAGGGCTGTCCGGAGAGACCCGCGATGCTGACCCAGTTTCGGTTACCCCCGGAAGTGATTCCCAGTGCAGTGAAGACCAGGCCCTGCAAGACAAGTGCCGCCAGGAAAAAAGTGGGAGCCAGCCGCTTAAATGTGATGGGGGGAAGCCTAGAGAGCACCAGCATCAAAGGGACCCCGATGATGATCCACCCTGCCTGGCGGAAAAAAGTCGCAAAAAAATTGCCATTATTTCCCAGTGCGGAGTCCACAAAAGAAGAGGAGAGCACCATGACGAGACCGAAAACCACCAAAAACAAGACCGTCGCAACCATCACGACGTAATGAGCAGATTCTTTGGCAAAAAGTCGTTTAACGCTGACGACGACGCGCGAATTCCTGGAAGCGATGGCGGGTGCAGGCGTTGTACGTGCCATCGTGGCTAGCCCCTTTGGTCAGGTCACACCCGCACCTCCAGGAGGAGAATGCGCGTTACTAGTGTGCGCCCGGAGGGGCCAGAGAGCCGCTAAGGCACGCCGAAACCGCTCTCGGCAAGCCCACTTTAGGGATGGGTCAAGACTCCTGCAATGACGGCAGGGGACACATTGTGTCCTCGCGCAACGGCGATTGCTCCCAGAATCACCGGTAAATCTTCCGGAATGGTCCAGCCCGCTTGCGTAAGCTCCTCCAGAGTGGAAACCTCTAATGCCTGAGTCTCACGCTCGTCTAAAAAGGCCCGGTCGACCACGATGCCCTGGACCAGCCCCAAATCACTTTGCCCGGGCGAATCAAAGCCAATGCCGATTGCTCTGGCACCCTCCTGGACATCAGCATGTGCCACCAAGGACATCGTTGGCCCTGCTCCTCGGCGATACATGCAGGCCTGGGAAACCCCGTCATAGAGACCTGCCAGGGACGAAGACGGGTTCTCTTCCACGCAGAGAGCAATGGTCGGCGAGCGCAACACAGATTCCCCCCGAGCAAGGTTGTGGACCTGAGTGTCCGAAGCCACAATCACAATAGTCGCGTAATCGTTGGGGTCTCGAAGTGCATCTAAGAGCACGCCCCCGTGATGCCCCACCACGAGAGAGGGAAGCCCGGCTGCACCGAGAAGTCTGGCGGAAAGCTCAGCGATACGAAGACCATTTTCCTCTCCTGCTATCAGTATCCAGGGCGAGACCTGGTCGCGTTTATCCCGCACCCGCCAGGCAAAATCGATGTCTGACCAGACCGGGATGTTAGCTGCCAGCGCAGCCTGCACGAGAGCTTCGCCCTTGCGAACCCCCGGCGAAACAATAACCAGATCAGGCGCAAACTTTTCTAGTGCGCTTACGAGCTCGGAGTCTGATGCCCCCACAACAGAGGTGGCTCCAAGAACCTCAAGAATCGGTAAGACATCGTCCGCAGCATCTCTGGCCAAAGACACCACTTCGCACCCAAGTTCCACCAGAGTGTCGACCAAAGCGAAACCTGTGGCACCCACACCCACCACGACCACCCGCAACTCGGACCATTCCGAGTGCCAGCTCGTGAGCTCATCGAGCAAACGCCGACTCAACGGCTGAGCCACTCCAGGTAGAACAAGCCCGCGCCCACAGCCGCAAACAGGCCCGCAATCAGCCAAAAACGCACGACGATCGTGACCTCGGCCCACCCTTTGATTTCGTAATGGTGATGGAGAGGAGAGGAATAAAAAATTCTCTTCCCGCCGGTCACTTTGAAGTACAGACGCTGCAGAATGACCGAGCCGGTCAAGATGACAAACAGTCCGCCCACCACAGGAAGCAACACTTCGGTCCGGGAGAACAGGGCGAGGGCCGCCACCGCGCCACCAAGCCCCAGGGACCCCGTGTCGCCCATGAAAATTTTTGCCGGTGACGTATTCCACCACAAGAACCCAATCAGGCTCGCACTGGCCATCGCCGCCAACCCGGTGAGCTCCAACGAGTCTCGGACCTCGTAACACTTATAAAAATTCTCTTGGTCCGCAAACACCCGGAAACAGGACTGGTTGAACTGCCAAAACGTAATCACCACGTAAGAAATAAACACCAAGATGGTGGAACCGCTGGCTAAACCATCCAACCCATCCGTCAAGTTCACGGCATTCGAGGTTCCCACAATGATTAGGGTGGCCCACAGGGCAAAGGCCACCAACACGCCGGCTTGACCCCATTCGGCAAAAGACACGAGGTCGGCATTGCGCACCAGCGATATTCCAGGCGCAGCGGGAGTTTGCCCGTCGCTGTCGGGAAAAGAGACTGCGAGTACAGCAAACGCAATCGACACCGTGACCTGGCCAATGACTTTGGCCCGGGGGCTGAGACCCAAAGATTGCTGTTGCCGAATCTTCGAATAGTCATCCAAGAAGCCCACAAATCCCAGCCCCACCATCAGACCAATGACCAGTAGACCCGAATGCGTCACGGGGGCACCCTCGATGAGGTGGGAGCCAAAGTAGCCAAACACGATAGCGAGAATGATGACAATCCCGCCCATTGTCGGTGTGCCGCGCTTGACGAAATGGGTCTTGGGCCCGTCTTGGCGGATGAACTGACCCCAGCCAAGCTTGGCAAAAAGGCGAATAAACAAAGGGGTCAAAAAGAGGGAAAAACCCAGCGACAAAGCACTGCCCAGAAGCAAAATTCTCATTGCAGGGACTCACTTAACTTCTGAACCAGAGGCCTCAGATCGTCCCCAGCTCCACCTAAGACCACAACGATGTCCCCTGGCCCGATGTATCCACGGACCTCATCGTAGGCGTTGGAAACATCCGCGCTGTACTGGGATTCTCCATCCCATGAGCCCTCGCG
>CAYUJX010000076.1:0-5418 GCA_964445125.1 uncultured Microbacteriaceae bacterium
GAACCCGCGCCATCAGTTTGGAAAACTGAGGCTCTACCATTGAGCTACATCCCCGAAGGACTAGGTGCGCCTTAGATGTTACTGCATGGAAGCCCTCCGGGCCCGCGCTAAGGATTCAACCGGCTAGACTTCCCACGGTTGTTTCGCCGGGGTTCCTGCACAGGCACCGTGTTACGAAGGTGATGCACGCTGGACCTTCGGGGCGTAGCTCAGCTTGGTAGAGCGCCCGCTTTGGGAGCGGGAGGTCGCAGGTTCGAATCCTGTCGCCCCGACGGACACACACATCGATATTTATGGGAGAAAAAGCTTTGCCAACCACTACTAAAGAGTCCCTCAGCCCCACACGGGTCCGCCTGCTCATCACGGTCACCCCCGAGGAGCTCAAGCCCAGTATTGACCACGCTTACCAGCACATTGCCGAGGGAATGAATATCCCCGGTTTTCGCAAGGGTAAAGTTCCGCCCCCCATTATTGACCAGCGAGTGGGCCGTGGCGAAGTGCTCAATCATGCCGTGAGCGAGGGGCTAGATCGCTACTTCCAGGAAGCCGTCAAGGAAGAAAAAATCCGGACCCTCGGGCAGCCCCAGGCTGATGTCACGACGTGGCCTTCGGACAAAGATTTCTCCGGCGACCTGGTGGTGACCGTCGAGGTTGATGTTCGCCCCGATTTCACGATTCCCGATCTGGAAAAATACACCGTTGAGGTGGCGCCGATCTCTGTGTCTAAGGAAGACGTGGAGTCCGACCTGGATGACCTTCGTTCTCGCTTTGGCAACTTGGTGACCGTGGACCGCCCGATTGCCAGTGGTGACTTTGTCCAGATTGACTTGGAAGCCACCATTGGGGCCAAGACCATTGATAGCGCCAGCTCGATTAGTTATGAAGTGGGCTCCGGCCAACTCATCGATGGCATTGATGACGCCCTTGACACTCTTACCGCTGGCGAGTCCACCACGTTTGAGTCCAAGCTCTTGGGCGGGGACCACGGGGGCGACATGGCCCAAATTGCCTTGACGGTGTTGAGCGTGAAAGAGCGAGAACTTCCCGACGCCGATGACGACTTTGCGCAAATTGCGAGCCAGTTCGACACTATTAAAGAACTTCGCGCAGACCTCAAAGCGCAGCTTGAGCGCGGCGGGGTTTTCAAGCAGGCTCAGCAGGCCCGCGATGCGCTCGTGGAGAAGATGCTTGGAGACATTGACATGCCCCTACCCCAAAGCGTGGTGGATGCCGAAGTGCACCGCCACCTCGAGGGCGAGAAGCGTTTAGAAGATGAGGTCCACCGCAAGGAGGTCATTGAGTCCACGGAGAAATCGCTGCGAACCCAACTGATGTTGGATGCTCTGGTCGAAGTTCTCGAAGTGGAAGTGTCCCAGGAAGAGCTGACCCAGTATCTGATGCAGTCGGCCAGCCAATACGGCATGGAGCCCGCGGAGTTTATTCAAAGCCTTCAGCAAAACAACCAGGTTCCCTCCATGGTGGGAGAGGTTGCGCGTTCCAAGTCGCTCTCCGTAGCCCTGGCGAAGGTCACAGTGAAGGACACGGGGGGCAAAAAGGTGGATCTCACGTCGGTGACCAACACGGCAACTGACCCTGTGGAGGCCGCTATTGCTCAGGCTGTCTCGGACAGCGCTGACCAGGGTGAGCACGACCGCTAACCACCACTTTGCCGAGGGCGAACAGGGGCGGTTTTCGAAGACCCGCACCGCTACTCTCGAATCATTGCGCTAGTTGGCCTACAAGGAGAGCGACACTGTGACGATGTCTGAAAGTATGATGCAGCCGAACGTTTTCGACCGGTTGCTTAAAGATCGCATCATTTGGTTGGGGTCAGAAGTTCGTGACGATAACGCGAACGAGATTGCGGCAAAACTCCTGCTTTTGGCCGCAGAGGACCCTGACAAGGACATTTACCTCTATATCAACTCTCCGGGTGGATCAATCACCGCCGGCATGGCGATATACGACACGATGCAGTTTGTTCCCAACGATATTGTCACCGTGGGAATTGGTATGGCCGCTTCCATGGGCCAGCTCCTTCTTACCGCGGGCTCCAAGGGCAAGCGCTACATCACGCCTAACGCCCGAGTTCTTCTCCACCAGCCTCACGGCGGGTTCGGCGGGACAGCCAGCGACATTCAAACTCAGGCGCACCTCATCAACGATATGAAGAAGCGCCTCGCACAAATCACCGCCGAAGCAACAGGCAAATCCCTGGAACAGATCACCGAAGACGGGGATCGCGACCGTTGGTTTAGTGCTGAAGAAGCTATGGAATATGGATTTGTTGATCACATTCGCGCCTCTGCCAGCGACGTTGTCGGTGGCGGCGGAACCGAGCAGGGCAAGAAGAAATAGGCATACTCACCATGATGAACATGAACCCCACGTCCCGCCAGGAGTTTTCGATGCCTGAAGCCCGCTACATTTTGCCTACTTTCGAGGAGCGCACCAGCTACGGGTACAAGCGCCAAGACCCCTACGCCAAGCTCTTCGAAGACCGCATTGTCTTCTTGGGGGTTCAGGTGGATGATGCGTCTGCTGACGACGTTATGGCTCAGCTCCTCGTGTTGGAAAGCCAGGATCCTGATCGCGACATCGTGATGTATATCAACTCCCCTGGCGGCTCCTTCACCGCGATGACGGCCATCTACGACACGATGCAGTATGTGCGGCCCCAAATCCAGACCGTGGTCTTGGGCCAGGCTGCCTCCGCAGCCGCGGTGATTTTGGCGGGCGGAGAAAAGGGTAAGCGCCTCGCCCTTCCTAACGCCCGCATTCTTATCCACCAGCCCATGATGGGCGAAGCTGGCCGTGGCCAGGCTTCCGACATCGAGATCCAGGCCAAAGAGATTGCCCGTTTGCGGGATTGGTTGGAAGAAACCTTGTCGAAGCACTCCAATAAGGGTGTTGACGAAGTACACCGCGATATTGATCGCGACAAGATTCTTACCGCCGATGAAGCGCTGGAATATGGTCTGATTGACCAGGTGCTCAATACGCGTAAATCCATTGGTGTTGCCAGTCCAGTGAAGGGCCCTGAAGCCGTTACTGCTGGTTAGGTTTTCTTGACTTTTTTCGCGCTGCTAGCGCGAAAAAAGCAAGTATTCCCAAAGAAACCGCAAAGCCTATGCTAATAGCCCAGCTGTTCATGGGTTCCGTCTCGGTGGAGAGCTCAAGCGTTGGTTGTGCGGCGGCGGGTTTCTCCTCGGTACTAAGCGCATCGCCACGGGGCTCGCCCGTACCGGGCTCGTCGGCGCCTGTGCGCTCGGTACCGCACTCGGGTGGCGTGGAATATCCGACCGAGGGCGTGTGAGAAGCGGAGGGGTCAAAGGTCACGCCGTAGCTTTCGGACAGGCTGTGACCATCGGAGGATACAAACTGATACACGATTGTGTAGGGGCCCGGTGGGCCTAAATCGACCAGGGTTTCCATGCGGCGTTCGTCGACGGTGACGCAACCACCGCCGTAATACAGGCCTTCGGCATCGCGCACCGCGATGGCGAAACCTCTACTTTCTCCGCCGAGATCAAGAAATGTGTCATCGGTTGCGATTGATATTGCCAGGGGGCTTTCGGTCACCACGGAGCCCTCTTCGGGGGAAAGAGCTTCCACCACGTTGTGAGCAAACGCGGGGAGGGCAGGTGTACTCAGCATCGCTGCAGCCACGAGTGCGAGGAGAACGCGCGGCAGAACGCTGACGCTCTGGTTTTCTTCCATCCTCATGGTCACACAGTGTATTCCCGCCACGCCTAAGGGCACCTGGGGATAATCCAAGGCCCAAGGGTCGTGAGAGGTAGGCTAAAAATGGCAAACCGCAAGAGGGAGAGTGTCCGATGGCGCGCACAGGAGAAACAGGCGAGCTTCTAAAGTGCTCGTTTTGTGGAAAAAGCCAGAAGCAGGTCCAGCAACTCATCGCCGGACCCGGCGTCTATATCTGTGACGAATGCGTTGAACTCTGTAATGAGATTATTGATGAGCGCCAATCTGAAGGTACTGCTCAGGCGGTGGCTGACTTTGATTTGCCCAAGCCCAAAGAAATCTATAGCTTCCTTGAGGAATACGTCATTGGGCAGGAGAAGGCAAAAAAATCCCTCTCTGTGGCCGTCTATAACCACTACAAGAGAGTGCGCGCAGCGGCTTCGCCTCACGCCGTGGATGCACAAGACGACGTTGATATTCAAAAGAGCAACATTTTGCTTATTGGTCCCACGGGGTGTGGGAAAACATATCTTGCCCAGACGTTGGCTAAACGCCTCAACGTCCCCTTCGCTGTAGCCGACGCGACGGCACTTACCGAAGCGGGTTACGTCGGCGAAGACGTGGAAAATATTTTGTTGAAGCTGTTGCAGGCGGCAGATTATGACGTCAAGCGTGCGGAAACCGGCATCATTTATGTCGACGAAATTGACAAGATTGCCCGTAAAACGGAGAACCCTTCAATCACGAGGGACGTGTCAGGTGAGGGTGTCCAGCAGGCTCTGCTCAAGATTTTAGAGGGAACTGTTGCGTCGGTTCCACCTCAGGGCGGACGTAAGCACCCGCAACAAGAGTTCATTCAAATCGACACAACCAATGTGTTGTTTATTGTGGCGGGAGCTTTCGCGGGTCTTGAGGAAATTATTTCCCAGCGCGTAGGCCGCCACGGGATTGGGTTTGGTGCGCCGCTGCACAGCAAAAACCGTTCCGAGGATCTTTACAGTCAGGTCCTTCCCGAGGACCTTCATAAGTTCGGCCTGATTCCCGAGTTCATCGGAAGACTCCCCGTCGTGACCACGGTGACTCCGCTGGATAAAACCGCACTGATTGACATTCTGACAACACCTAAGAATGCGCTCATCAAGCAGTATCAGCGGATGCTCGAGTTTGATGGCGTGACTTTGGAATTTGAGCAAGAAGCGCTGGAAGAAATCGCAACGCTTGCGGAAGAACGCCAAACGGGGGCCAGAGGTTTACGCGCGATTTTGGAAGAAGTTCTGGGACCCGTGATGTTTGATGTTCCCTCCACCGACAAGGTCGAACGCGTCATCATCACGAAGGACGCGGTCTTGAAGAACGCCGCTCCCCTCCTGATTACCAAAACAGCTCCCCGTCGAGAGAAGTCCGCGTAGTTTTACTCGGTGACCTTAGTTCCGGTGTCCAAGGTGGCAATCGGTCTGTTCTCCAACCACGTGAGCGTCCAACGCACTGTCGCGACCTCGTCTTCCGTGAGGTCCAATTCTGCGGCACGCAATCTGCCCACAAAACCCTCAGAGACGCCCCTCGGACTCTCTCCGAGAGAAAATCTACTTCCCAGCTGCATTAGTTCTCCCCGCTCACGAGGTCTTCGTAGACGACCCATGAACTCTTGGTGGCAAGTGTGTCATACAGGCGCTGTGCGGTGGTGTTATCTGCCTCGGTAAACCACCGTAACTCTCC
>CAYUJX010000076.1:5518-7538 GCA_964445125.1 uncultured Microbacteriaceae bacterium
AGGGGTAAATGCCGTTTCGTAGTACACCCCGTAGGCAAGAAACAATGACTCCCATTGGGTGCGGTCGCCAAGCTCCACATCGCGTACAGAGAATTCTGTGGGTTTATTCATCCTCGGTGGTCTCCATTTCAAGAGAGAGTAGTTCGATGAGGGTTCCCGCTTCCCACTCAAGCTGGTCAATCTTTCCGACAGCCTTGAGATCGTCCCAGGCGCTTTTCAGGAGCTCGGGCGCGCGGAGCGTGGCGCGGGTAACCGCGGTCTTTTGGGCCACTTTCTGATCCGTCTTTGCCCGACGGATGGTGATCAGAGCTTCGCCGGCGAGAGTCAAAAGCCCGGCGTAGGTCGACGGGTCAGCAGCCGTGGCAAACTCGTTTCTCTCGGGCCACGGTGCCACGTGGATACTGCCCTCGTGAGTCCAAGACCATACTTCCTCAGTGGCAAAAGGAATGACGGGAGCGAGAAGGCGGAGGATAACTTCGATTGCGGTCCGGAGCGCGGTGACCGCGCTCACGCGGGCCTGGCCTTGACCAGTGTAGGAGCGCTCCTTCACAAGCTCTAGATAGTCATCGGTAAACGTCCAAAAGAACGCTTCGGTGACATCGAGAGCCTTGGCGTGATCGAAGTTTTCATAGGCCGCACTCGCCTGGTCGATGACGCCTCCCAGGTGGGAGAGCATGTCGCAATCGAGAGGTTCGGTGACCTCTCCCGTGTCGCCTTCGAAGCTATAGACGAACTTTGCGGCGTTGAGTACCTTGATGGCGAGGCGTCTGCCGATTTTGATTTGTTTAGGGTTTTGTGGATCAAAAGCGGCATCAGTGCCCAGTTTGGAGGAGGCCGCCCAGTAGCGCACCGCATCGGATCCGTGGTCATCCAGCATTCCTTGCGGAGTGACCACGTTGCCCTTGGATTTGGACATCTTTTTGCGATCCGGGTCGACGATGAACCCCGAAATTCCGGCGTTCTTCCAGGGGATAGTGCCGTGTTCCAGTTCTGCGCGCAACACCGTGCTAAACAGCCAGGTCCTGATGATGTCTTGGCCCTGGCTCCTCAAGTCATAGGGGAAGACGAGGTCAAACAGCTCAGGGTCACTTTCCCACCCTCCCGCTAGTTGGGGGGTGAGGCTGCTGGTGGCCCAGGTGTCCATGATGTCGAGCTCGCCGACAAAGCCCCCTGGTTGACCGCGTTGGTCTTCGCTAAAGCCGGGAGGCGTTTGGGAAGAAGGATCCACGGGCAGGGCGGACTCATCCGGGGTGATGACCTCGCCGTCGATGGGCTCACCGTCGGCGTCGAGGGGATACCACACGGGAATGGGCACTCCAAAGAACCGCTGGCGAGAAATGAGCCAATCGCCGGAAAGCCCGTTTACCCAGTTTTCGTAGCGAACGCGCATGAAGTCAGGATGAAAGCTGACCTGTTGACCACGCTGGAGAAGCTTCTGAGAAAGGTCCTTATCTTTGGCGCCGTTGGAGACATACCACTGCCGCGTGGTGACGATTTCGAGTGGTTTGTCGCCTTTTTCAAAGAATTTGACCGGGTGGACCATGTTTTCTGGCTCCCCCTGTAGGTCACCGCTGGTGCGCAACATTTCCACCATGGCGGCTTTAGCGCTAAAGACGGTTTTGCCCGAGAGTTCAGCAAAGGAGGCTTGCGCATGGTCGCTTTCCACCCAGGGTGGGGTGTCCGCGACAATGCGCCCATCTTTGCCCAGGATGGGTCTGGTCTGAAGTCCTAGCTCCCGCCACCACACCACATCGGTGACGTCGCCGAACGTGCAGACCATGGCGATTCCGGTCCCTTTGTCTTTCTGAGCGAGGTGGTGGGCCATCACAGGAACCTCCACTCCAAACAGTGGCGAGGTGACGGTCGTCCCAAAGAGAGGTTGGTAGCGCTCGTCGTCCGGATGGGCAACCAGAGCCACACACGCTGCGATGAGCTCTGGTCTTGTAGTGACAATCACCACATTGTCGCTACCTGAGGTGGGGTGAAAAGCAATGTGGTGATAAGCGGAGGGCTGCTCGCG
>CAYUJX010000077.1:0-7437 GCA_964445125.1 uncultured Microbacteriaceae bacterium
ATCTCGGATCCACCATCTTGCGCGATGAGCTGAACTTTCGCGCCGGAGCTCTCACCCCATTGTTATGGGTGGGCTTCTCGCTGTTTTGGTGGTGGCGCCATCGACAGATGAAGATGTTTGCCCCCGCGTGGCGGAGCGAGGCGGCCCAGCGCTGGGATGCCCGCTATCTCTCGGCACTCATGTGGAGTGGAAAACCGAACGCGGCTTTGGCGAACATCGTCTCAGGGCTCCCCCTTGGCACCGCTCTCGACGTGGGTGCCGGAGAGGGCGCCGATGCTCTCTGGCTTTCCGAGCAGGGCTGGGATGTGACGGCGAGTGATCTTTCTCTCGTTGCGCTTGCCCGCGCAGAATCAGCACGAGTAAGCCGGGTCACACAGGACCACATCCCTCGCAGAGTCCGATGGTTTGCGCTTGATGCTGCTGTCGAGCCACTCCCCTCGCCTCCTGATCACTACGATCTGGTGGTGACGTTCTTTAGTCACCTCCCTCTCCCCGAGCGCCACGCGCTGTGGAAAGCCATGGCCGACAGGGTGGCCCCAGGGGGAACTCTTGCAATAGTCGGGCATAGTGTGCGTGACCTGGAGGCCGGGGTTCGCAGACCACCAGCAGATCTCATGTTTGACGAAGAGGAATTACGGGGAGCTCTTCAGTCGTCGTTCTCGTCGGTAGTTGTGGCCACGCAACCTCGGAGCGAAGTCACCCCTGATGGCACCACGATTGAGGTCGCCGACGTGGTCGCCATAGCGACGCGCTAGGAGAGCGCTCCCACGCTCGCCAAAGCAGCCTTTACGAGGGAACCCCGGCCGCCCTCCAACTCGCGAAGAACCTCCGCGGCGGTTGCTTCTTCCGGAGTCATCCACGTCATGTCCAATGCATCCTGGCGCGGTTGACACGTTCCTGTCACCGGAACGACGTACACCAGCGACACCGCGTGTTGGCGGGAATCTTGGTATTTAGAGCCCGGGAAGGGGAAATATTCCGCAATGTGAGCGGGAGTTGGCGACGGCGGTAGCTGGGGGAAGGCCATTGGGCCCAGGTCTTTTTCCAGGTGACGGAAAAGAGCGTCCCGAAGAGTTTCTCCGAACATCACACGGCCCGTGACGAGTGCTCGCGTCATGGCGCCTTCGCCCGAGACTCTTAAGAGCAAACCCACCTCGGTTATTTCACCCATCCCGTCTAAACGCACGGGCACTGCCTCAACATACAAAAGTGGCAGTCGCTGCCGAATATCGGAAAGCTCCTCGTCGGACAGCCATCCAGGGGTGGGGTCTGGGGTTCTGGTGGAAGACATAAAGGCTTGTTACTCCAATTTCTGCAAAGATAACAGACCGCCTGCGTGGACCAACGCCCGACGCAGGGGCTCGCTCTGGACATGCAACGAGCTGTGTTCCTGGTCATCGATCAACACGACTGGCACATGGTCGCTATAGCGTTTTAACCACTCCACCTCGTCATCCACGTTTTTCTTCACCATGACGACGTTGGAGAAATCGTGCATAACCGCGGTAATAACGGTTTCGGCCTCGTCGCACAGATGACAGTTGTCTCTGCTCATCACGGTAATGGTGACCTCGTCCATGCGCTCAGCCTATGCTGAGAGCCCATGCCATTTGCTTCGAATCAGTCGGCGAGCTCGGGAGGGCCCGTGCTGGTTTTTGTTGATGTCGATAACACCCTCGTGAAGGGTGCAACCCTGTTCATGTTCGGCATCGAGGCCTGGAAGTCCGGGTACATTAAATGGCGTCACGTCATTCCCGCACTGTTCCACCAACGCACGTTCATTAGAAAAGGCGAAAGCGCGACGCGAATAGCGTCGACCCGAGAACGGGCTCAGGCTCTAGTCGCCGGGCATTCCGTGTCGGATTTCGCTCGGGTCGCAGAAGTATCGTGGCGGCGGTCAATTGCTCCCAAGGTTTTTCCCGAAATTCTTGAGCTGCTCACCCAGCACAAAGAGCAGGGCCACCAGGTGTGGCTACTCACTGCGAGCCCTCAAGGGCTGGCTTCCGTGATGGCTAGAGATCTACAACTGGCCGGCGCGTGGGGCACCACACTTGTCGAGAAGGATGGAATGTTTACCGGGGAAATAAACGGGGAACTTCTGCATGGTCCCCTCAAGGCAGAGAAAGCCCAGGCTCACGCCCTCGAAGTCGGCGCGGATTTGTCGAAGTGCTACGCGTACTCCGATTCGGTAGCCGATACCCCCCTGCTCACCCTTGTGGGGAATCCGTTCGCTGTGAACCCAGATTCGTCGCTTCTCAGTCACGCCACCGCAGAGAACTGGCCCATCATCTGGCCCCAAGGAGCACAAACACACCAGTCATCGCGCTCAAAAAGGGCAGAGAAAAACGCTGGTCACGACAAGGCATGACCAGCGCATCAGCTCATAAAGCTACTTCTTATTGCGACGCTGATGGCGAGTTTTACGAAGCAACTTGCGGTGCTTCTTCTTCGCCATACGCTTGCGGCGCTTTTTGATAACAGAGCCCATGAAGTTTCCTTATAAAGCTTGAGAATGAGATGCTGCCCCTCGCGGGCAACTTCCCCACTCTAGCGTAGAGGCGAGGAACTAACCGACCTGATGGAGGTTCTCCTCACCGAGTGGGCCCAACACCATCTGCGTGACCGCTTCCTCGGGAATTCGGAAAGATCGGCCAAATCGAATAGCGGGAATCTCACCGGAGTGCACCATGCGGTAAACGGTCATCGTGGAGACGCGCATCATCTGAGCCACCTCAGTGACGGTGAGGAAGTGCATGTGAGAAAAGGTGTTATTCATCCGGCCGGTACTTAGTGGGAGAAAAGTGATGACCGTATGGCCAACACGAGCCCACCCTAAGCGCACGACCGCTGTGTGTAAAGGGTTACCGAGGAAGTCGAGAAATAAGGGAAGAGGCCCAGCTCTCCACATCCCGAATAATCCCGCCGGTGGCCCGCCCCGCCATCGTGAGATCAAAAAAGGGCTGGGGCTCTGATTCCTTCGGGGCGTCACCCACCGCGCTCATCCACGAATAAAGGTCGGCAAGCGCTGTGGGATCAAAATGGTAGTAGCGGTGTTGACCATCCTCACGCACAGCCACCAGGCCTCCCTCGCGCAAAACTTTAAGGTGTTTCGACACCGTGGGCTGTGTGATGCCCAGCGCTTCAACGAGTTGTCCCACGCTCATCTCGCCCGGGGACGGCGCCTGGCGAAGCAACTGCACAATATCGCGCCGTGTGGAGTCTGCCACTACATCAAATACATCAGCCATACGCCTAGCGTACTTGCCACGCCACAGGAGTACCATAGGCCGCAGTTGTCCCTAAGAGCAGCCAGGAAGTGGGAAGGCGAACGTGTCTTCGTGGCTGGCGAACCTTAAACGTCGCGTCAAAAGGTCTCTGGTTTCTCGCAGGCCGGGGATTCCGGGTTTTGCCCCCTATTCCGTTCCTCCGGGAATTCGCGGAATTGGCTTCCGACTCCAGGCGCTTCTGGGCGGACAGGCCGCAGCGACGACCATCGCCATATTTATCTTCCTTGTCGGCGTCACCACGGGTTTGTTGATGATGCCGTTTGCGCAAGCCGAGGGCGTTGCCACCCCCCTCGCCGATGCTTTATTCACCGCGGTGTCCGCAATCTGCGTCACCGGGCTCACCACGCTCGACATGGCGACCCACTGGTCGCCGACCGGACACGCCATTGTGTTCATTGCTTTGCAAGTCGGCGGGATTGGCGTGATGACGCTGGCAACTCTGCTCGCCGTAATCGCGTCAAAGCGCTTGGGCCTCTCTGTTCGCAAGATGATGGCGGGCGATGTTGACCCCTCCCGACTCCAAGATCGCGAGGGGGGCGAAGGCCATGGCATGAGGTTGGCTGACGTAAAGGGCCTGCTGAAAACCGTCTTCATCAGCGTCATTTCTATTGAGGTTGCCCTTGCTGCAATTCTTATTCCCCGGCTCATTGTCGCGGGCTTTGACCCGGTGAGCGCGACCTGGCAGGGCGGCTACCTGGCGGTCTCTGCGTTCACCAACACGGGGTTCGTGCCGCTGGTCGATGGGTTGGCGCCGTTTGCGCAAGACCCGGTCATGGTGTTTACCATCGGCATTGGCGTCTTCTTGGGGAGCATCGGTTTCCCCGTTATCTATGCGATTTCGCGCGCGATTCGTACGGCGAGACGGCGACGTCAGCGGCGCACCTGGGATCACGCTCGACTGGGCATGCACGCCAAGTTGACGCTTGTCACCACCACCATTTTATTGGGCGTCGGCGCGCTGGCTATTGGCGTTTTGGAATGGAGTAACGAGGACACTTTGGGTTCGCAGCCCGCCAGCGCCCGAGGAATGACGGCGCTATTCACATCAATGATGGCCCGCTCCGGGGGGTTTTCCACCGTTGATACCTCAGAATTTGGCGGTGCCACACTCCTAGTCCTGGACATGCTGATGTTCGTGGGAGGCGGGTCTGCTTCCACAGCGGGTGGAATTAAAGTGACGACCCTAGCCATCTTGTTCCTCGCGGCGTTTGCTGAGTCCAGGGGCAACCAGGACATCGTTGTCTATGAGCGCCGCATCCCCTCGGATACTGTCCGCCTGGCGGTCAGCGTGGTGTTGTGGGGGGCGAGCATCGTGGCCATTGCCACCATCGCTTTGCTTCGAGTGACCGATGCCCCTCTCGATCGCGTACTTTTTGACGTGATCTCCGCGTTCGCTACCTGCGGACTGAGCGCAGGCTTTACGACGCAGGAACTTCCTGACTCTGCGAAGTTCATCCTGTCTGCCACCATGCTGCTGGGCCGAGTTGGTACAGTGACGCTGGCGACTGCTCTGAGTGGAACCCACCGGCAAACGGTTTATCGCCGGGCAAAAGAAAGGCCAATCGTTGGTTGAGAAAATTCCCCATGATGCCCCTGTGCTCGTTATTGGCTTGGGGCGCTTCGGCGCTGCTACCGCCGGTGAGTTGGACAAATTAGGGCGAGATGTCCTCGCCGTGGACGAAGACCCGGCTCTCGTTCAAAAGTGGGCAGAGCGTGTTAAGCACACTGCCGTCTTGGATGCGAGAAACATGAGTGCCCTCGACCAAATCGGGGCGCGGGATTTTCCGATTGCCGTTGTTGCAACGGGGTCATCCATAGAGGCCAGCGTGTTAATCACGACCAACCTGGTGGACTTGAAAGTCCCCCAAATCTGGGCGAAAGCAATCAGTGAATCGCATGGAAAAATTCTGGCGCGCATCGGCGCTCACCGGGTGATTTATCCGGAGCGAGAAGCGGGAGAGCGCGTTGCCCACTTGGTCTCTGGTCGGATGATCGACTTTATTCGCTTCGATGACAACTTCGCCTTGGTCAAAATGTATCCCCCTAAGCCGATAAGAGGGCTGTCTTTGACCGATTCGAAAGTTCGCTCGAAACACAAAATCACCGTCGTGGGCGTGAAATCGCCCGGGAAACCTTTCACCTACGCCACGGAAAAAACTGTGGTGACGAACCACGATTTAATCATCGTTTCAGGCACAAACGAAGACATCGAAGCCTTCGCTGCGCTGGATAAGTAACTACTCGATGGCCATGGCTTCGGCCCTGGCAATCGCAGCCGCGGTCGCGGTTCGGATGATGTCGGTGAGCCCTGCGGAACCGAAGACTTCCAGAGCCGCCGCCGTACTTCCTCCGGGACTTGTGACAGCTTCACGTAGCTCCCCTGGCGTCTGGCCCGTGTGTTCCAAGAGATCCATTGCCCCTGAAAACGTGCCCTGCACCATGGTCGCAGCCTGGTCGGAGCTAAAGCCGTATTCGAGCGCGACGTCCATGAAGCGCTCGATAAAGAAATAGACGAAGGCGGGTCCCGAACCAGAAATTGAGCTCAACACGTTAATGGCGGATTCGTCGACGACGACGACATCTCCTACCGTGTGGAACACCGCTTCCACGTTCGAGGCCTGGTCATCACTCACTCGGCTTCCACGGCTCACACCGGTAACTCCCTTGCCCACTTGAGAGGGAGTGTTGGGCATGCACCGGACAATAGCTCCTGGCCACACGGCCTCCATCGACCCCAGGGTGATACCGGCAGCGACGCTCACCATGGTCGCGCTGGGTTGGGCATGGGGGGCAATGTCCGTGAGAAGCTCCAGGATTTGATAGGGCTTCACCCCTAAGACAACAATGTCTGCCTCTGCGGCCGCGCGCCGATTTGCGTGGGGGTCCTCTTCCACGCTCCTGGCATCAATTCCTCTCTGGCGCAGGACCACGGCAGAGGCAGTGGTCCTGGTCGTAACGCACACTCCCGCACAGGACACGCTGGCGTGGGTGAGACCGCCGAGAATTGCGCCGCCCATGTTGCCGGTCCCAAGAATGGCGATGTGAGAAAGTAAAGTAACCATCGTGCCAGTGTAGGTTGGGACTGATATCAGCAGTGTTGCTGACAAAAGATGGGCGGGAAATGGCGGGCAAGAAGTTTCGCGAACCACCGCCTGAACGTGGACATGTTCTTGCCGCCCTCATGGAGGGGCCTGACGCTCAGGCCGTGTGCCGTCTGTCCGTAACGAAAGAATCCGGTGGCCACTGGGTGATTGCTGCCACCGTGCAAATGAATGACTCCCTACCGGTATATGTGCTCTCCAGCGCGCTCGATGATGCCAAAAGGCGTGTGCGCGAGGTCGTCGGTGACATGGTGGAAATCTATATAGAACCTGAGTTGGTGAGGGACCCCAGCAGGGAGGACCCTCCTACCGATGTCATCGTTATTAGAGCGTCGGACTGAACACAAATCACCGAAAACTATTTGTCCTTAAAGAAATCTCGGAGAAGCGCAGCGCACTCGTCTTCGAGAACACCACCCACCACTTCGTCGACCCGATGAGGCAGAGTTCGGTCCCGCACCAGATCGTGTCTGCTCCCAGCCGCGCCTGCCTTGGGATCCCAGGCTCCGAAAATCAAGCGAGAAATCCGGGCTTGAGTGATTGCTCCAGCACACATCACACACGGCTCGAGAGTCACCACCAGCGTGCAACCGGAGAGGTTGGCTGAGCCCAGAGCCGCTCCCGCCTTCCGCAACGCCTGAATTTCAGCGTGGCCCGTAGGGTCACTGTCGCGCTCTTTGGTGTTTGTGGCCAAGGCCACCACCGTTCCCGAGCCATCCACGACTGCCGCAGCGACCGGGACATCACCGGTGAGGTGGGCGGTGCGGGAGGCGTCAATCACCTGGCGCATCAGCTCTTCAGGCCTGGTCATGGCCCCACCCTACCCAGCCTGAGCGCCGATTCTCGCTCCGGTAAGATGGGAGACATGCAGGTTCACGTCGCCGACCACCCCTTGATTTCTCACAAGCTCAGCCTTCTCCGGGATAAGAACACACCCTCGCCCATGTTCCGTGCGCTAACTTCGGAGCTCGTCACGCTACTGGCGTATGAGGCCACCCGCACGATTCGGGTAGAGGAGCGAGACATTGTCACGCCGGTCACGACGACGA
>CAYUJX010000078.1:0-7313 GCA_964445125.1 uncultured Microbacteriaceae bacterium
TGACAAACCTGTCATTCCCCATATGTAGTGGTTTTGGCGTGTCGCCAGGATAACTCCGGTCTCCGACGCAAAATGCGCGATATCCCGGAGGGCGCGCCACCCACCCCACAGTTTTGCCACACCGAGACAGACCAGGGGACGCAGGCGGACCCCACGTTGGCCCTGAATGAGGCCGGTACCAACAACATCCAGCAGGCATGGCGCCCGTCGCGACGCTCGTCCTCTTACAGATCGGCATGGGCACTCGGGGCCTCTGTCAGACCCCCGGCCACGCCGCCATCCTTGCAGCCGGTCGGGTCAGAACATTCCCAGTTGCAGCCGCGCTGCGTCCGACATTCGATCCTGACTCCACGGTGGGTCCCACACCAGCTCAACGTCGGCTTCGCTGACACCGGCGACCAACTTGACCTCGGCTTGGGCATCATTTTTGAGCACGTCCCCCATACCGCAGCCCGGTGCCGTCATCGACATTTTGACGTCGATTCGGTAAGACCCATCATCGAGAAGCAGCGCCTCACACCCGTAGATCAGCCCCAAGTCCACAACATTGATGGGAATTTCGGGGTCAAAAACGTTCTTGAGTCGTCCCATGACCTGCTCCATGTCAAAAGGCACCCCGTCCCCAAGCACGGTGTCGGCTACCGGCGCCGCCAATCCGAAGGCTGCAGAATCCTCCGGGCTGATTCGCACGAGGGACCCTATCGAGGTTTGGACTGTTGCGCTTCCCCCCAAAGTTTGCGTGACGACGACCTGCTCCCCCTCTTCGAGGAGCATCAGCTGCCCACCGGGAATCACCGTGGCCTGACAGCTGCGCGGAAGTTCAAATATGTTGTATCTGCCCGAGTCCATGCGGGTCACCTCGTTTCGTTCTGGAGGTCAACTGGTGTCATCGCGCCCCCCGTTGAGGCACCCTTGTGAGGGGCGCTTTCGGTAAGAGCGCTATGCAGGGCCTGCCAGCACAATGTGGCACATTTGACCCGTGCCGGATACTCCCAGACGCCCGAGAGCACCGCGAGCTTGCCCACATCTGCAGGGGGGCCGTTGCTCACAGGGGCGGTAGTGAGCATCGTGTGCACTCGGGCGAACAGGGCGAGTGCCTCGTCAGTGCGGAGTCCCTTGACCGCCGACGTCATGAGTGAGGCCGACGCCTTCGAAATGGCACATCCGTCGCCTTCGAAAGCAATATCCGCAATGGCGGTGCCATCACTCTGCACATAAAGCGTCAGATGATCACCACATAGTGGGTTTACTGCCTCGACACCCTGGTGTGCTCCCTTCAGAGGGCGACGATTCCGCGGACTGCGGGCGTGTTCAATGATCATCTCCTGGTAGAGCCCCGATATGTTCGTGCCCGTTGCCAGATTCGCGCTCATTGCGGGGCTCGATGGCTATCCGGTTCGAACCGGTCGGAGACAAGCGTCTCCAGCTGCACGCGGAGTGGCTCCAACTCGATCCGATCGACCATCTCCTGAACGAAGGCATAAACGAGGAGGCCGCGGGCTGCCTCCTGCGATATTCCGCGCGTGCGCAGGTAGAGCAACGCCTCGTCGTCCAGTTGACCGACCGCGGCACCGTGTGTGCACTTTACGTCGTCGGTGTAAATTTCGAGCCTCGGTCGAGTATCGACCTGGGCATGATCGGAGAGAATCAGGTTCTGGTTCTTCTGGTTGGCATCGGTGCCATCGGCACCGTGGCGCACCATGATCTGTCCGTTGAACACGCCGTGCCCACGACCCTCGAGTACACCCTTATACAACTGGTGGCTGGAGCAATGGGTCGCAACGTGATCAACAAAGATGGTGTTGTCGTGGACTTGCTCACCGCGCGGCAAGTAGATGCCGTCCAAGCTGACTTCGGCCTCGACGCCCTCCAGAAGTACCCGCACTTCATGGCGAGCGATACGGGAGCCGAGCATGACCGAGTGCGAAGAGAATCGGCTGTTTCGCGCTTCTCGCACGTCCAACAGCGCCACATGGAAGGCTGTGAGGGGCTCGTTTTGTACCTTGTAATGATCAATCTGTGCGCTGTCGTCCAACACCACCTGGGTAACGGCATTAGTGAGGTAGACATCGCCGTTGGTGCCGGCGTAAGTCTCGATGATGGTGGCGCGGCTGTCAGAATCGGCAATAATCACCGACCGCGGACTGGACATCAAGGGGACACCCTGGGTATCAGAAAAAAACACCAGCTGAATCGGATCTTCTACGGTCGCGCCGGGGGCGAGGTGAATAAACGCTCCGTCCTCCGCTAAGACGTCGTTGAAGGCGGCGAAGGCGGCGTGCTCTCCCGGCGTGTCCGAGAAAAACGGTTCCAGGCGTTCCGGATTTTCAGCCATAACCGAAGCCAGGGTCGTCACCGCAACACCCGAGGGCACCCCGGTCAGTCGCGAGAACTCAGCGGCGAAGTGGCCATTAATGAAGACGAGGCGAGGGCCTCCAAGATCGGCCGCCGCCCTGCTGATGACGTCGGCTGTAACCCGCGAGCCCGACCCGGAGAGGGGCGCTTCGAACGGTACCGCCAGAATTGGTTCCAATTCAGTATATTTCCAGTCCTCGTTTTTGCGGGTCGGGAAGCCATGCTGACCCACCCATTCGAGGGCGTGCAGGCGCGCCTGCTCTAGCCAGTCCAGATTGCCAATGCCATGCTTTGGCGTCAGGTCTGCGAGCACACCCCCGGCAGCCAGCACGGGAACTTTTACCGCGATCATCCGGTCGCCCCGACCCGCTCGGCACGCTCCGAGGAGGGCGTCAATCCCGCATACCCATTGGCTTCGAGCTCGAGAGCGAGGTCCTTGTCACCAGACCGCACGATTTGGCCTGCGGCCATGACATGCACAAAGTCGGGAACGATGTGGTCCAGCAGCCGCTGGTGGTGCGTGATGACCAGCATGGCCCGGCCCTCAGTGCGCAAGGCATTCACGCCGCTCGCGACGACCCGAAGCGCGTCGATGTCCAGGCCAGAGTCGGTTTCGTCAAGAATGGCGAGTTTGGGCTCGAGAATTGCCATCTGCAAAATCTCATTACGCTTTTTCTCGCCGCCAGAAAACCCTTCATTAACGGACCGACTCATGAACGACTGATCCATCTCGACGAGCTTCATGCGTTCCTGGGCCAGGGACAAATAATCCACCGCGTCCAGCTCCTCTTGCCCGCGCTGGCGGCGCAAGGAGTTTAAGGCCGTTCGCATGAAGTACATGTTGCCGACGCCGGGAATTTCGACAGGGTGCTGGAAGGCCAAAAAAACACCTGCTGCGGCCCGCTCCTCAGGCGACAAGGCGAGCAGGTCCTCGCCTTCGTACTCGACGCTGCCCGAGACGTCGTAGCCGTCTCGGCCAATCAGCACGCTGGCCAGGGTGCTCTTACCTGACCCGTTTGGCCCCATGATGGCGTGTACCTCACCTGCTTTTACGTCAAGATTCACTCCTCGCAAGATTTCCTTGTCATCGATACTGGCGTGCAGTTCTTCAATTTTCAGCATTAGCCGACACTTCCTTCCAAGCTCACGGTCAATAATTTTTGGGCTTCGACGGCGAATTCCATCGGCAGCATTTTGAATACTTCTCGGCAGAATCCGTTGACAATCATCGACACAGCCTCTTCCTCCGGAATACCGCGCTGGCGGCAGTACAGGAGTTGTTCCTCGCCGATCTTGGAGGTCGAGGCCTCATGTTCGACCTGACCAGTGTTGTTCTTCACGTCGATATAGGGCAAGGTGTGGGCCCCGCTGTCTTTGCCAATCAACAGGGAGTCACACTGGGTGAAGTTTCGGGCTCCGACGGCGGAATGCCGCATATCCACCAGGCCTCGATAGGTGTTCTGACCGTGTCCGGCAGAGATTGCCTTGGAGATTATGGTGCTCTTGGTGTTCTTACCGATATGCACCATCTTGCTGCCGGTATCCGCCTGCTGGCGTCTGGCAGTCAGCGCCACAGAGTAGAACTCGCCGACCGAGTTGTCACCCTTTAGGACAACGCCCGGGTACTTCCAGGTGATTGCCGACCCGGTCTCGACCTGAGTCCAGGAAATTTTCGCATTGCGGCCGGACGCCATACCTCGCTTCGTGACGAAATTGTAGACGCCCCCGTTACCATCAACGTCCCCCGGATACCAGTTCTGCACAGTCGAGTACTTGATTTGAGCGTCATCGAGCGCCACCAGTTCGACCACGGCGGCGTGCAGCTGGTTCTTGTCACGCGCCGGCGCGGTGCAGCCCTCGAGGTAGCTCACATACGCACCCTCTTCCGCGATGATCAGTGTGCGCTCGAACTGACCTGTGTCCACGGCGTTGATCCGAAAGTAGGTCGACAGCTCCATGGGACACCGCACGCCCTTGGGGATGTAGCAGAACGATCCGTCGGTGAAGACCGCAGAGTTTAGGCACGCGAAGAAGTTGTCGTTGTGGGGAACTACCGAGCCGAGGTACTTCCGAACAAGCTCCGGGTATTCCTGCACAGCCTCGGAGAAGGAACAGAAGATGACGCCGACTTCGGCCAGCTTGTCTTTGAACGTTGTCGCGACCGACACCGAATCGACGATTGCGTCCACGGCGACGCCGCTGAGACGTTCTTGTTCACCAAGGGAGATTCCCAGCTTGTCAAACATTTCCCGGATTTCGGGATCGACTTCATCCATACTCGACAGTTGCTTCTTCGGCCGAGGATCGGCGTAATAAATAATGTCCTGATAGTCAACGGGACCATACGAGATGTGTTGCCAGGTGGGAGGCGTCAGCGTGGTCCAGTGCCGATATGCCTTCAACCGCCACTCGAGGAGCCAATCCGGCTCATTCTTCTTGGCCGAAATCAGCCTGATGATGTCTTCGCTCAGCCCCTTGGGGGCAACCTCAGTTTCGAGGTCCGTGGAGAACCCGTATTGATACTCCTGGTCGGCGAGCTCCCGAACTTCATCGGAAATACCGACCGAGGGTGCAGGTGCAGGTGCAGTCATTGTTGTCTCCTTGTCACGTTCTTTCTGTTGGTCTCGGGCGGAGAGCTGATTGGGGTGTCCATCAGCGCTCTTGCAGAGGTAACGCGGCTACCAGTGGGTGGTCTGCTGGCAAGGGGCCGGTCTTAGCCGCGCCGCCCGGTGAACCCAGCTCACTGAAAAAGTCGACGTTGACCGTGTAATACTCGGCCCACTTCTCCGGAACGTCATCTTCGTAATAGATTGCCTCGACGGGACACACGGGCACGCACGCGCCGCAGTCGACGCATTCGTCGGGTTGAATGTAGAGCATTCGATCGCCCTCGTAGATGCAGTCGACAGGGCATTCGTCAATGCATGACCTGTCCTTGACATCCACGCACGGCAACGCGATAACGTACGTCATGTTGTGTTCCCTTCTCGTGAAGTTAGTGCCCCACTAATCCGAGTGATTCCCCGGGCGCCCGCGACGAGCTCCCGGTGGGACTGAGCCCGAAGCGTCTTGGGCCCACGCCCACGGCGCCCAGGCGCCGACGTTTCCTGGAGGATTTCCTGCACGCGCCGCATCAGAGTGTCCCGCCAAACACCGCAGGTACACGGTCAAGAGCAGTCAAGAACGTCTCGATCTCAGCGTGCGTGCTGTGTATCGCGAAGCTGGCTCGTGTCGTCGCCTCCACGTTCATCCGCCGATGCAGTGGCTGCGCACATTGGTGGCCAACCCGGACGGCGACCCCGGCGTCGTCGAGGATTTGGCCGACATCATGCGAGTGAACTCCGTCGACTACGAAGGAGACGACGCCAGAACGGTCCTCGGCATCTGTTGGTCCGATGACACGAACCCACGGGCGTTCCGCGAGACCGGCGAGCAGTACTTCGGTAAGGGAATGTTCATGAGCCGTCACCCGCGGCATGCCTACATCAGCCAGGTAGTCGCATGCCGCAGCCAGACCCACAGCCTGGGCCACCACCGGGACACCCGCTTCGAACCGTTGCGGCGGAGCAGCGTAGGTCGAGCCCTCCATGTGGACGGTCTCGATCATCGACCCCCCGGTCAAGAAAGGAGGCATGGCCGACAGAAGCTCAGTCCGACCCCACAGAACGCCTACCCCCATCGGACCGAACATCTTGTGGCCGCTGAACGCCATGAAATCAACGCCAAGATTCACCACGTCAACGGGAAGATGTGGTACCGACTGGCACGCGTCCAGGACGGTCAGGGCGCCAACCTTCTGGGCCCGATCGACAATGGCTCGGACCGGATTAATGGTGCCCAAAACGTTGGATACGTGGGTGAACGCGACGACCTTGGTGCGGTCAGTAATGACCGCATTCAGGTCCGAGAGGTCAAGGCGACCGTCGTCAGTGACTCCGATCCAACGCAGGGTGGCACCCGTGCGCCGGGCAAGTTCCTGCCACGGCACGAGGTTGGCGTGGTGCTCCATCTCGGTGAGGACGATGTCATCACCTTCGCCGAGATCAAATCGTGCGGCCGTGGCAGGGCCAACGCCCTTCATCGCCCCGGCGAACGCAGCATTGCTGAAGGCGTAAGCAACAAGGTTTATGGCTTCGGTGGCGTTCTTGGTGAACACCACCTCCCCGGTCTGCGCGCCTATGAACTGGGCCACCGTTTCGCGGGCGGATTCGAATGCGTCGGTGGCCTCTTCGGCAAGCTGGTGAGCGCCGCGGTGGACGACCGAGTTGTGCTGTTCGTAAAATGTGCGCTCGGCATCGAGCACCTGGCGCGGTTTGTGTGATGTTGCCGCGGAGTCGAAATACACCAATTGTTTCCCGTCGCGCACAGACCGGGAAAGGATTGCGAAGTCGCCACGAATAGTGGCCGACTCCTGGGAAGTGAAAGCCCTGCCCGCAGAGATATCGGAGATTACTGGCCCTATCGGGGAGGGGTGGAGCCTCTCAACGATGCTCACTGTACTAAGTCACTCTCAAGGCTGGCGGTGCCTGAAGACGTTGCAACCGGAAAAGCACTCAAAGGGATGAATGTAGTGCACGCGTGTTGCCCTTGGGCAAGAGTCGTCTGGCGTTCGACACGAACCCCCAGCAGCTGTGAAAAGGCCTCTGTCTCGGCGTCGCAGAACGCCGGAAACTGAGTCGCGACACTCTGAATAGGGCAATGCCCTTGGCACAGCTGAATCCCCACAGTGGGCGTCTCCGGCCCGACGGGTCGGATAGTTGCGGCGAAGCCATCGTTGCTCAGTGCGGTTGCCAGAGCTTGCGCGCGGGCTGTGACGTCTGCGCCCACTGTCGCAAGCTGCCCGGCGAACCGCGCCTTCAACTCTGCGCTGTGTTCGCGGGCAAAGTCTTCAACGGCCTCCGCTCCGGCGCGTTTAGCAAGAAAGTGCAATGCGGAGGTTGCCAGACCGGCGTAGTCAC
>CAYUJX010000079.1:0-7269 GCA_964445125.1 uncultured Microbacteriaceae bacterium
GACGAGGCCGACTGAGAAGAATGCGTGGTTTGATCACGAACTTGTCGGTCTCACGGTCATGCGCGACGGACTCAGCGTGGGAACAATTCTCAGGCTGGAACATTTTCCCGCCCAAGATCTTTTGGTCATCTCCACCGGTGAAGCAGAAATCCTCCTGCCCTTTGTGGAGGTTTTTGTTCCGCAGGTAGATATCGCGGGCGGCACAGTCACCATCACTCCTCCGGGCGGCCTTTTTGAGCCCCTGGAAGAAGCTGAGGGCGCGAGCTCGTGAGAGTAGACATCGTCAGTATCTTCCCGGAGATTTTCGATGTCCTCGAGGTGGCTTTGATGGGGAAGGCTGCCAAAGCTCAGTTGGTCGACCTTCACGTTCACAATCTGCGTGACGCGGCTCCTGGTGTTCACAAGAGTGTGGACGACACCCCATATGGCGGTGGCGCTGGAATGGTAATGAGCCCTGACGTGTGGGGGGAGACCCTTGATCCGCTGGTAAAAGAGGGCACCCTCCTTATCGTTCCGACACCTGCGGGGGCACTTTTCACCCAGGAAACAGCACAGTCTCTAGCCACCGAGGAGCACCTGGTGTTTGCCTGTGGTCGCTACGAGGGAATTGACCAACGGGTGGTCGAGCACTACGGGAGTAAGGTCACGGTGCTAGAGCTCAGCATCGGAGATTATGTGCTCAACGGCGGAGAGGTCGCTGTCCTGGCGATGCTGGAGGCGATTGTTCGCCTGGTTCCGGGATTCATGGGAAACCCGGATTCTTTGGCGGAGGAAAGCCACGAATCCGGCTTACTGGAATACCCTAGTTTCACTAAGCCTCGCCAGTGGCGCGGACTTGATGTTCCCGAGGTGCTGCTCAGCGGTAACCACGAGGCAATTCGAGCGTGGCGCCAAGAGCAGTCTTACTCGAGAACGAAAGCTATCCGTCCCGAGTTGCTTCGCGACTAGTCGCGCGCGGTGAGCACCAGGGCGTCACCCTGCGTGACCACCACCGTGTGTTCCACGTGGGCTGAGCGGGACCCGTCAACACTCGTGAGGGTCCACCCATCAGCATCGGTAAACACCTCATCGGTATTTTCCATGAGCCACGGTTCGATTGCGAACACCATCCCGGGTTTGAGTCGGGGGCCGGTGCCCGGGAGTGCGTCGTTGGGAATGGAGGGGTCCTCGTGCATGGTGCGGCCCACCCCGTGGCCACCAAAATCGGTATTCACCCGGTATCCGGCTTGGCGCGACACCTGGCCGATTGCCGCCGAGATATCTCCCAGACGGTTGCCGGAGCGAGCTTGTGCGATGCCAGCAAGCAACGCCTTCTCACACGTGTCAATGAGTCGCTGATCACTCGGAGTTCCTGGGCCACCAATCACGAGGGTGAGCGCCGAATCGGCTACCCAGCCTTCCAGGCTGACGGCAAAGTCCAACGAGAGAAGATCACCCTTCACCAGTGCATAGTCGTAAGGCAGCCCATGCAGGGCAGCCGCGTTGACGGAGGTGCACAGCACCTTGCCAAAAGGAGACCCCCCGAACGAAGGGTGGTAGTCGATGTAGCAGCTCGTGGCACCAACTTCTCGGATCATGTCGTGAGCGAGAGCGTCTAAATCGAGCAGGGAAACTCCCGGTTGAGCCTTCTCTTCAAGGGTGCGCAAAACGCGGGCGACAAAGGCGCCTACAGGGCGCATCTGGTCAACGGTGGCGGTGGAGTGACGAGGAATCATAGCTGTCCCACCCTAGTTCAGTGCGGATGGCTAGTTGGCAGGTTTTGTGACAGAATACGTAATTGTGCCACCGTGCGCCTCTGCCATAGGGGAGCAGCACTCCACTTCGGTGGGGCACAGCTTGGCTTCATTCCATTATTCGCGTGCGACCTGTGGCGGCGCAGAGAAGAGACATCATGCAAACCCTCGATTTCGTTGACCAAGCATCACTTCGGTCCGATATTCCCGATTTTCGCTCTGGTGACACCGTCAAGGTTCACGTGAACATTGTGGAAGGCACCCGCTCACGTATCCAGGTCTTCCAAGGTGTTGTCATCGCTCGTTCCGGTCACGGCGTGACCGAGACGTTCATTGTGCGCAAGATCAGCTTCCAGGTGGGCGTGGAGCGTACGTTCCCCATCCACTCCCCGGTGATTGACCACATTGAGGTTGTTTCCCGCGGTGACGTTCGTCGCGCGAAGCTCTACTACCTGCGCAGCCTGCGCGGCAAGAAGGCCAAGATTCGCGAAAAGCGCGAATCGTAACTCTGGCCCTCTGAGGCACTTCTATACTGACCTACGTGTCTGTTGTCATGGAGTCCTTGCAGCGTCAGCTCCCCATACCTTCATGATGGCTCGGCACCGGAGGTCCCCCTTGCGCGTCATTCTGCGTTTCCTGAGGGATGCGATAGTGATTCTTTTGGCCGCTTTGGTGGTTTCTTTTATCATCAAGACCTTTTTGATTAGGTCTTTTTTCATCCCTACCGAGTCGATGGAAGCCACGTTGATTCGCGATGATCGCATCATTGTGAGCCAGCTCACTCCTCAGGTGTTTGAACTTCATCGTGGTGACGTCATAGTGTTTGTCGATCCTGGCGGATGGCTTTCTGCGCAAACCGGGGTGAGTGAAGATGATCCGCTTTCTCGCATCCTTAATGGTGTTTCGGTGTTTATTGGTCTTTCTGGCGCCGATGACAATAAACACCTGGTTAAGAGGGTCATCGGGCTACCGGGTGACACTATTGTCTGCTGCGATGAGCTCGGTGCCATGAGAGTCAATGGTGTTCCTCTGGCGGAAACCTATCTGAACCTTCCGGAGGGGGTATCCAAAGTCAGCAGCAATGATTTTGCGGTTACGGTCCCCAATGAAGCGTTGTGGGTGATGGGAGACAACCGCTATAACTCCGCTGATTCCCGGCGCAACATGGATAAGCCAGGAGGTGGTTTTGTGCCAGTGGACAATGTTGTCGGTCGCGCCATCGTGATTTCTTGGCCCCGGGACCGCTGGGAGTGGTTGTCGAATTATCCCACCGTCTTTTCCGGCATCGAGTCGAGACTGCCCTGATTTCTCGGGAAACCCCCACCCTCGCCAGTGAAGAAAAACTGGTCGCGCACGGGTATCCCCGGGTAATTGGGTGTGACGAGGTGGGGCGGGGACCGCTGGCAGGGCCTGTCGTCATCGGTTTAGTCGTATGGGAGCCCTCGCAGAAGGTGTGGCCTGAGGGTTTGCGCGATTCGAAAGCGATTAGCGAAAAAAAACGGCCCGCTATCGCCCAGGCCGTGCGAGAGTCTTTTTCCCATTGGGCGCTGGGCGAGGCCAGCGCTCAAGAGATTGACGAGCGGGGAATTATGAATGCTCTCGCGACCGCTGTGGTGAGAGGGCTTCAGGAATTGGCCCGCAAGGGCGTTGCGGTGGGACCGTCGGTGTTGTTGCTCGATGGCGGCCACGATTTTGTGACCCCCCATTTGCCGCATCCCTTGGCCGTGGTGACGAAGGAAAAGGCGGACCGGGATTGTGTGTCCGTGGCAGCGGCGTCCGTCATCGCCAAGGTTCATCGCGATAATTTCATGATTGAGCACGCGGCGAGATATCCCCAGTACGGGTTTGCCAGCAACAAGGGCTACGGCTCGGCGGGTCATCGTGACGCAATTAGTGAACACGGCGTCACGCCGCTTCATCGGCGCACGTGGATTCACTTCTAGTTCTTGCAGCTTCACTAGACTCCAGGCACCATGCAACCTGAAGACTTTGAGGACTACGACCGGGAGGTCGAGCTTGCCCTGTATCGGGAGTACCGCGATATTGTGAGCCAGTTTCGCTATGTCGTAGAAACGGAGCGTCGGTTCTATCTCGCCAACGAGGTCACCCGGGAAGTCAAGGAACGCGGTGCAGACTTTTATTTTGAGCTCACCTTGAAGGATGTCTGGGTGTGGGATGTGTATCGCTCAGATCGTTTTGTTTCCTCGGTCACCGTCCTTACCTTCAAAGATGTCAATGTGGAGGAATTGGGAAGCAAAGATTTGAAGCTCCCCACGGAGCTCGCACTCGACGAATAAGGTGTCCACATCTCTGCGACGCCGCGCGGATACTCCCGCCGCGCTCCCGCTGCACTGTTCCCGCTTGGCTTCTGTCACGGTGCTCCCATGGAATCAGAAACTCTCGCTCGTATCGCCTGGGGTTTTATGGCCGACCCCGGTGATGGCCTCGCCCGGGCACTGACGCAGCGCCACGGAATCGAGGCCGCGGCCCAACTGGTGGAGTCGACAACATCACCCACAAGGGTGCTCACAGGCCTCAGCGAGGAGATTTCTCCCGCAAATTATGCTCAGCTGGAGCGGTGGCGTGCCCGTTATGACCCTGCTCAGGTTCAGGCGTCTCACCGGAAGCAGCGCCACGCAGGAATACAGGTGATGGGCTCCGAAGACCCCCTGTGGCCGACGCGGATGAACGACTTGGGGCCGGCGGCGCCATTGACCCTGTGGGTGCGAGGAGACCCAGGCGTGGTCGCCCGGGGGAGAGCAGTGTTGGCGGTGGTGGGAAGCAGGCACCCCACGGGGGCTGGTCTCGCCCACACCACCGCCATTGTCCAGGGGGCGTGGTGCGAGGGTGTGGGCATCGTGTCCGGGGGAGCATTAGGAATCGATTCCATCGCTCACCAGGCTTCCCTCGTCCATGGGCGGGTTCCTATCGCGGTTCTTGCCGGAGGGTTGGAATCGGTGTACCCCTCCGACAACGTGTCCTTGATGACACATATTGCCGAACGTGGAGCGGTGTTTTCAGAAGCGCCGTGTGGAATGAGGATTCGGCCCGAACGGTTCCTCGCGAGAAACCGCCTCATCGCAGCCCTTTCGCAGGCACTGGTTGTGGTCGAAGCAGCACACCGCTCGGGTGCCATCAACACCGCCCATCACGCGGCAGGACTGGGGCGAGACATTGGCGTGGTGCCTGGCCGATGGGAAGACACACATGCCAGAGGGTGTTTTCGAATTGTTCGAGAACAAGGCGCCATGGTGCTCACGGAGCCCGCCGATGTGGGTTTTTTGCTCCCCGGTGTCCCGACCCACTCACCTAAGCTGGGGCCATGAGCGCGTTTAGCCAACATCCCGAAGCCGAGCACATTGTGGTGCACATTAGCGACACACACTTGTTGGCAGGCAACGCCAAACTGTTCGGCTCTATTGACTCGGAGGGACCTTTAGCCCTTCTCCTGGAACGCCTGGTGGCCAGTGGATTGCCTGTTGATGCGCTCGTGTTCACGGGTGATTTGGCGGACCGAGGGGAAGAAGACGCCTATGTGCGTCTGCGTTCCCTCGTGGAACCGTGGGCTAAGAAGCTGGGCGCCCAGGTGTTGTGGGTGATGGGCAATCACGATGACCGGGAACCTTTTTCCTCGGTGCTTATGGGCGCTCCGGCGACCACAGCCCCGCAAGATGCGGTCTATTGGGCCGGAGGGCTTCGCATCATTGTTTTAGATTCTTCGGTGCCGGGGTTTCATCACGGTGAGCTCACGAAAGACCAGCTGGCATGGTTGGCCAGCGAACTAGACACTCCCGCCAATAAGGGCACGCTGCTTGCGCTTCATCACCCCCCCATTCCCACCCCCATCGAGTTGATGGGGCTGATCGAGCTGGAGAATCAAGCTGCCCTGGCAGAGGTGATTCGCGGAACGGATGTCCGGGGAATTCTTGCCGGACACCTGCATTACTCTACGTTTTCGACCTTTGCCGGAGTGCCAATTTCTGTCGCGGCTGCAGCGTGTTACAACATTGATCTCATCGGGCCAGCCAGCACTATTTTGTCCGCAAAGACCACCGGTGTGGCAGCGTCCCTGGTGCACGTCTACCCCGACCAGGTGGTGTTCTCCCAGGTGCCTCTCGAGGATGTCAAGGAAATTATTTCTTACGACGCAAGCTATCGCTCGGTCGTGAGCGCCATGAGCGCTCAAGAGCGCCGCGCGATGTTTTCTCAAAAAGACTCCGAGTTCAACACTCACGCAGATCAGGTTCAATCCGGTTCCTGATGACCACCCTGCTGGCAGCTTCGCGCTCGTATTGCCACACGCTGGCGCAGAGCCGTCGCCTGTCCGAAAACTCTCTTCTCGCCTATCAGGGCGATCTGGAGCAGTTTGTGGGCTTTTTAGCCACGCAGCGCGTGGTTGATTCCGCCGAACTGGACACGGAGCTGTGTCGCTCGTGGGTGTGGTCCCTGGCGGAGTCAGGAATGGCGGCTTCCTCGCTGCGGCGTAAAGTGTCGTCACTCAAAGGTTTCACCCAGTGGCTCGGGCTTAACCATCACACGACAGGGGACTTGGGTGTGCGACTCCGCGCGCCGAAAGCAAACCAATCTTTACCCCGGGTGCTCACCCGCTCTCAGATGGAGACGATTCTCCAGAGTCTGGAGGACGCAGCTGGCACGGGTGACCCTATAGCGCTCCGGAATGCCGCCATGGTGGAGTTGCTCTATGCGACCGCCATGCGGGTGGGTGAATTGACGTCTCTCACGCTGTCTCGGATGGATCTTGTGTCCCTCACGGTTCGGGTGCGAGGAAAAGGGGACAAGGAGCGCGTGATCCCCCTGGGGCTCCCGGCACAGCGGTCACTAGCGCACTACCTTGAGCACGGGCGCACCCACCTTGTGGGGGAGCTTTCGGGGGACGTGGTTTTTCTGTCGACCACCGGAAAACCGATAGGTTCGCGCTCCGTCTATCAGGTGGTGGCACGGTTCTTAGCGGATCTGCCAGGGACGGGAGGGCTTGGCCCCCACACTCTTCGGCACACCGCGGCCACGCATCTCTTAGACGGGGGGGCGGATTTGCGCAGCGTTCAAGAACTCTTGGGGCATGCCTCTTTGGGCACCACACAGATTTACACTCACGTGTCCACCGAACGGCTCAGGGGCGCCTATGACAAGGCGCACCCACGCGCTTAGCCAGAGGGGTCCCAGGGGAGCAGTCTTGCCCTCTGGAGGACTCCGAGTTCCCTTCGGGGAGACCGATACTCTGTGCCTACACGAAGCCCCAGGTGCAGGCACAGCGTCGCGCAGTGCCCAGGCTCCACCCGCGCGATGACCTGGCCTCGGCGCACTTGTTCCCCGCTTTTTACTGCGGGGGTGACCGGCTCCATGCTGATACGCAAGCCCTCCGGGGTCGTGATGGTGACTACACCGCGATTAACCACCCACCCGCTAAAACTGATGGTCCCACCGGTGGGGGCGACAATGTCGCTGTCTTCGGCTGCTAAATCTAGCCCTCGGTGTCCGGCGCCCCAGGGAGTGAGGGGAGCGGTGAAATCCCGGA
>CAYUJX010000080.1:0-1419 GCA_964445125.1 uncultured Microbacteriaceae bacterium
GAAATATCCCAAAAGACGGGCCTCAAGCTCTCGTCAGTTTCCGATGCCATGCGCCGTCTTGGAGAAGCCGGACTTGTTATCTATTCCCCCTATGCCCCAATTGAGCTAACCGAGCTAGGGAGAGGGCACGCGTTAGCCATGGTCCGCAGGCATCGCCTCATTGAGACTTTTCTGGTCAAGGTATTGGGTTATCGCTGGGACCAAGTCCACGAAGAAGCAGAAAACCTCGAGCACGCTGTGTCGGATTTCATGATTGACCAGCTCGATAAGAAGTTGGGTTTTCCCACCAGAGATCCACACGGGGACCCCATACCCGGAGCCAGTGGAGCCATCGACATCCCCAATGCCGTCAGACTCCACTTGGTTCCCACTCATGTCTGGGGCGTGGTCAGACGCATTTCAGATGCCGATCCGGAACTCTTGAAGTTCTTTGGCGAGCACCAAATTGGCGTGGATACTGAACTTGAGGTGTTAGACCACACTCAAAACTCCCTGGATGTACGCATCACGATTGGCGGATCTGCTGAGCCGATTGCACTGAGCTTCGAGGCTGCGCAGGCCCTCTACATCGAGATTATTGGGCCGGTAGATCAATAAAAACGGGCTAACTACCTAACTAAAGCGCGCTTGGGGCGAGCGCCGTTGCAGCCTGGCATAACTGGCCGCTCTGATTCGCTTACCAATAACGCCTTGCCGAGGGCTGAATAGGTAAACGAGCGCAAACATAGCGCCCTGGGATAACACCACCATGCCGCCAGATGCCGTGTCAAGGTAGTAGCTCAAATACACCCCAACGACAGCCGCAATCGCTCCCAAAACCGGAGCGATGATGAGCATCTTGGAAAACTGATCCGTCAATAAATATGCGGTTGCCCCAGGAATGATGAGCATGGCAACCACCAAGATGACCCCTACAGCTTGCAGTGCTACTACCGAAGTAAGCGCCAGCAACGCCAGAAGAACTGCTCCGATTATCTTGGGGTTCAATCCAATCGCGCGAGCGTGAATCGGATCAAAAGCAAACAACGTGAAATCTTTGCGCTTAAAAATAAGAACCCCCAGAGTAAAAGCGCCCAACACAATCACCTGAGTGACATCTGCCCACGACACTCCCAGCAGATTTCCAAAAACAATATGGCCGAGGTCAGTTTGTGATGGTGTTACAGAAATCAACACCAAGCCCAGTGCGAACAGGGTGGTAAAAACGATACCTATCGCAGCATCTTCTTTTACTCGGCTCGTATCTCGCACAACACCGATCAAAATCACGGCGAGGAAGCCAAAAAATGCGGCGCCGATAGCAAAAGGGAAATCAAGCACATAGGCAATCACGACGCCCGGCAATACTGAATGGGAGACCGCATCCCCCATAAGCGACCAGCCAATGAGAACGAGCCAGGTAGACAAAACGGCCCCCAC
>CAYUJX010000080.1:1519-7039 GCA_964445125.1 uncultured Microbacteriaceae bacterium
CCCCCATAAGCGACCAGCCAATGAGAACGAGCCAGGTAGACAAAACGGCCCCCACGATTGCGGCCACCAAGGTGGTTATCAAAGCGCGAATCATAAAGTCGTAGCTCAAGGGTTCAAGAATTACATCGATAAGGTTCATGCGTCATCGCCTCTGCCCAAAACATCAATCCCAAAGGCCAAAGCTAGGTTATTGGGCTGCAACACTTTTTGCGTCGTGTCGTGCATCAGAACTCTGCGCATCAAGAGGATGGACTCCTCGGCCAGCTGGGGCAAGGCCAGGAGGTCGTGGGTTGAGACCAACACGGTTGCCCCTTGATTTGCCAGATTCTTTATTAATCGAATGATGGTCGCCTCGGACTTCTTATCCACTCCAGCAAAAGGTTCATCCAGCAACAGAATCTTTGCCTCCTGGGCGATGGCCCGTGCCAAAAACGCGCGCTTTCGCTGACCGCCAGAAAGTTCGCCAATCTGCCGAGTGGAGTATTCCCCGAGCTCCACTTGCGCAAGGGCATCTTTCACCGCGGCGTGGTCTTGAGAGCTGGCCCGTCTGGCCGGGCCCATCTTGCCAAAGCGGCCCATAAGGACAACCTCCTTAACCGAGATCGGGAAGCTCCAATCAATCTCCTCGCTCTGGGGCACATAGGCGATACTGCCCCTGCGTCGAGCTAAAACGGGGTCCTCACCGAAAACCTTGATGACGCCCGAACGAGCCTTAACGATGCCCATGATCGACTTGAAAAGGGTGGATTTACCCGATCCGTTCATACCCACAAGTCCTACGACTGTGCCTTCAGGAAGGTCGAGGCTGGCTCCAATAAGGGCATCGACCTCTCCGTAAGACACCGATAAATCCATAATGGAAATTGCAGGGTTGATCATGGAGAAACACCGGTGAGGCCCTGAGCGATTTTTTCGGCGTTATAGCGAATCAAATCGAGGTAGGTGGGAACCGGACCATCCGGGAGTGATAGCGAATCCACGAAGAGCACACCGCCAAATTTCGCAGATGTTGCACTCACCACTTGCTGCATAGCATTGTCCGAGACTGTGGACTCGCAAAAGACCGCAGACACATTATTTTCGGAAACGAATTCAATAACCCCGGCAATTTGTCTCGGAGTAGCTTGGTTCTCGGCATTCACGGACCAGATGTACACTTCCTGAAGCCCAGCATCTCGAGCCAGGTAAGAAAACGCTCCCTCGCACGTCACAAGCGCTCGCTGAGATTCATCCAGGACGGACAATCTTTCCACAAGCTCGTCCTGAACCTCTTGAAGTTGAGTTTTATAGACCGCTGCATTTGCTCGAAAATACTCGGCATCTTCAGGTGCCAAAACGCTGAAAGCCTCGGTCATGTTGTCCACGTAAATCATCACGTTCAGAGGGCTCATCCAGGCGTGTGGGTTGGGAAAACCGCGATATGAATCTTCCGCGATATACATCAGCTCCACGCCTTCGCTAACAACCACGTGTGGCACATCCAGATCTTCCACAAACCTTCCAAACCAAGCCTCAAGATTAAGGCCATTATCCAAAATGAGCTCTGCATCTTGGGCTCGTGTGAGATCCCCCGGAGTCGGTTGGTAGCCATGAATCTCCGCACCAACCTTGGTGATTGATTCAATTCGCAGCCTGTCGCCGGCCACATTCTCCGCAATGTCCGCCAGCACGGTGAAGGTGGTCAATACGACTGGCCGATCATCGTCCTCAGCCGCAGTGGTAGACACCGCAGCACAACCCGTCAGCCACATTGACACTGTCGCCAGAAGTGCCCCCAGGCGCGAAGTTCTGCTGAATTTATTCACCACTCGCCTTCTGGAAAATAACGTGTAAAACATGACCATAACAGATTGTTCGTCAAGACGTAGTTTCCTGCGCTAAATCCACAGGAAGCCTTGTCGATTGGGACGGAAGGTCGAAGGATTGAGCGAAAACCCCGGTGCCGGGACCAGCTCCCTACTTTTCCCTTCCTGGCGGACCGACTTTGAACCACCAGTTCATGACTCTGGCAGCACCGGATTTTCGCGGGACCAAACTAGCCGGCCTTGGGTTTTTTGATTGGGCAGTCTCGATGACAGCGGCTCGCACAGCGTCGGCAACCTCTTGCCGGGGCGGAGTCCGGCGGGGATCCCGGTCGTGACGGAATCAATGACGGCAGTGCGTACCTCATTGGCATGAAGATCTACGAGGCAATACAGCGAGCAATCACCATACCGACAATGAGCTCCGACGTCACTGCTCGCGTGACGACCCGTCCCAGTTGCTTCTACGGTACGCCGAGTACCGCGACTGTCAACATCGAGGTCGGCATCACACTTAACTTCCCGAACCTTGGCTGAGTATCGGGTCGAGGATCTCTGCCACTCGAATGATCTGCTCGTCCAAGTTTTCTTTACACACGGCTTCGAGCTTTTCCTTGCGACGCCAGGCGGCCCACTTCGACTGGCTGACTGCTCCGTAGCCTTCAAGGAGCGGCGTGATCGGTTTCAGCTCAACGCCGCGATATGCAGCAACCGCACGAGATGCGTTCAGTAACACCTCGGCATCGAGTCCGGTTCCTCCGAGTGTCACGATGTCGACGTAGTCTCTCCATCGAGTGCTCGTAATCCCGCGTTCGAGGATCGTCACGCCTTTCTCTGCGACCGTCGATTCGGCTGCGTACCCAATGAGCGAGATAGGCTCGCCGAGGATCCTGTCGAGCGTCACTTCACGCGGCGCTGGCACGATCGGATCGCCCGTTGATACGTCCCACGCCACTGTTCCCCGCCAGCTACCAATCCCGACTTTCACGCGAAGACGAATACCGGGGTATTCGGCACCATCGCGGATCTCCTGAACAGTGAGTGTGTCGAGGTCGAACTCGACCCCATCGTCAGATTTGATCGATGCGGCGTCTCGCACAACTTTTGCGAGGTGCTCTGGCGAGACTTCCGCGCCGACGGCGTTCGAATCAACATCTTTCGTCGGGCGGCGCACGCCGTACGCGCCCAGCAGAATCCCACCCTTCAGCACGAAGTCACGTGCATGGGGTGTGCGATTCAGGCGATCAAGAAATGATTCGAGTGCGTGGCGAATCAGGTATTCCTCCGTTGGCACCTGGATGCCTTGTTTTGCCGCGGCTGATCGAGCCGCGGCTTGCAGTTGACGATATACATCTTTACCAGTCATGTGAGCGCCTCCAGTGCTTGAAGGAGCGGAGCTTTGGCTCGAGGGAGTAGCAGGGCAAGGCTCATGAGATCGGCGGGCTTGCCGCCTCGGCGGAGCCACTCTTTGGTTGCATCGCGCGCTACTTCGTACCCGACTGTCGATCGAAGGCGGAAACAGTCGACAATCGTGCGCTCCGCACTGTAGAGGCCAATGTTCTGCGAACTTCCCGGGATTACGGTCTCTTCACGCCCCAGGCCGAAGGTTGCCGGGTCAAAGCGATGCCAGCGAATTGCACCTTCGGTCACTGGTGCACGCGTTCCTCGCGGTATTGCGACAGCCAGCGCGTCGGGAATGGCATCAGTGAGGTCGTAGTGTGCGAGAGCAGAAACCAGACAAATAGTCGCTTCCGGCCGTCGGGTGGCCGCTTCGAGCTGATCCCAGTCCGTTGCGGGTGCATCGGCAGGTAGATAGATGCCTCGGCCAATGCGTTCCCAACGTCCCTCAGCATGCCCCCGGTACAGCGCACTCCGCTTCTCTGCGGCAGCTTTTGGCGTCAAGGCCTTCACGCGATCACCTCCTGAGACGTATCGTATACAGGTAATCTTACCTGAGTACGTTTCGTTTCGCGAGCCAATCCCTTGCGAAAAAAGTTCAACATTGCCCGAACGCCTCCTCCAGCAGGCCCGCAGTCGCGGGGTCGACGGTTTCGTTGCGGCGAATGCAGTGCTTGATCGTGATCGCCGGGTCGGTATGGCCAAGTCACTGTGATGCCAGCTCGACACCCGCGTGCTCGTTGATTGTCGTCAGCGGGGTCCCCTCACGTGAGCAGAAGAGCAGCGCATCGGGGTCGATCGTGTTGAGCTGATTCAGCCGCCGTTGCACGGCCGTCGCAGCGAATCCCGGGAGTCGAATCGTGCGTAACAATCGGGGCTTGACAGTCTTCGGGTGATCCTGCCGCGTCGTCGGTTCACCCTTCGGGCTGATGATCGTTCCACTAATCCGCACGGATGGCACGCTCAGATCGATATCGCGGCGGCGGATCGCGAGTACTTCGCCAATGCGTGCGGAAGTGCCCAGCATGACCTCGACGATTGCACCGAGTCGCCCGTCGGGCTTCGGTCCCGACACATCGCGGCCCGCTTCCCAGTACGCAATCGCGGCACGGATCCCGGTGATCTCTTCTGGCGTGAACGCGTCGGGCATCCGCGCGTCACCATGCAAGCGTGCGACGTGATCGACGGGGTTGCGCAATAGCACCTCGTGCCGCACTGCTAGCGCAACCGCGAGCCTTAGCACAACGCGGGCATGCTTCGCCTTCGAATACGAATCTTTCGCGAGCCGTTTCAGGAACTGGTCGCAGCGGGCCACCCCGATCTCGCGCAACGTCAGGTCCTTGAACGCGGGCAGTACAAGGGTGCGCATGTCGCGCTCGTAGAGCTGCCTGGTGGCGATTGCGAGCCGGTCTTCCAGGTCGATGTCTTCGAGCCAGTACGCCACCAGATCAGGGAACGGGCTATCAGCGGTGAGCGATCCCGCGCTGGGCGCGATCAGGTTGGGGTCAACACACTTCGCTTTCAGGGCACGCGGCGCGGCGACCGCCGTATCGCCGCTCGCTTGCACGAAGCGGGCGACGCCATCCCAGTCTCGATAGCGCGCGGGCTTCGATGCGGCTGCTCGGGCGGCGACGGGTGGTGATCTCGCCGTAGATGCCGATTGTCAGGCGTAGGCGACTCATCGCGTCACCGCCGCGGGAGTTGGGTCGGTGCAGGCCGGGCGGTTGGTGCCGGGTCGCGCTGGGCCTCGATCCACTCGGTCACATCCGCAATGGCGAACTTGAGGTGCTTGCCGAAACGATAGGCGCGCGGGCCGACACCGCGCGAGCGCCAGTCGTAGATCGTCGAGACGGGCACGCCGAGGTAGGCCGACAGCTCGCGGATATCGAGCAGCGGCGGCAGGTCTGGCAATGGGATCGGAAGCGGTGTTGGAGTGGTCATGCAGACCAGGTGCGCAGCGCCGCACCGGGCAATCAGAAACACCCGCAAACAACGACGTCCTACCGAGCACAGAGAGCGAAGAAGCGCTCTCCAGCAGAGGTTTTTGATGACCGGATCAAATTTCACCAATACAAAAGCCGCGGAAACCCCTGAGTTTCCGCGGCTTTTCGGTCGGGCTGACACGGTCGGGCTGACAGGATTTGAACCTGCGACCCCTTGACCCCCAGTCTTGGAAGAGTCACTCACCCAGGGTCATAGGTGCCCAAATAACCCTGTTTCGGAAGCTTTTGAGTACCCATGACAACGGGTGACAAAGCAACACAGTTGGCACAACCACAAGAAGAAAATCGACCAATGCTGCCGCGTAAAGGGCTTGTCG
>CAYUJX010000081.1:0-6942 GCA_964445125.1 uncultured Microbacteriaceae bacterium
GGCCGGGAAAGAATCATGTTGTCTTCGGCTGCCAACTGCAAGAACCGTTCGATGCGAGCTGATGAGTGGTCGGGGCCTTGGCCTTCAAAGCCGTGGGGGAGCAAAAGCACCACGCTGGAACGCTGGCCCCATTTTTGTTCGGCAGACGAAATAAATTCGTCAATGACGGTTTGGGCCCCGTTGACGAAATCACCAAACTGCGCCTCCCACATGACCAAAGCATCGGGGCGCTCCACGGAGTAGCCATATTCAAACGCGAGCGCCGCATATTCGCTCAGCAGGGAGTCATAAATCCAGAGCCTTGCTTGGTTTTCCGCCATGTTCATGAGCGGCAACCACTCCTGACCGTTCACCCGGTCGTGGAGGACAGCATGGCGCTGGACGAACGTCCCACGCCTCGTGTCTTGGCCTACCAGCCTTACGGGCGTTCCCTCTAACAGCAGGGAACCAAGCGCAATCAGTTCTCCAAACCCCCAGTCAATGTCCCCGCTGCGCGACATTTCTCGTCGCTTATCGAGAAGGGGCTGGAGTTTAGGGTGAGTGGTGAAACCAGGAGGGAGGTTGGCGTGGGCATCACCAATAAGAGCGAGAACTGAGGGGTCAACACCGGTTGTTTCTGGCTCACCGGCAACATCCATGTCTCGCTGAGAATCTGGCCGTTCCACGTCCGCAATGGCGCCTTTATCATCGGTGATAACTGCGATAGCACCGGTTTGGGCGGCATGGGTTTCTTGGAAAGCCTCCTCAAGGCGCCCTTGAAAGTCCCGCTGGGCAGCTTCGAGCTCGTCCTGGGTGAGATCGCCTCTCCCGAGGAGGGCCTCGGTGTACAGGGTACGAACGCTCCGCTTAGCCTCAATCAAGTTGTACATCAGGGGCTGTGTCATCGCCGGGTCATCGCCTTCGTTGTGACCGCGTCTGCGATAACAGATGATGTCGATGACAACATCTGCCTTGAATTCTTGCCGATACGCAAAGGCGATTTCGGCAACCCTCAGCACCGCTTCAGGGTCATCCCCGTTGACGTGGAAGATGGGTGCCTGAATGGTTTTGGCGACATCGGTGGCATAGATTGAGGTGCGTCCGTCGTGGGGCAAGGTGGTGAAGCCGAGCTGATTGTTGACGACGACGTGCATCGTCCCACCGGTTCGGTAGGAACGAAGCTGGGACATCTGGAGGGTCTCTAATACCACTCCTTGGCCGGCCATGGCCGCATCACCGTGAATCAGAACGGGAAGAACTCCGAAACGACCAATCTCTTTTCGATCCTGTTTGGCTCGGACAATTCCCTCGAGCACACCGTTGACCGCTTCTAGATGGGAAGGATTCGCCGCCAAATACACGGGAATGCTCTCACCGCGCGACGAGGTGTAGGTGCCTTCGGTTCCCAGATGGTATTTCACATCGCCGGAACCTTGAACGCTGCGGACATCCTGGGCACCCTCAAACTCACGGAAAATTTGCCCGTAGGTCTTTCCCGCAATATTTGCCAAAATATTGAGGCGGCCGCGGTGAGCCATCGCCATCGCCACCTCATCAAGTCCCGCTTCGGTGGCGGCCTGCAAAATTTCATCGACCAGGGTGACCGTGGATTCGGCTCCCTCCATGCTGAAACGTTTTTGGCCCACATATTTCGTTTGCAGGAAGGTTTCGAAAGCTTCGGCCTGGTTCAGTTTGGAAAGAATTCGCAGCTGAGCATCGTGGTCGGGTTTTTCGTAGTGCTTTTCCAGTCTCTCCTGAAACCACGAGCGCTGGCGTGGGTCCTGAATGTGCATGTACTCCGTGCCGATGGTTCGGCAATACGAGTCGCGAAGGACGCCAAGAATTTCGCGCAACAACATGGTCTGCTTATTGCCGAAGCCGCCTGTGACGAATTCCCTGTCAAGGTCCCAAAAAGTTAAACCGTGGCTTTCAATTTCTAAGTCTGGATGGGAGCGTTGTCGATACTCGAGGGGATCAATGTCCGCCATGAGATGGCCTCTGACCCGAAATGCGTTGATGAGTTCTTGGACGCGGGAGGTTTTGTTGACCATATCCGCAGCGTTGATAGCGATGTCTTCAGCCCAGTGGATGGGCATGTAGGGAATGCGAAGCGACGCAAAGATTTCTTCAAAGAATCCATCGCCGCCAATCAAAAACTGATGAATCTTGGCGAGGTATTCCCCCGACCCAGCCCCTTGGACCACACGGTGGTCATAGGTGGAGGTGAGGGTGATGGTCTTACCAATACCCAGATCTGCAAGCGTGCGTTTAGAGGACCCCTGGAATTCTGCGGGGTAGTCCAAAGCGCCAGCCCCAATGATGCAGGCTTGGCCTTTCATGAGGCGCGGCACAGAGTGCTCGGTTCCAATGCCGCCGGGGTTGGTCAACGAGATGGTGTTGCCGGCGTAATCATCGGCCACCAGTTTGCCTTCGCGTGCTCGGCTTACGACATCTTCGTAGGACAGAAGGAAATCGCGAAACCCCATGTTTTGGGCTCGCTTGATTCCTGGGACGACGAGACTTCTGGTGCCATCGGGTTTAGGAATGTCAATGGCAATGCCCAGGTTGATATTCGCTGGGTGAACTGCGACAGGTTTTCCCTCACGCTCGTCATAGAAGACGTTTTGGCTGGGAAGCACTTTGAGGGCCTTGATCATCGCCCACGCAATGAGATGGGTGAACGACACTTTGCCTCCACGAGTGCGGCGCAAGTGGTTGTTGATAACAATACGGTTATCAATCAAAAGTTTGGCGGGAACCGTGCGCACGCTGGTGGCGGTGGGGACCTGGAGGCTCTGGTCCATGTTTGCCGCGAGCGCTTTGGCCATTCCCTTCAAGCGGTCTACCTGATCGACGGGTTCAGGAGTTTCGGTTTCCTGGTCATCGGCAACGGTGGAGGTAGTCGCGGTAGAGGTGGGTGCCTCGGCGGGGATGGGCCGCTCTTTTGGCCTGGCGGACGTCGTTTTTGCAATGGGTGCGGTGATAGGAGCGGGGTCATCCGCCGGGTACTCCTGGGGGGCAGGAGGGCTGGAGTGGGCTGGTGCCGGGGGCTCCGAAGGAGATCCGGTCGAGGACCGGCTTTCAAACAGTGACCACCAACTTTTTTCCACCAGAGCGGGGTCTTTTTGGTAGAGGGCCCAGAGCTCGTCAACCAGCCATGCATTAGCCCCAAACTCGGCCGATCCGCTTACAGTGTCGCTCTCTGACACGCTGTTGTCACTCACCCTCACGTTGCTTGGCCTACTGTTTCAAAGCCTATCGGCTTTGCTGTGAAGATCCTTTGCATCCAGGCGCTCTGGTGTGGCTCGGTGCTAGTGTCAAAGTCATGTATTGCTCTCCGTCAGAAAGTTCCGAGCCCTGTCATAGACCCTCGGGCGCCCGCAGGGTGGGTGCCCGCTGAGTACTGATCTCATCCTCTTTACCGTGGGGGTTTTTCTCGCGCTCGGCACGGGGGTTTTCGTGGGAAGTGAATTTGCCCTTCTCAACCTCGACCGAGCAGATTTAGAGGCTAGGCGCGCCAAGGGAGAAAAAGGCCACGGAATTACCATCGGGGCCCTCAAACGCACATCTACCCACCTCTCGAGTGCCCAGCTCGGCATCACTTTGACCACGATTCTTACCGGATACACCATGGAACCGGCGGTCAGTTCGATGTTGTCTGGACCCTTGACATCCTGGGGAGTTCCCGAGGATTTTGTCCGCCCTTTGGGCGGAGTGTTGGGTATCGTTTTTGCCACCCTCATTTCGATGATTTTTGGCGAGCTCGTGCCCAAGAACTATGCGCTTGCTGTTCCTCGGGCCACCGCCAGGGTCCTGCTTCCCTTGCAGGTCGCCTTCACGTGGACGTTTCGGCCGTTCATCACCGTGTTGAACGGAAGCGCCAACCGCATTCTGCGCGCGATGGGGGTGGAGCCTAAAGAGGAGCTCTCCGCGGCGCGAACAGCGGATGAACTGTCTAGTCTGGTCCAGCGCTCTGCGCTGCAGGGGCTACTCGAAGGTGACACGGCGACATTGCTGTCAAGAACTATCGAGTTTTCACGGCGTAATGCTGTGGATGTGATGACACCGAGGACCAAAGTCGAAAGCCTTCATCGCAGTGACACTGCAATCGACGTAATCGCACTGGCCAAAAAGACCGGGCTGTCTCGATTCCCTGTCATTGGGGAATCCCTGGATGATATTCGCGGTGTGGTTCACGTGAAGCAGGCGGTGGCCGTTCCGGAAGACAAACGCATGGACGTCCCCGCCTCGGCGTTGCAGTCGGATGTGATTCGTGTGCCAGAGACCATGACGCTGGATGTGTTGCTCACCGAGCTTCGTGGCCGCGGATACCAGCTGGCAATCGTGGTCGATGAATACGGCGGAACGTCGGGTATCGCTACGTTGGAAGATCTTGTCGAAGAGTTAATTGGCGAGGTTGCCGATGAACACGATCGAGCATCGCTCGATGTGGTGAGGGCCAGGGATTGGTTCACCTTTCCCGCTGATTTGCGCCCCGATGAGCTCGAGGAGCGCACCGGTGTTGAGGTCCCTGAAAACGGCCACTATGAAACCATCGCAGGCTTCATCCTGGAATCTTTGGGCCGAATGGCCCGTGTTGGCGACACCGTCACCATAGCTATGGGTGAATTCCGTGTGGAGAGAATCGACAACCGGCGCATTGACCGGGTTCGCTTCACTCCCACTGTTTCTGCGGAGGAGGTGACGCTGCTGTGAGCGATTGGGCAGGCTTGGCGTGGTTGGTGGTGCTCCTGGCGGTGAATGCTTTCTTCGTGGGAGCGGAGTTTGCGGTGATAGCTGCCAAGCGCTCCCAGATTGAGCCCCTGGCTAATGCGGGAAGTAAAAAAGCGAAAACGTCGCTCTATGCAATGGAGCACGCCACCCTTATGCTGGCCACCTGCCAGTTGGGGATCACCGTGTGTTCGCTGCTGATTTTGTTGGTCTCCGAACCGGCTCTTCACCACCTCCTTGAGGGCCCTCTGGGGTCGATTGGCCTGCCGGAGGCTGCAGTGGGGACGGTTTCGTTCATCATTGCGTTGCTCGTGGTCACCTACCTTCACGTTGTCTTAGGGGAAATGGTGCCGAAGAATATTTCGTTTTCTATCCCTGACAAGGCAGTCCTCTTGCTTGCCCCGCCCCTGGTTGTTGTCTCTAAAGCCATCTCGCCCATCATTCGCAGTATGAACGCGATAGCGAATGCCATTTTGCGCATGACGGGTGTGGAGCCTAAAGCCGAAGCCACCAGCGCTTTCACGCTTGACGAGGTCGCCATCATCGTGGCCGAGTCAACCAAGACGGGAATGCTCTCGGACCACTCTGGCACGCTGACGGCGGCGTTTGATTTCACCACCAAAAAGGTGGCTGATGTGACCATCACCCTCGAGGACTTGGTTACGCTTCCCGAAGATGCCACGCCACGAGATGTCCAACAGGCGGTCACTCAGCGCGGGTTTAGCCGTTATGTGTTGGTCAATGAGACGGGCGATCCCACCGGATATGTCCACATCAAAGATCTGCTGGATACCGACGATGGAGAAGGCGATTATCCGGTTCCCCCCAGACGCATCCGCAGTCTGGTAGCGCTCTTGGACTCGGTAGATCTTGAAGATGCCCTCGCCACCCTTCGGGGCACCGGAAGCCACCTCGCCAAAGTAACCGATGCGAGCGGGCTGACAACAGGCGTTCTTTTTCTGGAGGACATTATCGAAGAACTCGTGGGTGAGGTGAGAGACGCCACCACTCGCCATTAGCCTGGGGTAGACGCAAGGGAGTGGTGTGGTGAACAGATTTCTCGTTCTCGGAGAAGCCCTCACCGATTGCGTTATTCGCGAAGGCACAGTGAGGGAAACGCCCGGCGGATCGCCCATGAACGTTGCGGTCGGTCTGGGGCGGCTGGAACGCGACGTGACTCTTGCCACGCGGTTCGGCCACGACCATAGGGGTGACGCTATCGCCTCTCACACTCTGGCGAGCGGGGTGTCCCTGATTGATGGAGCCCACAATGCTCCGCGGACGTCCAGCGCCAAGGCCACTCTCGCTGCGGATGGTTCGGCCGAATATGACTTTGATCTTGTGTGGGATCTCGGGGCACAGATGGTCCCCCGCGGTGGTTTTTTCCACGTTCACACCGGATCGATTGGTGCGACCTTGGAGCCTGGCGCATCCGCAGTGGAAGCCGTTTTGCGGCGCGAAAAGGCCTTGGGTGCAAGTGTGAGCTATGACCCCAATGTGCGACCCATCGTGATGGGCGAGCCCGTGGATGTCCTGGAGAACATTGACACGTTGGTGGCCCTGAGTGACATTGTTAAAGCCAGTGACGAGGATGTCTCCTGGCTCTACCCGGAAAAATCCTTGGAGGAGGTGACGACGCGGTGGCTCTCGCTGGGAGTGTCGCTGGTAGTGATAACCCAGGGAGTTCATGGTGCGCAGGCAAAGACCGGGAGAGAAACCGTTGTTCTGCCCGCAGCCGCAACCACTATCGCCGACACGATCGGAGCGGGGGATTCGTTTATGTCTGGGATGCTCTCAACTCTTGCGCACCGTTCCCTGCTGGGCACTCACGCATCTGAGGCGCTGTCGGCGATGACAGGTGAACAGCTCACAGAGGTGATTGCTTTTGCCCTTCGATGTGCTGCAATAACCGTCTCGAGGGTGGGAGCAGACCCCCCACGCCTGGCTGACCTTGGATAGCACGAGAGCCCTCGCATTGGTCGAACTTTTTTATTCCCTTGGTTCTTGCACCGGGGGTAAGCCCGCCGCTGTGGGACGATTCGTTAGCGAGCAGCGGTGAGAAGCAAGGCGGAGATCGCTGACCCCACAGCATCTGCTTCGATGAGGAACCCGTCATGGCCGTAAGGGGAATTCACGACCTGGGCCTCATCACCCGAGAGAGCATGGGGGATGTGGCGTGCAAGCTCATGCTGCTGCTCAAGAGGGAAGAGACGATCACTATCAATCCCCAGC
>CAYUJX010000082.1:0-6515 GCA_964445125.1 uncultured Microbacteriaceae bacterium
GTGTAATCCAGAAGCTTCCAGCGTTCGTAGTCCGAGAGCTGCTCGTGAACTTCGATGTACTCGCCTCCGGGGAGGCGCACGATTCGGCCGCTTTCGTAGCCATGCAGAACGATTTCTCGATCTTTGCGCTGCAGGGCGAGGCACGTGCGCTTGGTGATGATGTACGCGGCTACAGGCGCCAGGAAGAACAACGCCTGGAGCGTCCCGATTACTCCTTCAATGCTCAAGGCAAAGTGAGTGGCCAGAAGGTCAGAACTCGCAGCGGCCCACAGCACCGCATAGAAGGTCACGCCGGCGGCGCCAATAGCGGTGCGAGTGGGAGCGTTTCGGGGACGATCCGCGATGTGGTGCTCACGCTTGTCACCGGTAACCCACGCTTCAAAGAACGGGTAGAGCGCAACCAAGACGATAAACACCCCAAGAATCACCGTCGGCAGCAAGATGTTAATCGGCCAGGTGAAGCCAAAGGCGACAAATTCAAGACCCGGCGGTATCAGGCGCAAAGCGCCATCGGCAAAGCCGATATACCAGTCAGGTTGTGTTCCCGCCGACACAGGGGAGGGGTCATACGGCCCATAATTCCAGATCGGGTTGATGGTAAAGAGTGATGCAATCAGCATGATCACACCGAAGACGAGGAAGAAGAAACCTCCTGCTTTGGCAGCGAAGACCGGCAACACGGGCGAGCCTACGACGTTGTCGTTGGTGCGACCGGGTCCTGCAAATTGGGTGTGCTTGTTGACCACGAGCAACACCATGTGGATTGCCAACGTGGCGATCAAGATGGCAGGCAACAGCATGATGTGGAGCACGTAGAGTCGCGGAATAACTTCTGTACCGGGGAACTCTCCACCAAAGAATAGGTAGGAAAACCACACCCCCACAACGGGGAAGGATTTGATCATCCCGTCAATGATGCGCAGACCGTTTCCGGAAAGCAGGTCATCGGGGAGGCTGTATCCGGTGAAACCTAACGCCATGGCGAGGATGAAGAGCAAAAATCCTACGATCCAGTTGAGCTCACGGGGCTTGCGGAATGCACCGGTGAAGAACACGCGGAGCATGTGGAGCCCAATGGCGGCCACAAACAGCAGCGCTGACCAGTGGTGGACCTGGCGCATCAGCAGACCGCCGCGGATATCAAACGAGATGTCAAGTGACGTGGCGTAGGCCACGGACATTTCGATGCCCTTGAGGGGCAAGTAGGAACCTTCGTATTCGATTTCGGTCATCGAAGGGTCATAGAAGAAGGTCAAAAAGGTTCCGGAGATAAGGAGCACAATGAAGCTGTACAAAGCTATCTCGCCGAGCATGAACGACCAGTGGTCGGGAAAAATCTTGCGTCCAAGAGCCTTGACTGCGGTGGAGGCGCTGGTGCGCTCATCCACATAGTTTGCGGCCCAACCGGTGAAGCGCATTCCGCGCCCCACATCACTCTTTGTGTTGTCTAAAGTGTTGGTCATCTCTCTCGCTCCCAGAAGCTTGGACCCACCGGTTCGGTGAAGTCACTTTGTGCTATTAGATATCCTTCAGCATCAATGGTGATAGGAAGCTGTGGAAGGGCCCTCGCAGCAGGTCCGAAGATGACCTCGCACTGGTTAGCCACGTCAAACTGTGATTGGTGGCACGGACACAACAGGTGGTGGGTTTGCTGCTCATAGAGTGCAACTGGGCAACCCACGTGGGTACAGATCTTTGAATAGGCCACGATGCCTTGGTAAGACCATGACTCGCGCTCTGGAGACTCATTGAGTTCATTAATCGGCAAGCGCATCAGAATGACAGCCGCCTTGGCCTTTTCTTCCAGCCTGTGATACTCCAGCTCTGCTAAACCCTCGGGGATGACCTGGAAGGCGGAACCGATGGTGACTTGAGAGGCCTTAATGGGGATTCCAGAGGGGTCTTGGGCCAACCGAGTGCCCGCTGCCCACATGGTCTTCTTTATGACCACGGTGGGATCTTCTGCAGGAGCCAAGTCGCGGAAAAGCACCACTGCGGGGATCGGCGTTGCGATGAGGGCTCCGATGAGAGTGTTGCGCACGAGGGAGCGGCGAGTGAAACCACTTTCTCTGTTCGCTTGCGAGAACATTTCCACCGCGGTGGCTCGTTCTTCCTCTGTGCCGGATGTGGGATGTCTTTCTTCGACCAGTTCGTGGCCATGCATAAGGGACTTTGCCCAGTGCACCGCACCGATGCCTACGCCCAGTAGACCTACCGAGGCGCCAAGCCCCACAAACATGTTGTTCAGGCGAACAGATTGCATGTCCCCGGGGATGATGGGGAAAATAATGTAAGACGTCGCTGCAAACAGAGACCCAAAAATAGACAGGGCAAAGAACATCGCAATGCGACGCTCTGCTTTTTTCTCTTCTTTGGGATCAAGGTCGGTGATCCGAAGGTGCTCAGGAGGAAGACCAGGATTCACGGGAGAGTCCGCGACCATTACGGCCGTTCCAGGATCGCGTTCTTCCTGGTTCGCACCCGTGACCACATCCGTTCCCGGAGGCTTCTGAGCCATATCCTTTGGTTCCTTTCGACCGACGACTAGTTAGAGCGTGCAGTAAGCCAAATGGCGACAGCGATCAATCCGCCCAAACCAATCAGCCAAATGAAGAGACCCTCAGAGACAGGCCCCAGACTTCCCAGAGAGAAACCACCCACAGCCGGGGTTTCATCCAAATACCTGAGGTAGGTAATGACGTCATTCTTCTGCTCTGGGGTGAGGTTCTGGTCGTTGAACACAGGCATGCTCTGCGGCCCGGTCACCATGGCCCCGTAGACGTGAATCGGTTGGATGTCGCGAAGGTGAGGGGCATATTTGCCTTCGGTTAGCGCCCCACCGGCACCGGCAACGTTGTGACACATCGCACAGTTGATTCTAAAAAGTTCTGCTCCCAAAGCGACGTCGCCATCGCCCGCGTAATACTTGGGGTCAGGGAACCCGGGGCCTGGAGCTAGCGAAGCCACCCACGCGCCCATGGCATCAATCTGGGGTTGGGTGAACTGCACCGTCTTTTTTGCTGCTTGGGGTCCCGACGCGGCCCCGGGCATACGACCCGTGCCGACCTGGTAATCAACAGAGAGTGCTCCCACACCAATAACGGTGGGTCCGGCTTGGCTTCCCTCACCCGACATGCCGTGACAGCTGGCGCAGTTGGCCATGAAAAGTTTTTCTCCCTGGTCAATGAGAGCTTCGGTGGACACCGGGGGAGTGCTCGCTTGAGCGATTCCCGCGCTGGTGGCGGCGTAGAGGCCACCCGTAGCAAACAGGCCTAGGAGTAATAGCGCCACACCCATGAACGGGTGGCGACGGCCTGTGCGGCGACCTGCGGGGGAGCGAGACATATTCTTTTTTATCCTTCTGTCTTATTGCAACACGTAAATCACGAGGAAGAGACCAATCCACACGACGTCAACGAAGTGCCAGTAGTAAGACACCACAATGGCACTGGTTGCTTCGCGATGGGTGAACGTTTTCACAGCATAGGCTCGGCCAATGACCAGCAAGAAGGCAATCAACCCACCGGTCACGTGGAGTCCGTGGAAGCCTGTCGTGAGATAAAAAGCCGATCCGTAGGCGTCAGAGGCGAGAGTAACGCCCTCGGAGACCAGCACCGCATACTCATACACCTGGCCCGCGACGAAGATTGCCCCCATGAGATAGGTGAGGAAGAACCACTCCACCATGCCCCACTCGGTCGGCTTCCACCCGGTAGCTCTGGCTTGAAGACGCTCAGCGGCAAAGACACCAAACTGAGCGGTAACACTGGAAAGCACCAAAATCGTTGTATTGACAGCGGCGAAGGGGATATCCAGGAGTCCCGCATTGTATTCCCAGAGCTCTGGGGAAGTGGAGCGGAGGGTGAAATAGATTGCAAAAAGACCCGCAAAGAACATCACCTCACTGCCCAGCCAGACAATGGTTCCTACCGCGACGACATTAGGCCTGTTCACGGTGGGTGTGGAAAACCCTGAAGTTAGAGATACGCTGCTCACCCCTCCATTATGCCAGATGCCATCCTGGAGCTTTGGCCCACGACATGCTGGGAATGTGCCCAGTATCATGTTTCTTATGCCTTCTGACTTCTCCTGGGCGAGCGTGCTCACCCAGCTTCTGGAGCGCAGAGACCTCTCCCTTTCGGCTGCGAGAGCAGCGATGGAAGAGGTGATGGCGGGAAACGTTACGGACGCACAACTCTCAGCGTTTTTGACGGCACTTCGTGCCAAGCCCGAAACGGTCGACGAAATTGTCGGGTTCCGTGACGCCATCCTCAATCACGCAGTTGATCTTCCGATTGATCCGATGGTGCTCGACATTGTGGGCACGGGGGGAGACCCCTACGGCGCCGTAGTAAACGTTTCCTCGATTGCGTCTATCGTCGCCGCGGCAGCGGGTGTCCCGGTGGTTAAGCACGGGAACAGGGCCGCAAGCTCTGCCTCCGGGGCGAGTGACGTGTTGAGCGCGCTGGGTCTCAACCTTGAGCTTGACCCGTCCGAGGTGGCAGACGTGTTCCACCAGGTGGGCATCACGTTCGTCTTTGCCGCAAAATTCCATCCCGGATTCCGCCACGCCGCGACCGCTCGAAAAGACATGGGTATTCCCACCGTGTTCAACATCCTGGGGCCGCTGTGTAACCCAGCGCGGCCGGAAGCATCCGCTGTCGGGGTGAGCGATGCTTTCCGCGCGCCTCAAATGGCGGGGGTTTTTCAAACCCGCGGCGCCACGGCGCTTGTGTATCGCGGTGATGACGGAATAGACAAGTTGACTACGACCGGATTTTCCAAAGTGTGGGAGGTCTCCCGTGGGCGCATCCTCGAGCAAACCGTGAATTCCTCAGAGCTGGGATTGGCCACCGCCAAGCCAGAGGACCTCCTCGGTGAAGGCCCCGAACACAATGCCGCGCTGGCACGCTCCGTCCTTGCCGGTGAGCCTGGGCCTGTACGGGACATTGTGGTCTTGAACGCCGCGGCGGGTTTGGTCTCGTTCGCGCTAGCGGAGGATCACACCCAGCAAGAACGCAATTTGTCGGAGAGATTGGTGGAGAAAATTGCTCTCGCCCAGTCCGCGTTGGATTCCGGCGCTGCGTTAGCGAAGCTCACCGAGTGGGTTGAAGCGACTCACCGCTAGGGCGGGGTAGTGGCCGAAGGGTTCACCGCAGGAGGTTATGTTATCAAACTGACATAATATAGATTATAGGACTCTACAGTAGTTTGGCGCAGGACCTCATCAGGGTGGGCAGATACATCGGTTCGTAAGGATCATCGCCGGATTCGAGCTCTTCTGCGCCCCACCAACGCCAATCTGTGACGTCAATGTGTTCTTCAGGGGTCCAAAAACTTGATATGGGTTCAAAACGTTCGGTTTTGAGGAAGAAATATTCGGCGTGCCCGCGATTATGATCGGCTTCGTCAAAAGTGACCTCAAAGTCATACGTCCAGATTGGTGTTGTGTTAAGGGTCCGGGTTTGGCCGGTTTCTTCAAATAACTCGCGTTCAGCAGCCACCAGGTGAGATTCTCCCGGGTCAACACCGCCACCAGGGGTAATCCAGCGGGAAAAGCCCGAGGAATCCGGTGCTGCCGTGCGAAACAGCAAAATGGAGCCCTCAGGGTCCATGACGACAATGCGACTGGTGAGCCGCAAACGATCCACGGGTACCATCGTGCTGGCTTAGGAGGCTGTAGTGAATGTGCTGGTGTCGCCAACCAGGCGCGTGTGGTCGTGGGGAATGTCCTCCACGGCGGCGAGCGCAATTTCCGCGGCAAATTCAGCGACGTTGTAGAGCTTCCCCACTTGTTCCTTGCGCTGATCAATCACGCCCGGGTTCGCGCGGTTGAGTAACGTAGCGGTCACTGTTCCTTCGATCATGTCGCCAGAGATCACCACAAAGCCAATGCCGCGGTTCGTCATGTCCTCGATCATGGCGCGCAAAGCGTCCTCACCTGCGCGCTTAGACAGCGCAACGGGGACATATTCCGCCATCGTCTCTGCTTCCCTAATGAAATGGGCTTGATGACTGGTGACAAAGAGCACTCGGGCACCCGGTGCCATCAAAGGCAAGGCGTTGGTGAGAATAGCGACCTGCGCATCGCGATTGAGCTTCATGGCGTAGTCCTCGCCCATGTCTGCTTCCATACCCCCGGAAGCATTGAGCACGAGGATGTCTAGTCCGCCCCACTCCTGCTTAACCTGGTCAAGCATGCGCGCAACGTCGGAGGAATCAGTGAGATCTGCCCCGATTGCCAGGGCTTTTCCGCCACTCGCTCCGATATCGGCTACGAGCTTCTCGGCGCGCTGTGCCTTGTTGCGGTAATTGATCACGACAGATGCTCCCGCCAAGGCCAGATACTCGGCGGTTTTGGCCCCAATCCCCCGAGAAGATCCGGTAACGAGGACGCGGGCGCCAGCGAGCTGGTCAGAGGTGAGCGGTGAGGTCATTCCGAAAGCCTACCGAGTAGGTCTGGCCAGATCGGAAGAGCACACGTCTGAACTCCAGTCACTCACAGCAATCTCGTA
>CAYUJX010000083.1:0-6490 GCA_964445125.1 uncultured Microbacteriaceae bacterium
GAGGGGCCATCAACGGGTGCGGGTGCGGGTGCGGGTGCGGGTGCGGGTGCGGGCGCGGGTGTGGGTGTGGGTGTGGGTGTGGGTGTGGGTGTGGGTGCGGGTGCACTTTCCGTGGACGATGCGGTTTTGGCGGGGGCGTCAACTATTGCTGTTGGGGTGGAGGACGGGGCGCCCAGAGGATTCGTATCCAGCGGGACCACGGGCACCGAGGTGAGATTGAGGGCGCTCGGGGGGCTATCAGCAACCGAAGTCGCGCTCTGGTCGTCGGCTTGACTACTGAGAAAACCGGCAAGTCCAAAGAGAACGGAAGAGCTTGCCACCGTAAGAACTTGGGCCATCATGAAGCCCACGGGACGCTTAATCATCGTCGTCATCGTCGTCATCGTGGTCGTCATCGTCATCGTCGTCATCGTCGTCGTCGTCGTCGTCGTCGCTATACGCCGCAGAGCCACTGGAGTTTGCATCCACCGGCGCTGGAGCGGGAGCCGCAGGCGTGACCGCCACCTGGGGCTCTGGCGCAGGGGAGGAAGCAGGAGCTGCCGCTTCGGGGGTTGGAGTCGCGCTTTCGGCTACTTGGGGGACGGGAGTGGGTGTGACCACAGGGGCTGTTACGTCCACGGGAATCGAGGTTTCAGTCGGGAGGAGAACCTGGCTCGCGTCGTTGAGTACTGAGGCATCCTGAGAGACCAGAGACTGTGTGTTTGCTATCACCGCCACAGAGCCTGTTCCCAGGATGCCGACGATTCCTAATGCGATGAATGCGCTGTTTGTCATACTTCGAGCCTAAGGACCCCGTTGCCAAGGAAACGTTGGGGAATATCCAAGAAACGTTAAAGATTATGACAAGACTGGTCTTAGTCACCTTCAGCAGCCAGATATCTGGAACAAACTAGGCAACAATAAGGACGATGAAGGTCCTCCTTATTGAAGACGACGCCGCGATAGCCGGTGCGATTGTCGATTCCCTGGAGGCCGTGTCCTGGGACGTCGTTCGTGAAGAAACAGGCCAGGCCGGGCTCGCTCGTATCAGCGCAGGCGACTGGGATGTCATTTTGCTTGACTTAGGGTTGCCCGATATGGACGGCATCGAAGTCGCCAGGAGGGCCCGAGAGACCCAGACAATCCCCATCATCGTCATTAGTGCTCGTGGAGAAGAATCGGATCGCGTCTTGGCTCTTGAATTAGGTGCAGATGACTACCTGGTGAAACCTTTTGGGATGCGGGAGCTGTTGGCGAGAATTAGAGCTGTGCACAGGCGGTCTCATCAAGGGAGCGATATTCCGGAGCAGACCGTGGTGACTGTTGGGGATCTCAGGATTGATGCTCGGGAACGTAGAGCTTCTCTCGGCGGTGGCGAACTCATTCTCACCCCCAAAGAATTTGATGTATTGCACTACCTAGCGTCAGAACCTGAGGCAGCACACCGCAGGGAAACAATCCTTGCGGACGTGTGGGACATGAATTGGTATGGGAGTACCAAAACTCTCGATGCACACGTGGCGGCACTGCGGAAGAAACTGGGCAACCCCGCCTGGATTGAGTCGGTGAGAGGAGTGGGGTTTAGGCTCCACCAGCCACAATGAGACGGCTCTTGATGGCCAGTTTCCTCGGCATTGTGCTGATTGCGCTAGGGGTTTCGACTGTGCCCTTTGCGCTGTTTCTGCAAAGTGTCGAGCGGGACAGGTTGCAGACCAGTTTGGAGCGCGACGCGTTTGTGCTGGCCGGACGTGCCGAGGAAGCGCTGGAATCGCTTGACGCCGATGAGTTGGTGCCGGTGCGAGACCTTGCGTCTACCTATCGTGATGCGGGTGGGGCGCGGGTCGTGATCGTCGACACGAGTGGTGTCGTTGTGGTGACGAACGATACCGAGGAAGATCGCGTGGGTATTTCCTATGCCAGTCGCCCGGAGTTTGAAGCCGCACTTTCTGGGGTCATCAGCACCGGGGAGCGCTACTCCGAGACCTTATCGATGACGTTGGTGTACGTTGCCGTTCCTGTTTTTAGTGGACCGAACGTGCTCGGGGCAGTCCGATTGACGTTTGACAAGACGGTCATCGATGTGGAAGTTAATCGGCAGTTGGTCGGTATTGGACTCGTCGCGCTTATTACCTTGGCCTTGGGCGCACTGGTCGCCATCATTCTTTCCGGAACACTCGTCCGAGGGATCAGAGAATTGGACACGGCTGCCCAAGCCGTAGCGCGAGGTGATTTCTCCTCGCGCGCCAAAGAAGATGTTGGACCTCCTGAGATTCGAGCACTCAGCCGCGCCTTTAATCAGATGTCAGGCCGGGTTGGCTCACTGGTGGACGAGCAAAAACGATTTGCGTCGGACGCCTCGCATCAGCTTCGGACCCCCATTACGGTGTTGATGCTGCGGCTTGAAGGCCTGCGGGATTCCCTCAAGCTGACAGAGAAGAGTGCCGAGCGGTTCGATGCAATCGAACATGAACTCGCCAGACTCACTCGACTCATCGATGGTCTCCTCGCCCTGGGCCGGGCAGGCGCCGAAGCGGTTTCTCTGGAAACAATAGATGCTTCTGCCGTGTCCAAGGAGCGCGTCGAAAGTTGGTGCAGCCTCGCGGAGGAGGCCGGGTTCACGTTGCAGTCTTACATTGAGGACGACCTGGTAGTCCGTGCGGTGCCTACGGCGCTGGAGCAAATCCTTGACGTCTACCTCGATAATGCCCTGAATGTTTCATCGCTTGGTGGAGAAATCGAAGTGCGATTGGGCAGAGTGGGAGACCGGGTCGAACTCAGTGTCAGTGATGAGGGCCCCGGCATGAGTGACGCTGAACGCGGGCGCGCCTTCGATCGATTTTGGCGAGGGTCGTCGGGTTATGAAGGCACTGGATTAGGGTTAGCTGTTGTTTTGCACCTGGCCGAAGCCAGCGGAGCGAGCGTTTCGCTCCATCGCCGCGAGCCGGAAGGTCTTACCGCACAAGCCTCTTTTGTGTCGGCTGATTAGCGTGACCGGATAACTATTCGGACGCAGCATGCCCCGGGCTCGACTGCGCAGAGATTTTTGCCTAGGCAGCGGCGTCCTAAGAGTGTTGTGGTGCCGAGAGCAGATGGAGCCCCAGAGGACCGTCGGCAAGCACAGTGGCCCTGGGTCGTCGTCGGGGCCATTCGAGACGGCCAGGGTTTCTACTTCATCGCGTGGATTACGGTTGCGATTCTCTGCATGGTGGCGACCGCAGGAAGTCTGACGGTGCGTCGAGATCCTGACGTGCACGGCCTCCGAGCAAGAGAAACTGTTTCTCCCGACTAATTTTCCCCTGCACGAGAGGGAGCTTTGGTGAAAGCATCGAGCGTGCGAAGGCTCGTTGGCTTTTCTCTAGCGGGGTATGCGCGGGGTGGCCCAGCGCTGGTCATCGCGGTAGTAGGCCTGTGTTCGCGCGACATGGAGAAAAGTGACTGTCGATAATGCGTGGGCTCATGCGAGCTATCGTGGGCTACAGCATCAACTCGAAGGTACCGAGGAACTAAATTTTAGGGACATCGGTTCTGGCTCAACGAACCAATAGCCATACATTAATGAGGCTGTAGATGACAAATATTAGGAAACCGGGAGACTTTCCTCTCACCGAAGAATGGTCATATCTGAATGCGGCCAATGTGGCACTCATGCCGATGAGTGCGGCTAAGGTCATGACGGATTGGCAGACCGATGTTGCGCTGAATGGCAGCAATAATTTCAATGACCATGCCGAAGACACTGCTTTTGATGGCCTGCGTGATCAGGGGGCCAAGCTTTTTGGTTGCCGTCCGGAGGATATTGCCGGTGGCTCAAGCTGTACGGAACTGTTGAGTTCCTTAGCCTGGGCGGTCATGCCGAAAGAACATGAAAATGTTGTGAGCACCGATATCGTCTTTCCCAGCACCATCTACCCCTTCACCCGCGTCTCTCATCACACCGGCTGCGAGATCCGTTTAGCTCCAGGGCATAACGGGTACGCAAGCTTTGATGAGATAGTAAAAAATATCGATCACAACACGTCCGTCGTGTCTATCTCCCACGTGGAGTACACCGGCGGACAGGTGTATGACCTGGCGGCGTTAGCGGAGGTGGCTCACGCCCATGGTGCGCTCCTGATTGTTGACGCCACACAGTCTGCTGGCGCCATTCCCATCGATGCCCCCGCTAGTGGTGCCGATGCCATTGTCGCCGGTGGGTACAAGTGGCTGTGCGGGCCCTTCGGCGCTGCGGTGATGTATCTCGCACCACATCTGCAGAACACGCTGGACCCGGGGTTTGTCGGTTTCAGGAGCCATAACAACATGTGGGACTTGAGTCCCGACCGGCTTGAATACCCCGATACAGCCAAACGATTCGAATCCAGCACGATGGCCTTCGGGTGTATTAAGGGGCTGGAGAAATCAATCAAATACCTCACGGATATCGGCATCGCGCGTATTTACGACCACAATATTGCTCTAGCCGATCGTCTCATCGAAGGGCTGAACGACCTCGATGTGGAAGTCGTATCGCCAATGACACCCTCGGAGAGAACGTCTATTGTCACTTGCAGAATCGAGGGATTCAATCCTCGGGAGATCGTTGACAGCCTCAAAGAACGCAATATCGTCGCCCACAAGAGGCAGGATTTTCTCCGATTCTCTCCGCATGTGTATAACACCGATCGCGACGTGGACCGAGCCCTCATGGAGCTTCGCTCTCTCCTCAAGACCTAACGGCAACGCGCAGTAGCGTGGAATTCATCGATTGTCATCTTCCGCCCGCGGTGGCTTTCACAGCCTCGCGGTGCTCCCCAATGTAGTCACCTTCTTGGTCGACGAAAGCGCGGCGAACGGCTCAAGAGGGGCGAGGGTGACTAGAAACGGAACCCTCTCCCAGACGTGCGTAGCCAAGTGTCCTGTACGAGGGCGCAGGCTAGGCTTAGAGCTGAGGGAGAACTCATGCATTCCACACGATTTGAGCGCACGCCGCCTTCGCCCGCGCTTATCGAGCAGTCACTGCGCGGCAGCGTTCTCCAGTCCTTCTGGGTAGAGGATGCGCCACTTTTTGATGCACCCCCGGCCTTCACCGGCAAGGTCCGTTGTGATCTGGCGATTGTGGGTGCCGGGTATACCGGTCTCTGGACGGCCTTTCTCGCTAAAGCACGCCACCCTGAATGGCGAGTTATTGTCCTGGAAGCACAGGACCCCGGCTGGGCTGCCTCTGGCCGCAACGGAGGGTTTGTGGAATCCACGCTGACTCACGGTGAATCCAATGGGAAAACCCGATACCCCGCTGAATACGATCAGTTAGATGGCGCTGGCCTGGACAACCTCGACGCAATCGAAAAGACCGTCTCTGAGGGCAAATGGGATTGTGATTTTTGGCGGGTAGGTTCGCTTGCGGTGGCCGTCGAAGAGCACCAGGTTCCGTGGTTGCGAGACGAAGCAGATGGTGAGCGAGCAGTATTCCTTGATGCAGATGCGCTTCGCCAACGGGTGAACTCACCGACATACCTTGCCGGAAACTTTTCTGCCAGAGACACCGCGATGGTGCACCCGGCGAAACTTACTCGTGAGCTTCTCCGTGCCTGCTTGGAAGCGGGCGTGGAGGTATTTAGTCATTCGCCGGTGAAGGCTCTTAACGCGAGCCCCGCGAACATAACTTTGCATCTTCCCGGGGGAGAAGTTGTCGCCGAGCGGGTGTCACTCGCGACGAACGCCTATCCTTCGGTACTTAAGCGCTTCCGGCTTCATACCGTTCCGGTGTATGACTACGTGCTGATGACAGAACCACTCACCTCTGAGCAAAAAGCCAGTGTGGGGTGGCTCGGGCGTGAGGGAATTGCTGACCTCGCGAACCAATTCCACTACTACAGAATCACAGCTGATGATCGGATTCTCTTTGGTGGCTACGATGCGATTTATCACTATGGCGGGGGAGTGCATGAACGCTATGAGGAACGCCCTGAGAGCTATCATCGAATTGCTTCGCACTTTTTCACCACCTTTCCCCAATTGGAGGGCATTAGCTTCAGTCATCGTTGGGCCGGCGCTATAGACACGTGTTCGCGGTTTAGTGCGTTCTTTGCCACCGCCCACAACAACCGGGTCGCTTATGCCGCGGGGTTCACGGGTCTCGGGGTTGCTGCGACCCGCTTTGCAGGCGAAGTGATGCTCGACCAGTTAGAGGGTCTCCAGACATGGCGAACGGAGTTAGAGATGGTGCGGAAGATGCCGACACCATTCCCGCCGGAACCGCTGTGTTACCCGGCCGTGCAGCTCACCAAACATGCTTTGGATAGAGCGGACCATCGCGAGGGACGTCGGGGGCTGTTTCTTCGCACGTTAGATTCCCTGGGTATGGGGTTTGACTCATGAGCCCCGCTGTCCCGCTGTGGAGTGACGCCTCAGCTCTCCCTCTTGCTTTGGCACCGGTAGACCCCTCCCAGGTCATGGGGGGTCATCCGTGCACGGGCGATGTCTCTTGGGATCAGCCCGATGGAACATCGTGGGGTGTGTGGGAAATGACCCC
>CAYUJX010000084.1:0-6314 GCA_964445125.1 uncultured Microbacteriaceae bacterium
GATCTACACTGCTGTGAACACTCTTTCCCTACACGACGCTCTTCCGATCTCGCTCAAAGCGCGGGAGATGGCGATGAGTACGAGGGAGAAAACTCCTGCGACGGTGCTGGCGTGGAGGGCGAGCCCGATGCCCAGATAGCTCGCTCCTGCAGCGAGCACCGCGCCCGACACAGTGCCCAACGACCAGAAAGCATGGAACCAGGGCATGATGTTCCTCATCAGCCCCCGCTCGACAGCCGCCCCCTCGACATTCATTGCCACATCTGCGATGCCGTTCCCGGCGCCGGCGGCCACAATCGCCACCAAGGTGATGGCGTAGCTGGAGAACACGCCGCTTCCCCAGCCGATGCCGAGAAGCCCGACGAGGCCCAACAACCCAAAGAACAAAATCGTGGAGCGCTGACCAATCCAGGCGATGATGTGGCTTGAAAAAATTAACCCCGTCACCGCTCCAAGTGCCCCAGTAAACAGCAGCGCTGCGACCTCAGAGGTGGAAAGGTCTAACCCGTCACGAATTGCAGGGACTCGGGCAAGCCAGGTGGCGAAGCCCAGGCCATTGATAAAAAAAACCACGAACACGGCATTGCGCCATGTCATAGGCGAAGCGGAGCTAGTTTTTGTCACCGACGACCATCCACGCATCTCCCCTATGGCGAAGCCCCAACGTGAGAGCTCTGGCACCAATGTAGCCGATGCCAAAGGCAGCTTCGAGTGCCAAAAGGCCGGGCAGATTGAGGCCCTCACTCTGCCCAGAGACGAGGCTTGCTAGCCAGAGCAAGGGAGCAAACATGGCGAGATTGAGGACGCCGGTAAAGGCTAAATAGCGGCCGTCCCCAGCTCCAATCAGGACGCCATCGAGGACAAAAACAAAAGCAGCAAGCGGGAGGGTCATCGCCAGGAGGACCAATACCGGCCACAGTGCTTCGCGAATCAAGGTGCCAGACGTCATGACGAGGGGGATCAGGGGGGAGAGCAAACCTGTCACAGTGGCGAGCACACCGCCCGCCATAAAACCCCAGCGAATCAAACGATTCGTCATGTTTCGTATCGAGCCGTGGTTGCCCGCCCCCAGGTCGTGACCCACCAGAGCTTGGCCGGCAATAGCAAGAGCATCGAGGGCCAGCGCGAGGAGGGAAAAGAGAATGAAAATGATGTGCCAGGCAGCGAGCTCTCTGGTGCCCAGGCTCGTGGCCACCAGCACGGTGGCCACGAGGGCGATACGAAGGCTGAGTGTTCGCACAAGCAACCAGCTCCCGGAGACTGCGGCTTGGCGAAGGCCCGTCAGGCCGGGCCGGACTCGTGCGTCATGGGTTACCGCTTCTTTTCCTACGAGGACCAGGAAAACTGCAGCCATCGCCCACTGGGCGATGATTGTTCCGATAGCCGACCCCACGAGGCCCAACCCGAGTCCGTAAATGAGGAGGGCATTGAGGGCGGCATTGGCGGTGAATCCCGCCGCCGCGATGTACAGAGGAGTCTTGGTGTCTTGGAGGCCTCGAAGCATGCCCGTGGCAGCGATGACGATGAGCATCCCTGGCAAACCCCACCAGGAAACGGTGAGGTAGTCGATGGCCCCGTCGGCGACCTCTTGGGTGGCGGGGAAGAAGCCCACGATGAGAGGTGTTGACATGTGACCCACGACTCCTAGGACAACACCGAGGGCAGCGGCAAGCCACATGCCATCGATACCAGCGCTGATCGCACCGGGTCGGTCTCCGGCACCAAGACGCCTGGCAACCAAGGGGGTAGTGGCATAGGCGAGGAAAATCAGCAACCCGACCAGGGTTGTCACAATGGTGCTGGCAAGACCCAGCGCAGCGAGCGCGTTTGCACCAAGGTGGCCCACCATGGCGGTGTCAGTGAGCAGAAAGAGAGGTTCTGCAACCAAGGCGCCAAGGGCCGGAATAGCGAGTGCAAAAATCCGCCGGTCTAGGGGGTTGGTTCGCATTGTGAACACGCTACAACCAGCAACCGTCAGGGTTGTGAGATTAGGGTGGAGGTGTGGCTACGAGTGGAATTGAAACCAGCGAACGTGACCTGACAATCCACCCCGGAGACGACCTCTATCTCCATATGAATGGACGGTGGCTCGACTCCTCCACAATTCCCGCGGATAAGGCCCGCTACGGCGCTTTCACGGTTTTAGCGGAAGAAGCGGAGCAGGCTGTGCGCGCCATCATCACAGAGTCCGCCAGCGCGGCTCAAGGATCTCCCGCCCGCAAAGTGGGGGACCTGTACGCCAGCTTTATGGATGAACAGCGCATTGAGTCTGTGGGCTTGGAGCCACTTCTGACGATCCTGGAGGAGATTGCAGGCGCCGCGAGGGTAGGCCACCGCGAACTCGCGACCACGTTGGGCGGCCTTGAGAGAAAAGGCGTTGCAGGTTTGTGGCAACTCTTTGTCGATAACGACCCGGGAAACCCTGAACAGTATGTAATCTTTTTCGAGCAGGGTGGTATCTCGCTTCCTGATGAGGCTTACTACCGCACCGACGACCACGCCAAGGTTCGAGAAGCATTTGTTTCCCACCTTGAGCGCGTCTTCTCGCTTGTCGGTCTTGATGAGGGCGCCCAGCGGGCAGCCCGGGTACTTGCTGTGGAAACGCTCATTGCCACCCATCACTGGGACAACGTAAAGAGCCGGGATGCTGAGGCTACCTATAACAAATGGAGCGGGGAAGACCTCACGAAGACGCTCGACGCGTTCCCCTTTGACGACTGGAGACGGCACGCGGGTATCGAGGCCCATGTGTTTGCTGAGCTCGTGGTTCGCCAGCCCGAGTTTGTTCAAGAGCTAAGCAAGACGTGGGGCACGCTTTCCGCCGAGGACCTTCGTGACTGGATGATGTGGAACACGATTAAGGCGTTCTCGCCCTATCTCACCCAAGACCTGGCTCAAGCAAACTTTGACTTCTTTGGCACCACTCTTTCGGGGACGCTCGAGATGCGCAAGCGCTGGAAGCGAGGAGTGTCTTTTGTCGAATCTGTGATGGGCCAAGCGGTTGGTGAGCTCTACGTTGCCAAGCATTTTCCCCCGGAGTCCAAAGCGCAGATGGAAGAGCTTGTCACCACACTGTTGGACGCTTATCGGGAGAGCATCCACAGCTTGGGCTGGATGAGCGCGGCGACCAAAGAAAAGGCACTCGAAAAGCTCGACAGTTTTGTCCCCAAAATCGGGTATCCCGATGTCTGGCGGGACTATTCCAGCCTTGTGGTGAACCCGGGCGACCTGCTGGCTAATGTGCAGGCAGGCAACGAGTTTGAATTTGCGCTGGAACTGGGCAAAATTGGGGCACCTTTGGACCGCGCGGAGTGGTTTATGACGCCTCAAACCGTCAACGCGTATTACAACCCGGGCTTCAACGAGATTGTGTTCCCCGCGGCGATTTTGCGGTACCCGTTTTTTGACCCTCACCGGGACGCGGCAGCTAACTACGGCGCCATCGGTGCCGTGATCGGCCATGAAATTGGCCACGGCTTCGATGACCAAGGATCGCGTTTTGATGGATCCGGCCGCCTCCACAACTGGTGGAGTGATGAAGACCGTTCCGCTTTCGAAGAGCGAACCGGGAACCTCATCACGCAGTTCAACGCTCTTTCGCCGAGAGGCCTCCCCGGCCACACTGTGAACGGGGAACTGACCATTGGGGAAAACATCGGCGACTTGGGAGGCCTTGCCATTGCCTGGAAGGCGTATCTTCTTTCTCTCAAGGGCCAGCACTTGCCCGAGCTTGAAGACATGTCCGCCGCGCAGCGGTTCTTCCTCTCGTGGGCACAGTCCTGGAAACTAGCCGTTCGAGAGGAGGAGGCTCAGCGCTTGCTGGCTATCGACCCCCATTCACCGGCTGAGTTTCGGTGCAACCAGATTGCGAGAAACCTCGATGTGTTTTATGAAGCCTTTGAGGTGGGCGCGGACCACGCGTTGTGGCTGGAGCCAGAAAATCGCGTCTCCATCTGGTAATACCAAGAGAAGACAGCTACTCTGTCAATAGTTGTTCTACATTCCAAAACTGGAATACATATCGGAGGCAGTGATGAGAGGCAAGATAATGTTCGTTTTTGGCTTGGCTGTCGGATACCTGTTGGGAACCCGTGCCGGTCGCGAACGCTATGAGCAAATCAAGGCGGGTGCTGAAAAAGTCTGGCAGGACCCCAGAGTTCAGCGGCAAGTCAACACCGTCGAGGGCTTCGTGAGGGACAAAGGTCCTGACCTTGCCGGTAAGGCGACAATGGCAGCCAAGAACGTTGCCTCTACGGTGCGTTCCGCGCGGGGTTCCCAGCCTGAAGGCGTCTAAGGGACCTCTCTAATGACAGGGAAATCTTCTCGCTCAAAAGTGAGGGATAAGTCTTTCTTCTCCCTGGTAACAGATGTCCCGCACCTCATCGTCCAGCTGGTGCGGGCTGAGTTAGAACTGCTGAAAGCAGAGCTTGTTGCAAAGCTCAAGGCGACAGGAATCGGCGTCGGCCTTTTTGTTATCAGCCTCACTCTCGTCACGTTCGCTCTTTTGCTTGTGGTGTTTTCTGCGGTCTTTGCGTTGTCGCTGGTCGTTCCACTGTGGGCGGCGGCACTGATTAGTGCCGGAGGAGCGTTGATTCTTGCTGTCGTGGTGGCCCTCATGGGCGTAGCCGTCCTGTCCGGGGCTAAGTCCCCGAAGCCTGACGAGACCATCGAAAGCATTCGCAAAGATATCCGCACCATCAAGGGGGAAAAATGACGGCTGGCGAAGAGGTACGAGGTTTTGTGGAATCCACCAGGGATGACCTGGGTGCTTCGCTAGACGAAATTGAGCACCGTCTCAGCCCCCAGCAGCTTGCGCGAACCGCCGCCGACTCGATCTCACGGTCCTATGACAGGAACTCCGGCGCGTGGCTTATCGGTATTGGTGTGAGCGTGGTGGCGAGTGTGGCTGCCATCCTCTGGGCCCTTACCAACGACGACTAGTCCTCTACCTGCACGACAACGCGTCCTCGAGTGGCACCGGCGAGGACGAGCGACGCTTGCTGGCCCGCCTCTTCAAGGCGGATGGTGGTGGCTATGTCGCCCCAGGGAACTAAAGAGGCGAGCGACGCCCACCTGTCCCACATCTGATGGCGGACCTCGGCGGGCTGGCTGACCGAGTTAATTCCATGGAGGCTGATTCCCCTCAAAATAAACGGCATCACCGTGGTGGGAAGGTGTGAGCCTCCCGCTAGACCGCACGCGATGGCCACGCCGTCCGAGGCAAGAGACGCAAGAAGTGTTGCGAGGAGTTCCCCACCTGCTTGGTCAATGACGGCGCTATAGCGCTCGGCGAGGAGCTGCTTGCCTGCGCTCTTAAGCACTTCTTGGCGGGAAACCACTTCCGATGCCCCCAGGTGTCTGAGGTAGTCAGCTTCGTCCGTCCTTCCGGTAATCGCTACCACCGAGAACCCGGCCTGAGCGAGTAAGAAAATAGCGAGAGACCCGACGCCGCCTGCTGAGCCGGTGACGGCGACTGGCAAGGAAGTTGCGGTCGGTGCCACCCCGTGTTTTTCGAGCGCAGACACCGCTAGGGCCGCGGTTAGACCGGCGGTGCCCAGTGTTGCGGATTGGTGAGCACTGAGACCGACAGGCAGTGCCACAAGGTGTTTAGCGTCTGCGACGAGGTGAGAAGCTAGCCCACCGTGACGGTCTTCTCCAAAGCCCCACCCGGTGAGGATGACGGTGCCACCAACGGAATACGCTTCGTCAGTGGAGGAGATGACTTTCCCCACCGCATCAATCCCAGGAATTAACGGGCTTTTTCGCACCACCCCTCTTGAGCCTTCGAGGGCGAGAGCGTCTTTGTAGTTGATCGCGGAGTGGCTTACCGCAATCTCGAGGGACCCCTCACCCCATTCGGAGTGAGCGATGTCGGTACGGAACTTCGTGGAACGGTCGTCGGAACCTCCCCCGGTAATCCACCAGCCTCGGGCGTCGTTAGCCAAAAAGCATCGCTGCCGAGTCGTAGCGGTCTGCGGGAACAGTTTTCAGATCACCGAGAGCTTCGGCAAAGTCCACTCGGATAATTTCTGTTCCCCGAAGCGCCACCATGTGGCCCCACTGACGATCGTTCACCAGGTTGACCACACTCATGCCAAAACGGGTGGCCAACACACGATCAAACGCACTCGGCGTTCCACCTCTTTGGATGTGACCCAGCGTGGTGGCGCGGGTTTCGATTCCCGTCGCTTCTTCAATCATGGGGGCGATGATCTCACCGATGCCTCCAAGCCGCGGTCGACCAAACGCGTCCAGCCCGCGCTCAGAGTACGGGTCGTCCATGGTGTCAAGGGCGAAACCTTCCGCGACAACAA
>CAYUJX010000085.1:0-6196 GCA_964445125.1 uncultured Microbacteriaceae bacterium
GGGCACACCGTGGTGATTGGCGAAGAGAAATATGCTCTTCACCTCCTCCCGTCGGGGATTCTGACCGCGGGAGTGACGCCGGTCATTTCAAACGGCGTGGTGATTGACCCCGAAGTCTTGATGGAGGAACTGGATGGGCTTTCTGCCCGCGGCATCGACGTGTCCCGCCTGGTCGTTAGCTCACACGCCCACATCATCACCGCCTACCACCGCACGATTGACCGAGTGACAGAACGATTCCTGGGGAAAAGCAAAATTGGCACCACAGGTCGAGGAATTGGTCCCGCCTATGCTGACAAAATCAACCGAGTTGGCATTCGCGTGCAAGATCTTTTTGACGAAGGCATCCTTCGTCAAAAAGTCGAGGGTGCTCTTGACCTCAAGAATCACTTGCTGGTCAAGATTTACAATCGCCGCGCCATCGCTGTCGATGACGTAGTGGAAGAACTTCTCTCCTATGCGGATCGGCTTCGGCCCATGGTGCAAGACACTGCGCTCCTGCTTCATCGCGCTTTGGAAGAGGGAAAAAACGTGCTCTGTGAGGGGGGACAAGCGACCATGCTCGACGTCGACCACGGGACCTACCCGTTTGTCACGTCATCTAGCGCCACATCGGGCGGAGCCAGTACGGGCACAGGTATTGCGCCGTGGCGTCTGAGTAAGGTGATTGGCATCGTCAAGGCTTACACCACGCGCGTGGGGTCAGGCCCTTTCCCCACCGAACTTGATGACGAGTTCGGTGAGTTTTTGCGCACCAAGGGAAACGAGTTCGGGACCACCACGGGTCGCCCTCGACGTACGGGGTGGTACGACGCCCCCATCGCCCGGTATTCCGCGCGGATTAATGGCGTGACGGACTTCGTGCTCACGAAGCTCGATGTTCTGACCGGCTTGAAAAGAATCCCCGTCTGCGTCGCCTATGACGTGGAGGGGACAAGGGTGGAAGAGATTCCGTGGTCCCAGTCAGATTTTCACCACGCCGTCCCGCTATATGAATATTTTCCCGGCTGGAGCGAGGACATAACCGGTGTCCGGAAATTTGAAGACTTGCCCCAGAACGCCCAAGATTATGTTCTGGCTCTTGAAGCCATTAGCGGATCTCGTATTTCGGCTATCGGAGTGGGACCGGAGCGCGATGCGATCGTGACCCGTCACGCACTGCTGGACTAGTCAATGGCCACTTCTGCTCGATAGGGTCGAACTATGACGTCTTCGACTCCCCCAGAGCTGGTCCACCTGCGCAAAAGCATTGACAATATAGATGCTGCTCTGGTTCACCTCCTCGCAGAACGTTTTAAAACGACCCAGGAAGTGGGTCGTTTGAAAGCAAAACTGTCGATGCCACCCTCAGACCCCTCCCGTGAAGCCGCGCAGCTGAGGCGCCTACAAACGCTTGCTCAGGAAGCAGATTTGGATCCTGCTTTCGCGGAGAAGTTTTTGAGCTTCATTCTTGCTGAAGTTATTCAACACCACGAGGAACTAGCCGCTGGCGAGGGGTAGTTCCAGGTAGAGGTCGTGAGCGACCTCAATCAAACGCAGGATGAGAGCTTCATCGCGTTCGACAATGACAAACTTAGGTCCGGGCCAGGCGGGAATCATCTGGCCGTCTTTGCTCTCCCGGAGCATCCACCCAAATACGCACGAGGCGGCACCAGTCACATAGAGCTGCCACTGGACTTGGCGCTGGTAGTGGCCCGGGACGAAGCGCCACTCACCCCAGTCTTTTCCGGTGGTCTTGACCTCTGCGATGAGATCGTGCGTGCTGGAAAGCCCGTCAGGGGTGGCCATCTGCCATCGGCACTCGGCGTCATCCTTGGCAATCAGCCAATCGTTTCCTTGAAGGTCAAACTGAGTTCCCAGTTTTTCTATGAGGGATCCTTCTTGTTCCCGCCCAAACCTCATGTAGTCGTTGTCGGGGATGCTGCGCGGGCGTTTCATCTGGTTGGCGACCTCGCGAAAACCCGCCGGAGTGACTGCTTTGGACACCGCGGTTGCAGTGACCCCCTTAGCGCGAACGGCGAGCCAGGTGTCGTAGTCAGAAGAGGGGACGAGGAAGCGCGAGGGATCGATCATAGGCATACCCACCGTAGTCGGTGCGGGTGACTCGGCACCGCGACGCGAGCTAGGACGGCAGATACCCGACGACGGGACCGAAGACATCGGGCAGGGTCTTACGCGTAATCTCCGACAGCTCGTCAATACTCAGCGCGGCGACATCGGCGATGTCAAGGGAAAGCGAGGGAAGGTCGGTGACGCCTATCCTCGCCACGGGAACTCCGCGGCCACGACACAGCCCTTGGAATTTCACGTCGTCTTCGCGCGCAACAGAGACCACCATGCGGGCGACACTCTCGGAGAACAACACCTGTGTGATGTCCAAACCGCTCTGGTCCATCACATCGCCCAGCCACACCCGGGCGCCCACACCTCGGCGCAGCACGCCTTCAACCAGGGTTACTGCCAACCCTCCGGTGGAGACATCGTGGGCACTGGTGACCAAACCATCGTGAGCGGCCGCCACCATCACTCCGGCCAAAGCTTTCTCGGCAGCAAGGTCAGGCTGGGGTGGCAGCCCCCCCAAGTGGCTATGGATCCTTTGGGCCCACAGTGAGCCGTCGAGCTCCGCGTGGGTGGAGCCAAGAAGATAAAGGTTTTCACCATCGTCTTGCCAGCCACTGGGCAGACGACGATCGACGGTGTCGATGACCCCCAGCACTGCCACCACAGGGGTGGGATAAATGGGCGTAGAACCGGTTTGGTTGTAGAGGCTGACATTTCCGCCCGTGACAGGAATTTCGAGCGCGAGGCACCCATCCGCGAGGCCGCTGACCGATTCTACGAATTGCCACATCACTTCGGGGTCTTCGGGGCTACCAAAGTTGAGGCAATCACTCACAGCGATGGGTTGCGCACCGGTTGCCGCCACGTTCCGATAGGCCTCAGAGAGAGCTAGCTGGGCACCGCGATACGGATCAAGATAGCTAAAGCGCGCGTTCGCGTCGGTGGCGAGAGCAATACCGAGCCCTGTGGTTTCATCGACGCGAATCATGCCGCCATCATCGGGGAAAGATAGTGCGGTGTTTCCGAGCACATATCGGTCGTATTGGTTCGTAATCCACTCGGGATTCGCGACTGTCGCAGAACCCAAGACCCGGAGGATGTCCGCTCGGACATCCTCTGCCGCTGCGGACCGAGAGAGCTTTTCGGTGTTGTGGGCTTGAAGAGCATCAAGCCACTCGGGCCGATGGTAGGGGCGCTCATACATGGGTGAATCAATCGCCACCGTGGCGGGGTCGACATCCACGATGGTTGCGCCCTGCCAATGAATGATCAGTCGGCCGGTGTCAGTCACATTTCCCAGGACGCTGGCCTCTACTTCCCACTTTCCCGTAATTTGGAGGAAGCGCTCCAGTTTCTCCGGCGCCACAATGGCCATCATGCGCTCTTGACTCTCGGACATCAAGATTTCTTCAGCGGTCAGTGTGTCATCGCGCAACAACACCTCGTCGAGAGAAATCTCCATGCCAGAACCACCGTTGGCGGCCAGCTCAGAAGTCGCACAGCTGATTCCCGCAGCGCCCAGGTCTTGGATGCCTTCGACCACGTTGCTTACGAAAAGCTCTAAACAACATTCGATAAGCACCTTTTCGGCGAAAGGGTCCCCCACTTGAACCGCGGGGCGCTTGGTCGGTCCGCCCTCGTCAAATGCTTCACTGGCCAGAATGGAGGCCCCGCCAATACCATCACCACCAGTCCTGGCTCCAAAAAGGACGACCTTGTTGCCCTTTCCTTTTGCGCTGGCAAGGTGGAGGTCCTCGTGGCGCAGAACGCCAACCGCCAGAGCGTTGACCAGCGGATTCTGTTGATAAATCGGGTCGAACCAGGTTTCCCCGCCGATATTGGGCAAACCGAGGCAATTCGCGTAAAAGCTAATGCCGCTCACCACGCCGGGGGCAACGCGCAATGTGTCGGGGTGGTTAAGGTCACCAAAACGCAGTGCATCCATCACGGCGACCGGTCGAGCCCCCATAGAAATAATGTCCCGCACAATGCCACCAACACCAGTGGCAGCTCCCTGGAAAGGTTCGATGAAGCTGGGGTGATTATGGCTTTCAATCTTGAAAGTGACGGCCCACCCCTCACCGATATCGACCACCCCAGCGTTTTCGCCCATGCCGACGAGGAGGTTTTTGGTCATCTCGGGGGTGACTTTTTGGCCGAACTGACGAAGGTGGACTTTCGAGGATTTGTAGGAGCAGTGTTCACTCCACATCACCGAATACATCGCGAGTTCACCCGAGGTGGGGCGCCGTCCTAGAAGGTCCCGGATGAGGGCGTACTCGTTGTCCTTAAGTCCCAGTGCAGCGTAGGGCTGTATCTTTTCGGGGGAACTTTCCGCATGAGAGACGCTGTCGACGTTCATGCAGAATCTCCCCACTCGGTGGGTGGCCCCACGCTCAGCAACAGAATAATCATGGCTCCGATACCCACCACAATGAGCGCAAAAAACAACACGGGGTGTCCCACCCAAAATCGCAACAGGCGATCCAGAAAGCCCTGGGGGGCAGGATCAATTGTGGCGGTGGTGCGCCAAGCACCTTCTAGTTTGTGGTGCCTGAGGAGCCAACGGTCAAAGGGCAGCGTGGCAAAAGGAACAATTGCCATGCTGACGGCCATCGTGGTGGAGCCAAAACCCCACCGCAAGTTGATGCCGATGACGATGGCCGTAATCCCATAGGCCAGGAACACAATCCCGTGCGACAACCCCGCGACAAAGAACAAACCCCCGTCATACCCGAAGCCATAGCGCGCAATCATGGCCAGAATCAGCCCACCCCAGGTCACCATTTCCGCGGCCGCGACGAGTTTATAAAGAGCAGCAGGCGTCTTCGTCATGCCGACACCACCTGAGTGAGGAGCGACGCAAACATCGGGAGACCGTCGGTACCGGATTTCATGGCCACCGCGGTGTCAGGTCCGAACCCTGCCTCGATAGCGTGTTCAGGATGGGGCATGAGACCGACCACACGTCCCGTGTCATTGCGAAGCCCGGCAATATCGTTCAGGGACCCATTGGGATTTACCTCCAAGTACCGGAAGGTGACAAGATTCTCCCCTTCAATACGCTTCAGGGTTTCATCATCCGCAATAAAACCACCCTCTCCATTTTTGAGAGGCATGGTGATCTCTTGCCCTTCGGAATAGCCACGCGTCCAGGGGGTATCCACGTTTTCTACGCGGAGCTTTTGGTCGCGGCAGATAAAGGCTCCGTGGTCGTTGCGGATGAGCCCACCGGGCAACAGGCCTGTTTCGACCAACATTTGGAAACCGTTGCAAATGCCCAGCACTGGCATTCCCTTATGGGCTGCGTCAATAACCTCCACCATGATCGGGGAGTGAGCTGCAATGGCGCCGCAACGCAGGTAATCGCCATAGCTAAAGCCACCCGGCAGAACTAGGGCATCAACGCCCTGCAGATCGTGTTCTCCGTGCCAGAGCGCTACCGGCTCGGCACCAGCAAGGCGGATTGCGCGGAGGGCATCGCGGTCATCGAGTGATCCAGGAAAAGTGACGACCCCAACTTTCATGCCGGGGAGTCCTCCACCCGAATGTCGAGCACATCCTCGATAACCCCATTGGAGAGAAGGTCTTGAGCCAACGCCTGCGCCTGGTCAAGGTGATCCTTCGTGACCTCTCCCTCAACGTGGAGTTCAAAGCGCTTGCCAATACGGACTTCATTGAACCCGATCACGCCTTGGCGACGAAACGCGCCCAAAACAGCTTTGCCCGCGGGGTCCAACAGTTCCTTCTTGGGCATCACCTCGATCACGACGGTGGCCATGGTTCACACTCCAACCAGGGGTATTTGCTGTAGGGAAATTCCAGTCTATCGCCGGTCAAGATGCTCGAGCGCGCCGCGCTCGACGGCATCCTCCAAAGCAAATCTGGCCCAGTCCCTATAGCCGCTGACGCTGGGGTGGAAACCATCGGGGGCAAAAAACCCGTCGGTGTATTGCGATGGTGGCGGTGACATCATGGCAAAAGATTTCGCTTCAATGAGGGGTCTAACAGAGCGCTCAATGGCCTGAGAATGTGCGGAGAGCACCCACTTGAGAGGTTGAGGCAGGGTTGGAAACTGCGCGAATGCGGGAAGCGCAGAAAACATCAGGACAGCACGGGGGTGCGCATCGTGGAG
>CAYUJX010000086.1:0-6189 GCA_964445125.1 uncultured Microbacteriaceae bacterium
CTAACTAGTCTGATTGTTTTCGACCCACTCGAGATATTCCGCACTCACCGTGCCGGTTACGTACTCGCCTGTGAAGCAGGACATGTCTAGTTCGGTGACGTTGGAACCTTCAATGATTGCGTCGCGCATGTCCTCGATTTCCTGATAAATCAGGTGGTCAGCGCCAATTTCTCGCGCAATCTCGGGAATTGTGCGCCCCGCAGCCACCAGTTCTTTTTTGCTGGGCATGTTAATCCCATAGACGTGGGGGAAGCGCACGGGCGGGGCCGCTGACGTGAACGTCACAGAGAGGGCACCTGCTTCCCTAGCCATGTCGACGATTTCTCTCGAGGTCGTTCCGCGAACGATGGAGTCATCCACAATCAAGACGTTCTTGCCCGCAAACTCACTGGACATGGCGTTCAGTTTTTGCCGCACGCTCTTCGTCCGGTGGGCTTGGCCCGGCATGATGAAGGTTCGTCCCACATATTTGTTTTTGTAGAAACCTTCTCGATATTCAATCCCCAGTTTCCGAGCCACCTGCATTGCAGCTGGCCGGGCAGAATCAGGTATTGGCATAACGACGTCAATTTTGTCGGTCGGGGCATATCGAGCAATAGTGTTCGCAAGTTTCTCTCCCAGGCGAAGCCGTGCCTCATAGACCGAGATGCCATTCATGATGGAGTCTGGTCTCGCTAGGTAGACATATTCGAAGGAACACGGGGCGAGGCGAGGGTTCTTCGCACACTGTCTGGCTGTCATCGTCCCATCGCGGGCAATAAAAATTGCCTCGCCCGGTTCCACATCTCGGACAGTTTCATATCCACTGGCCTCCAGGACCAATGATTCACTCGCAACAATCCATTCATCCCCAACTAAGCCCGTCTTGCGCTTGCCAAGAATCAGGGGCCGGATGCCAAAAGGATCCCTAAAAGCCAAGAGACCCTGACCCGCAATCACCGCAAGGGCAGCATAGGAACCTTCGACACGCTCGTGGAGGCGCGACACTGCTGTAAAAACAACCTCGGGGCTGAACGAGTCGGTGGCGCCTGATCTCTGCAATTCGCTGGCCAACACATTGACGAGCAGCTCGGTATCCGAGGTGGTGTTGAGGTGTCGGCGATCCGAGTGGTGAAGCTCCGCGGTGAGCTCCCTGGTGTTGGTGAGGTTCCCGTTATGGACCAAGACGATGCCCCAAGGAGAGTTCACATAAAACGGCTGAGCTTCCTGCTCCTTCTTGGCGTTACCCCTCGTGGCATAGCGAACATGACCCAGGCCTACCGTTCCGGGCAACGCCCGCATGTCTCTGGTGCGATAACCCTCGCGGACTTGACCCTTGGTTTTATGGATGTGGAGAGTCTGGTCATCCGAGGTGGCGATTCCTGTGGAATCCTGCCCACGGTGCTGGAGTAACGCCAACGCGTCATACACCTGTTGGTTGACCGGAGACGATGAGACGATGCCGACAATGCCACACATTTCTGGGGCTTTTCTCCTCGCGTTGGATGGCGTCTAACTCAAGCTTAGCGTCCAGGACAAGACCCTTTTTCTATCCCCGAGAGTTGTCCGTTACCCCCGAGGACGCTAGGCGCCTCCGCAGGTATGCGATAAAGCCGCCAGCGAGCATGACGCCGAGTACACCCAAGCCCAACCATGCAGAGGCAGCGCTGGTTTCAGGAACATAGGACTCACGTGGCGTCAAGAAAGCAGGCTCCCGCTCCTCCAGGGGCGTGGAGGGCTCGGGAGAAACGTCAATAGTCGGGGCGACCTCTTCGATCACTTCTGGAGTGATCACTGTGGGCGCAGCCGCGGGTGGGGGGTCGGCGGCGACAGGGGGCTGTGGGGCAACCACTTCAGGGGTCGGGGTTGCTGCTCGAGAAGGAGAGCTGGGTTGGGTGGGTGCGGCAAGTGCCTCTCCTTCCCCCACAACCAGAGTTCCGACGACGGTATCGCTGCGCGAGACGACCACGACGCCTCCTGTCGTGGTTTCGGTCGTCCGAGTGATGGAGGGGAAATAGGTCCCCGGCGCCACCGCACGGCCTGCGGTCATCGACACTGTCGTTGTCGTTCCGGCGTTGCCGCCGACGCTAAAGCTGGCACCAGAGGGAAGGCCAGAAATGCTGACGGTGGTCATCTCGCCTGCGGGCAGGTTCTCCGTGGGAACACCGGTCTCCAGGACAACATTGGTGGATGTCCCATCGGCGAGCACTGTCCACGTGGGAGCTTGCAGGCAGGAGGTAAGGGCGCTCCATGTTTCACCCCAGACGCCCGCTTTAGAGGAGGCGAAGGCGCTTGCGGCACCTGCCGAACACGGGTCGCGATCCACCACGCCGATGGTGATGGTGATCGCATAGTTTTCTTCGCTGGTCGAATGAACGTATGCCGTGGGAGTGAGATCTCCATTGGACAGAGGGTCAGTATAAATATCAGGGCCACCCCAGGTCACGCTCCCGGCACCGCTGGTGGCGTGAATCACCAGGGTGGGGTAGGTGTGCGAAGCGTCGGTGGCGACGAGCGTTGACTCTCCGGCCACGGAGAACTCACTGTCAAAACCCGGGGGAAGAGTGGCGGCCCAATAGATGCGCTTGCCGGCCATAACGTCGCCGTCGATGGGTTCAAGTTGGATGAGGAACGACGCAGCGTTGCCGGCAACGCTCACGGTCTCACGGACGAAAATGGCGTTGCGCGGGTCGGAGGAGACATTTCCTGCGGTCGTCCATTCGGAGGTTCCTCCTGCAGTGAGCGAGGAGTTTTCGGTGTTTCCCTGGTACTCCATGCGCCGGGCGGGGTCGCCACCGTATGCCCACTCCAAGCCGAAAGTCCCGGCAGAGCTGAATGCGCTGCCTGTCCAACCGTGAATTCCACTGGTGAAGGTAACCGGGGTGCCACCCTGAAGAACACCCCCTGCGATATCGATTCCCGACCATCTCACCGAAGCGCTCTGGATTGCCGGCGCGGATGCGTGAGCCCCCGCTAGCGAGGCACTGGAGACACCGGCACCGAGAATGATGATGCCCAACCATGACACCCAGCAGGAGAACACGTAGGGGGAGGACGGAGACGACTTCATTCACGAAGGCTAAGGAGCCCGCAAAGGTCCACGCCAAAGTTATTCACACCCTCCATCTACACTGGGGTCGTGACCTCCACCTCGCCTTACGCAGACAGTGGCGTGGACACTAATGCCGGTGATCGAGCCGTTGACTTGATGAAAGAAGCGGTCACAGCAAGTCATTCTTCCCGGGTTGTCGGCGGCATTGGGGGCTTCGCCGGGCTGTATGACGCGTCTTTTTTACTCTCCTACCGACACCCCGTTTTGGCCACCTCCACCGATGGCGTAGGGACGAAAGTGGCGATTGCCACGGCCATTGATAAGCACGACACAATCGGATTCGACCTGGTGGGAATGGTGGTTGATGATATTGTCGTGGTGGGCGCCACACCACTTTTTATGACCGATTACATCGCCTGCGGTCGGGTAGTTCCCGAGAAAATTGCGGCCATTGTTGAAGGTATTGCTCGAGCATGCATCGAGTGTGGGGTCTCCTTAGTCGGTGGCGAAACGGCCGAGCACCCAGGGTTGCTTGGCGAAAACGAGTACGACCTTGCGGGTGCGGCTACCGGTGTTGTGGAGGCGGGCGCCATGCTCAGCGCTGAAGGAGTGATGCACGGCGACATCGTTCTCGCTCTGGGTTCGAGCGGGCTGCATAGCAATGGATACTCTTTGGTCCGCAAGATTGTGGCGGATAACGCCTGGTCGTATCGCGAGTTGCGCCCGGAATTTTCTCGAGAATTGGGGGTAGAGCTCCTTGAGCCCACCCGGCTCTACACCTCGGCTTTGGTCGACACTCTTGCTGCTTTTCCCGGCGCGATTCACACTCTCAGTCATGTGACGGGAGGAGGAATTGCGCAAAATCTTTCGCGAGTCTTGCCCACCACCGCAGGTGTCACTCTTGAACGCCCAAGCTGGTCACCTCCTGCCGTGATGCGTGTGCTCGCTGCTGCAGGAGGGTATGAGCTCACAGCTGTCGAAGAAACGTGGAACATGGGCATCGGCATGCTCGCCGTTGTGGATGCGACTCATGCTGATGCGGTTGCGTCTAAGTTGAGGCTCCACGGCCACACAGTTTGGCCGGTGGGGGTGATTGAAAACCCCGCGGATGTGGCACAGCATGCTCCCACGACGAGCGCTAAAGGCGTACGCGGTGGAGCGGTTGCCCTGGTGGGAAACTACCGGGACTAGTCCCTTGAGGTGTCCTCTTCAGAGTCTTGCCCTGAGTCGACATCGGTCGAATTGTCAGAACTCGAAAGCTCCCGCTGAAGTTGGCTGAGGTCCGTGTTGGGACTGTAGTACTTCAGCTCGCGTGCCACTTTGGTGTTTTTAGCTTTTTGCCGGCCACGACCCATGGGTCACTCCTTCGTTCACATTGACCACTGCGAGTGCGCCTGTCTCCGGGTCGAGCCCGTTACAGAATAAACGACACTTTATCACGCAGGCTTGGCAAAGAACTGGTCACACAAGAAGTGTGGAAACAAGGGCGAAAGCCCCGAGGCACGTTCCGACTCCACCCAGTGCATGGGCGAGGCCCAACGCGATCAGCCGAAAGATCCTTCGGGTGTGATCACCGGGAAGTAACTGCACAGCAAGGGTGGAAAAGGTGGTGAGCCCCCCGCACAACCCTGCCACCAGGGGCAAAGCCCCCTCGGCGGCGGGAAACGCACTTACCCCACCGGCGATAGCGGAACCCACGATGTTGACAAAAAGAATGGCCTGCCACGAGCGTCCTGCACCCAGTGCTTGGCTCATGAGCCATCGCAGCACAGCTCCGAGTGCTCCCAACGCAACGCTGGCGATCAGGATTGTGGCGCTCATGGCGCGTCGCCTTTCGAGGCGACGGGCACTTGACCCAAGTGAATCCCCGCCCACGCGGCAAAGATGCCCAGGCTGAAATTCACCAGGAGGGCACCCACCGCGATAGCAAGAGGCTCGGTAACACTGAGCAAGGCGAGCGCTGAGAAGGTGGTGAACGAGCCCAAGAAGCCCACCGTGATTCCTTGACGAAGCCAGGACGCGAGCTGAGCGAGCCCATGGCTCAGCGCCCAACCCAAAGCGAAAGCTCCGAGCACATTGACCATGAGGGTGGCCAAAGCCGAACCGTGGAGGAAATTCTGGAACCCGATGTCGATGCCCACCCGTCCGAGAGTCCCCAATGCTCCGCCGAGCGCGACCGCCAGGAGTTCTCGAATTTTCACACCTGTGAGGCTACCCGTCTGGCTCCTAAGCTGGAGTAATGGCTTCTTCGACGAGATGGGTTTGGCGCGTGGTGGCATGGAGTCTGAGCGTCACGGTGCTTGTTCTTGCAGCCTTCGCTGCCTGGCTCGTCGTTCCAATCGTGGTGGGGTCCCCCCAGGGGAAATCCGGTCAGGTGTTAGACGTTGAGGGCTACCCGAACGCCGTAAGCGCTCTTGGGGATGATGGGCGCGAGCGCTTTTTGAGTGCGAACCTGGATGATGAGCTCCGGAGCTTTGATGAGCTGGAGACGGGCGATCGCATCATCGTTTCGGGGAAAGGATATGACGCAGCATCGGGGATATATGTGGCGCTGTGTAAAGTTCCCGATTTGCCAGAAGAGAAACCCGGCCCCTGCCTTGGCGGGGTGGGGCAAATGGAGGAAGGCCGAGAGGCCATCGCCGGCGTCATTGAATACGGCGCGTCGAACTGGATTAATGACGACTGGGCGTGGCGTCTCTTCGGCGCCCGCAGCTTCGACGATACCAACGAGGGAACCTTCAGCGCCTATATAGAGGTCCCCGCAGCATCAGATGAGAATGTTGATTGCGCCGAAGTTCGATGCGGACTTTATACGCGAAATGACCACACCGCACTCGAGGACCGCGTGCAGGACCTCTACATACCTGTCGCTTTTGGCAAGTAGGGGCGGACTCTAAACACCTTAATAGCTCGTTGGGCGAGCGGGCCAATCATGATGGCAAATACCACTGTGCCTACACCTACGCCACCTCCCAGAGACCAGCCAATCGCCAGCACGATGACCTCCACAATTGTCCTCGCTACCCACAGAGGCCAACCTAAGCGCGCGTTAAGTCCGACCATGAGGCCGTCTCGTGGCCCCGGACCAAAGCTCGCGCCAATGTAGAGCCCGCTCGCTATGCCCATCATCAGCAGGCCCGCGGCGAAGAGGAAAATCC
>CAYUJX010000087.1:0-6168 GCA_964445125.1 uncultured Microbacteriaceae bacterium
CATGAACGGGACCAAAGAGACGTGAACGAAAAACACGTTATCGCGCCCCAGTTCGTGTCGGACTTGGCGCGCAGCCTCAATAAACGGTTGGCTTTCAATGTCGCCCACCGTGCCGCCAATTTCGGTGATGATGACATCCGGGCGCGGTTCTTGGTGCGCCTGAAGCCGCATCCGTCTCTTGATTTCGTCCGTGATGTGAGGGATGACCTGAACAGTGTCACCCAGGTATTCCCCACGTCGCTCGCGCCCAATGACTTCCTGGTAGATCTGACCGGTCGTCACGTTGGCTGCTTGGGACAGGTTAATATCCAAAAAGCGTTCATAGTGGCCGATATCTAAATCTGTTTCAGCACCATCATCGGTCACAAAAACTTCACCGTGTTGGAAAGGGTTCATCGTGCCGGGATCCACGTTGAGATAGGGATCAAGCTTTTGCATCACCACGTGAATTCCCCGGCCTGAGAGCAGGTTACCCAGCGACGCCGCGGTAAGACCTTTGCCCAGTGAGGACACAACCCCACCGGTCACAAAGATGTGTTTGGTGATATCGGACGGGGTGTTTTTCGAAGACGCCTTCACGGAATTCAACAATAACTGGTTAAGGGAGTCTCTCGTGAAGACTCACCGGGTGAGCTTCGTCCAAAAGCTCCCGTGCATGCGTCAAAGCGCTCTGGGAGTCTTCCATTCCCCCAAGCATGCGTGCCAGCTCGCGAAGCCGTTCCTCGCCTTCGAGTCGTGACACACTCGAGGTCGTAACCTGACCATCCGTGTCTTTCACCACACGCAAGTGGTTGTTCGCAAAAGCAGCCACCTGCGCTAAGTGCGTCACCACAATCACCTGTGAGGTTTGGGCCAACACACCAAGCCGTCGGCCAATTTCTAGGGCGCTCGCACCCCCCACACCAGCATCGACCTCGTCAAAAACAAACGTGGGGACCGGGTCGGTGGCAGCGATAACAACTTCTAACGCCAACATGACCCGGGAGAGCTCGCCGCCGGAAGCCCCCTTGCCCAGTGGTAAAGGATCCGCTCCGGGGTGCGCGGCAAGAAGGAGGAAAACCTGGTTTGCCCCGTGGGCTGAAAGCTCATCTTCGCGCGTCACCTTCGCGTGTAAGGTCGCGTTGGGCATCGCCAGAGCTGCGAGTTCCATCGTTACGGACTGCCCCAAGGTTGTGCCCGCAGCTTCACGCAAGCCGGTCACGATGTCCGCTTTATCCCACGCGAAGGTGAGCGCGTGCTCCACCTCGGCGTCGAGAGTTTCTAGACGTTCCGTGTCATTTTCTAACTCCCCAAGTCTGCTGCTGGAGCCTTCAAAAAGCTCGAGCACCTCGTCCAGGGTGGGGCCGTAGCGGCGCATCAGCGCCGTGATGGCTGCCAACCGCTCGTGGGTGTTTTCGAGCGAGCCCCCCACGCCGCTTTCAAGAGAGGTGAGATAGCCCGAGATTCCCACTGACACCTCAGACAGTTGAAAAGAGACGTCAGCAAGTTGAGAGCGCAGAGCATCCGCGGTGGAATCAAACCCCACCACCCGCTCCCACGATTTAAGAGCTTGGCCCACCAGGGACAACGCGTCCTTCGTGTCGTAGGCGGGTTCATCCGTGGACAGAGCTTGGGACGCAGACGCTGCGGCCTGGCGTAACTCTTCGGTGTTGGTGAGCCGATTCACCATTTCACTCAGTGCGGTGTCCTCGTTGGGTACCGGAGACACTGCGTCAATGTCTTCCACCGCCGCGCGCAGTTCAATCGCTTCCTGAGCTCGCGAATCCGCTTGAGTGCGCAGGGTGTCCCTGGTCTCTCGAAGCTCTTTATATCGAGAAAAGGCGAGGCGATAATCCTCCAGAGCGGTCTGGAGCATTTCACCAGCAAAACGATCGAGGGCTTCGCGCTGCGCGGTTTCTGATTTCAGTCGGACCTGGTCGCTTTGACCGTGCACCACGACAAGACTTTCAGCAAGCTCAGCGAGTGCGGACACAGGGGCAGTCCTGCCACCGACCAGAGCTCGAGAACGACCCTCCACCTGGACTTCCCTCGAGAGAACAAGCTCGTTGTCGTCGAGTGCCGCACCAAGTTCTCCGGCCCGTTCGAGAACCTCCGCGGAGCGATCTAAAGCGAACCGACCCTCCACCCAGGTAGAAGCCGCGCCCTGGCGCACCCGAGTCGTATCTGCGCGACGACCCAGCAGCAAACCCAGGGCTGTCACCACCATGGTTTTCCCCGCACCTGTTTCTCCCGTGAGCGCCGTAAGCCCGGGGCCCAGAGGTAAACGAGCCTCCCGGATGACACCGAGATTACTGATGGTCATTTCGTGAATCACGGCGGCCTATTTCTCTGCCGGCCCGCGCCAGCCGGTGACGGGAAGCGAAAATTTTCGCACCAGCCGGTCCGTAAAAGGACCCGGATGAAGCCGCGCGAGGCGCACGGGTGTAGCACTCTTCGTCGCGACAACCCGTGAACCAGGATCAATATCCACGCCACGCCTGCCGTCGCACCACAGAACGGCAGGGGACGACGAGCGTTCTAAAAGTTCCACGGCCAGCACCGAATCAGGTCCGACAACCAGGGGTCGTGCGAACAACGCATGAGCGGAGAGAGGCACCATCAGCAGTGCTTCTACCCCCGGCCAGACGACAGGTCCACCGGCAGAGAACGAATACGCTGTCGAACCTGTAGGAGTCGCCATCACGACACCGTCGGCTCCAAAAGTCGAGAGTGGCCGACCATCGATTTCGAGTGCCACTTCGATCATGCGAGCGCGCGACGCCTTCTCGATGGTGGCCTCGTTGATAGCAAACGTATGGAAAACTTCTTCTTCTCCGTGAAGGACAACAACATCCAACACAAGTCGTTCATCGACGTCATATTCGCCCGCGAGCGCTCGGGAGACGGTCCACGCCAGGTCGTCACGTTCACTCTCCGCCAAAAAGCCGACATGACCGTGGTTAATTCCCAACAGCGGTGCGGTGGAGCCCCGGGTCAACTCGGCAGCTCCCAAAATTGTTCCATCGCCTCCCAGAACGATGGTCAGCTCAATATCTTCCAGAGAAACACCCTTACCAAGAGTGGCAGTAGCTCCGGGCACGTCCGCCCGAAGGGTATGACCCTTGGGCGCGATAATGGGAACCAGTCCTGCCGAACGCAACTGTTCACACACCTCAGCAGCCGCAAGAAGCGCGTCGCCTCTGCCTGCATGGGCAAGGACGAGCATGTGTCTGACATTCATGTCAGAAACCTCCAAGCTCAGGGTCGGTGAGGTGATGAATGCGCCCTCCCCATTCTGGCGGATTCTTCGAAGCCGTGGGTGTTAACAAACACAGGTATTCCCGATTGCCGAATTCACCGGTAATCGGTGACGCCATCATTGCCTCACACCCCAGCCCGAGGCCCTTGGCGCACTCCAGGATTTTTGTCAACGCTGTGGCGTGATCATGGGGATTAAGCGCAAGACCTCCCGAGATGTGTGTCCGCCCCACTTCGAATTGGGGTTTGACCAACACCACCCAGGATGCGCCCGCCCACACACCCACTGCAGGAGGGAGAACCTGGGTTAGCGAAATAAAACTCACATCGACCACAATCAGATCGATAACCGGTGCCCCGAGGGTGTCCCACCAGGAGAGGGACACGTCACGAATATTGATTCCCTCCAAAGAGACAACCCTGGGGTCTTGCCCAAGCCCAGGGTCCAATTGGTCGTGACCCACATCGACCGCAAAGACCTGCTTGGCCCCCGCCTCGAGGAGAACCTGGGTAAAACCCCCTGTGGAGGCGCCAATGTCCACGCACCCAAAGCCATCAGCACTGATAGCCCACTCATCCAATGCTGCTCGGAGTTTATGCGCACCGCGCCCCACGTAGTCTTCGCCACCGGAGAGTGTCACCTCGTCCAGAAGGGTCACTTGTCGCGAAGCTTTGTGGGCTGGTGCACCATTGACGGCCACATCACCCTGGGCGATACGGCGTTGGGCTTTAGTGCGTGAGGGAACGAGCCCTCGCGCAACGAGAGCGCTGTCGAGTCTCTGCGCGTCACTCACGCGGAGTTGGAGGAATCCAGTGCCGCCCGCATCTGCTCGTAGAGCTCCCCGAGGGCGACAACACGTTGCTCGAGAGGCAACGCTGCAACCTCTTCGAGCTGCTGCGCCACCTCGTTAGGGCTGTCGATGTCCATAGCTACGAATATATCTGGGGATCCACATCAAGGCCAAAGATTTTCAACCCAGAGTCGTGGACAATAGCCGCTCCCGCTCGAACCAAATCAATCATTGATCCGGCGCGGGCAACGCGAATCACATTTTCTTTCCGTCGCACCACCGCGCGCCCCACAGCAACCGTGTGGACGCCATCGGCGTCGACACTCCGCACCGTTTCAGGGTAGGGCTTGTGCAGTTGCCTCAAATCTTCAAAGATAAAGTCGGGTCGCATACTCGCATCACTTGCCAGCAGCGTTTTTGCCGAATCGATTCCTGTCAGGACCAGAGCTGAGGACATTCCCGCTCGTATGGCTCCCAGAATGTCGGTGTCGAGGCGGTCTCCAATCATGAGCGCTCCTCGCAGGGGCTTAAAGCGCTCGAGGGCGACATCAAAGATTTCTTTCTCGGGTTTTCCTGCAAAGGTCGCTAGCCGTCCCACCGCAAGATGCACAGCGGATACCAATGCACCATTACCTGGCGCTACACCTCCACCGACCGGGATTGTCCAGTCTGTGTTGGTCGCAATCCAGGGCAATGTTTCCACCCGCTGTAGGGCAAACGACGCTTGTGCGAGCTGTTCCCACCCAACGCTGGGGGCAAAGCCTTGGACTACCGCGGCAGGTTTGTCATCTGCTTGAGTCGTGACGACAAATCCCGCATTTCGTACCTCTTCGATGAGCCCCCGTCCCCCCACAACAAGAATGGTCGAACCCGCCGGGACAGCGCGCGCCAGAACTCGGATAGCGGCCTGTGGAGAAGTAACGACATCCTCGGGCTTGACGCTCAGCCCGTAACTTGCAATCTGCTGCGCTACTTCACCCGGAGTTCTCGCTGCATTATTGGTGACATAGCCAACGCGCGTGGTCTTGGCTGCTTTTCGCAACGACTCCACAGCGTGGGTGATCGGTAGTGCGCCCCGGTACAGCACCCCGTCCAAGTCGGCGAGGACAACGTCGACACCTTCGAGGGGTGTGGTTTGCGTCACTGGTCCTCCGTTTCGGGCATTTCTACCACCACCATTTCGTCCAGGTCGCCACCAGAGGCTTCGCGAAGCGCGGTGGCGGCGATGTTTGCCCGCCTACCCCACACCGCTGCTTCTTCCTCGCGGCCCAATTCCTGAAGCACAACGGCGTAAGAATCGAAGAGTGCAGGGGAATACTGATAGGCCACATCTGGATCAAGTTGAGGAATTTCAAGCTCACCCAGCGCGAGCTCTGGTTTTCCCATATCCAGCCGGGCTCCCGAGCGGGCGATTGCCAGCTCGACCTGGACAGCGGTGGACAGCGACGCCCGGGAAACTTCCCCGGCTAGCTCCAATGCTTTATCGGGGCGCCCTAAACCTCGTTCACAATCCACCATGAGGGGAAGCTGATCATCGACACCCGATAATCGGCGATATGTGCGCAGCTCACGAAGAGCCAAAGCAAAGTCACCCAGCAGATAGGCCGTAATTCCGACAGTTTCGCGCACGACCGGAACCCTGCCTGCCCTTCGCGCTGCAGCGAGAGCGTGTTTGTGGGCGCGCTCAGGGTCATCATCAATCACGCGCGACGCCATCACCAAATGCCCGGCAACCCACTCAGCGTTTTCCTTCGTCAATGCTTTGAGCTCTCGCCAGGCTCCACGCTCCAATTCTGAGGTCGTTACATCATCGTCGACCAGTGGATCGTCGTGTCGCGGAGCATCGTCACGGGCAACATCGGGGCGCTGGGGCCTGTCTCGATCGACCCCACCACGCCCATTGCGGTCGCCCGCGCGATCCCCGCCGGGCCCGCCACCGGGCCGCTGGCCGCGCGAAGGTCCGCCGGAACGTCGGTTAGTGGCCGGGTTCCCACCACGCGGGCGCTGAGGTTGATCCGATGTCATGATTCTCGATTCTGTCATTAACGCAAAAGGGCCACCCCTGAGGGTGGCCCTTTCACAAATAAGTCCGGCGGTGTCCTACTCTCCCACGAGGTCCCCCTCGCAGTACCATCGGCGC
>CAYUJX010000088.1:0-5942 GCA_964445125.1 uncultured Microbacteriaceae bacterium
GAAAGTTTCGGCTACTCCTTGACCGTCACGACAGCAGCATCAACATCGGAGCTGTCGTTGGGGACCAGTTCGACCCAGGTGTTGCCCTGAGCCAGAAGCACAGGCTCACCTGACTTCGTACTCAAAGCAATGGGTGACTCGGCCGTAGCTTTGACCCAGTTCACTTCCAGGTAAGAACCACCGGTGAAAACCCAACCGGAACCTTGGTTCACCAAACCTGTGGTGGGAATATCTTCCACAACATCAATGGCCACACTCAGCACCACGACGTTGATGGCGGAAAGCTGGTTACCGCTCGATGCGGAGTCCGCGGCACCATTGGTCTGGAACCGGAGGAACGCAGACTGGGTCACATCCCACTCCCAGGTGGGGCTAGAGAAACCACTAAAACGTGGGTTCACCGATATCACCGCAGCCCCAGAGACCACGGCGGTCGACATCTCCACGGAAGCCGCGTAGTCAAACATTTGCGGAGGCGCAGGAAGGTCCAGGTGATCAGCGACCAGTTCAGGAGCTTTAACTAACACGTTGTGAGGCGCGACCTTGGCGCTGGTCCGGTAGAAAGTCTCTTCTGTGTCGGGTTGCCCGTGAATAGCGTTGTAAACCGGGGCGTCCTGCATGGCCTGGATAAAGCGAACCTGGCCACCGGAATAGGCAAAAATGCCACCGAAGGGGCTCACAATCTCAGGATCCATGGGCCGCACAGAACGTATGGGGCCAATTTCTGCCGGCAACACGGAGTGCCACACGGCGACGTAGCGGGTGATGCCCCCCTCGACGAGTTCTTCAAACACAATGTCGGCTTCATCGAGACCGACCTGAGGTCGGGCCGAAGGATGGTTATCGATTTTGGCGGACAAAGACGGGCGAGCAAGACTGCCCGCTTCAATGGCTTCGCCGGTGAGGGCGGCCACCGTGGACATGTCTACGACAGCAGCGGACTCCTCAGAGGTCTCATCCACGAGAACCTCGTCGGTGGTGGCTGCGGGATCGCCACTACAGCCGGCAAGCGCGAGAGCACTGATCGCCGCAACCGCAAAAAGAGAATTAATACGAAGTGCCATGGCAGTGACGCCTTTCCTCAGGTGAGTGATGTCGGAAGTTACGTCGACTCGGTGTCAACGTAGTCGGCTCCCAGAACAATTGTGATGCGTGCTCCGGGATATGCAGAAGTTTGAACGACGGCATTCTCGCCAATCCCCAACACCTGGGCTATTCCCAAAGCACTGGCTTTATCCGAATCTTCACTATACGCCACAACACTTTGCGCGACGTCAGTGGAATCAGCGTTCGTCGCGGTCGCTTCAGGCCAGCCAATATCGGACAGCCTGGTCCCGGCGCGAGCTGCCATTCCTTGGGCTGCCGTGCCGTTAAGAACAGTGAGAGTGAGGCCTTCGGTATCAATCTGGGTGGGATCAGTGACCGGGAGGACCTCTTCCACCATGGGTTCCTTCTCGATAACCGGCGGGGCTTCGACAACGGGGTCAAGGGCGCCTTCAATAACCGGCGGTGCAGTGTCCTCAATCGCGAGATTTGTGGAGCTACTTTGCACAAACCAGAGGCCGCCCACGATGAGCACAGCAATGATGCCCAATGCGATTCCCACCGGGGCAAACAGAGAGGCTACGGAACGGGTACTTCGGTAAATTCCGACATAACTTTTCTCCCGCTCCACCTCGTCAAAACGGTCGGGAAGAAAGGAGGGGCTGCGTTTGGCCATTAGTGCGTTCCCTCCCCCTTATTTCGCCGAGACGCTTGTCGCATCACGGCTGCTTCTTCAGTATTTCGCACCAACACGGCGTCGTAGACCCGTGCTCCTGGCAAGCGACAAATCGAATACACGCGTTGATAGTAACGAGCTAACGAGAGCCCAAAGCGCTCCCTCACCGCAGATTCCTTATTTGGTATTGCCCCCCAGTGGGCCCTTTCAAACTCTAAAATCTCACGGTCAAGGCCGCTGAGTCCGCTTTCGTGGGGTTCTGCATCACTCATCAGCGACCATGCTATTGCGCCACAGCCATCCTCAAGACCTGCGTCATAGGCTTAACTCACTGTGGATGTCTCGACTCGTGCCCTTTCTCTGGCGCTCGCCTGTGTTCTGGTGGGAAGCCTCTCTGCCTGCGGTCCTGCTTCTTTTTCTCCCACGGGAGCACCGCCCCCTGTCGCCGGGGACCGGCCACCGCTTACCGACATAGAGTTCTTAGAAAACCCCCGGCAGTGGGTGGGGCCCAGCACGGCCTTGCTCTCGGACGCCACGATTAATGTCGTCGACCCTGCACCCCGCCAGAGCCTTCCCACGACTGTCGTGTCTCAGGAGTTGGGGGACAATATTTCGGTGACCATCACGTCGACGGACCGTGTGTTGGCGTTGGACATGTCTGGCTCACTCGCTGCCACGGTGTGGGCTTTAGGTTTTGGGAGCACCCTCATAGGGCGCGATATCTCCACGACGTTCCCCGGCGTCGAGGGGTTGCCGATTGTGACAGGGAGCGGTCACGCCGTGTCACCCGAAAGCGTGTTGGCTCTGCGTCCGGACGTCATCATTACCGATGGCTCCATCGGCCCGCTCGATGTGGTGCTGCAGCTGCGAGACGCTGGAGTGCAGGTCGTATTTGTTCGAGAAGCCCCCGGACTTGAAGCCCCCGCGGCCATGGCGCGCTCGGTATCCGCAGTGTTTGGAGCTCCGGCGGTGGGTGAAGCACTGGCCTTGGCCTTAACACAAGACATTGCAGCCGTGTCCGCTGTTATTGCCGCGAGGGCACCCCAGGACCCCGCGGACAAACTCCGCATGGTGTTTCTCTACTTGAGAGGCGGCAACGGCATTTATTACCTCTTTGGCCAGGAGTCAGGCTCAGGGGATTTGATTACCGCTCTGGGTGGTATCGATATTGCGACCGAGATTGGGTGGGAAGGGTTACGTCCGATGACCGACGAAGCCTTGATCTCTGCCAATCCCGACCTCATCTTGGTAATGTCCGATGGCTTGGCCAGCGTGGGAAGCGTGGAAGAGCTGGTGCAGGTGAAGCCCGCGATCGGGCTCACCCCGGCAGGAAAAAACGCCCGGTTTGTCGACATGGCTGATTCCCAAGTGCTGAGCTTCGGTCCACGAACGCCAGAGATTATTGACGCCCTGGCCCGCGCGATCTACGCACCCGAGAAATAACCACGGCCGTTCCCGCTCCGATTACCGCGACCCCGACTGCTCCGACAAGAAGCGGCCCGACCGCAGTCTCCGCATCTAAACACTCCGGTGCCACGGTGAGGACAAAACTCAAAGGGTCCATCTCCTCGCCCTCGGGATAGGTGCCAAAAGCGTCCGAACCCTCAGCGCTCAACGTCGTGCGCGCTGCACCCACTTTCCAGGTGCCCGAAGCGGCATCGAGGTCGCTTTCAGAGCCCTCCCACTCCACGGTGACGAAAGGAACATCCCTCTCGCTCACAGCCACTTCCTCCATCGTGTCTCCCACCACGTCAAAAAAAAGCGTGGCCTGGCGTGGCCCCTCGAAGACCAGGCGGGGACTGCTAACGGCGGTATCGAGAATTCCGCCGTGTCCGACAAAGCGCATCTGCCCTGCAAACGCTACGTCGCCACTGCTTCGGTCCGCAAGGATATGGCCTTCACCACCGGTGATCGTGAACGAGGGGGTGGCATACGCCACATCGCCGCTGACAAGCCATTCTCCTGTCGCGAGAGAGCCAGAAATATAGGAGCGAAAAGATTCTTTAAAGCCCCAGGTAATCTCCACCGATTCCACCGCACAGGAACCCTCGGGCAGGGGAGCGATCGGGCTGAGAGTGCCCACCGCAATCAGCCCCAGGGCGAAGAGCTTAAGCAACCCCACGCCGAATCATCAAGCGGTGGGAAATGCCCGCTTCAACAAACGCTTCGCCGGAGGCTTCAAACCCACACGATGCGTACAGAGGCATCACGTATTCCTGGGCGTGAAGATACAGCGGTCGAGAACCGACGAGCTCCAGCGCTTCGAGAAGAAGCTCTTTGGCAAGACCTTGACCGCGGGAATCTTGCCTTACCACCATGCGACCCAGGCTCCACTCGATACCTTCGTGAGAAGCTCCGGCACCAGCGTCATGAACAATCCGAAGGTAGCCCTTCATCCCCGCCTCATCGCTTCGCCATAGGTGCAGTGTCTCGGGGTGGCGGTCGTGAGCGTCGAATTCCTCTTCGGTGATGTGTTGCTCCAAAAAAAACACTTCTGAGCGCAAAACTGCCATCTCGAAAACCTCGTCAGGTGTGAATTCACCCCACGTTTTGACTATTGTCTCGCCTAAAGCCATAAGGAGCAGTTTAATGGAGGTACGGCACGCTTCCTGAACAAAGGACTCACCATGGTGGACAAGGTCAACAAGGACAATTCCCTCTGGAAGGCAGAGCTCCCTCCCGAGCGCTACGCGATTCTCCGTGAGGCTGCAACAGAGCCCCCTTGGAGCGGAGAGCTTCTGACGGAAAAGCGCAACGGGGTGTACTCCTGCGCCGGCTGTGGCGGGAACCTGTTCGCCAGTGACACCAAGTTTGAATCGGGTTCGGGCTGGCCCTCGTTCTTTGACGCCATCGAACCGGGATCTGTAGAGCTGCATGAAGATAGAAGCCTGGGTTCAGTTCGCACCGAAGTGGTGTGTGCCGCGTGCGGCGGCCATTTAGGTCACCTTTTTAACGACGGCGCGGGCACGCCCACTGGCCAGCGTTACTGCATGAACTCTCTGGCTTTAGAGTTCGACGCCGAGGCCAACTAGCTCTTGCGCGACAGGGTCACCATCGCCGAACCGGCGAGGGTGATGAGTGCTCCCACCACGGTGGCGAGGTGAAGATCCGATGTTGCCACCGGCATCGTCGCCTCCAAGACGATGGACCCGAAAAGTTGCCCGGTGACCAGGCTGACGCCTAATCCGAGAACTCCAATAATAGAGACCGTCGTCACCTGGATGGCAATAAAGAATGCCCCCACGATGCCGCCAAGCCACAACCACCAGGTGCCAGGAAATGCTGTGGGTCCCCCGGTGAATGGCACAGAGATAAGAAAAACTAGGGCCAAAACCGCGGTCCCTACCGCAAAATTCAGAAACGTCGCGCTGATGGAAGACACGGCCACGGCACGAACGCGCCCATTAACAGCTTGCTGAAACCCTGTACCCGCCCCTGCCACCAGAGGGAGGACGAAGAGGGCGCCGAGCTCAAAAGAGTCTCCCGGCCTCACATCGAGGGCGAGAACGACCCCAGCGAGAACAAGCAACGCGCCCACTACTCGCCACCGGTTCAGGGGAACTCGTGGCACCCCCAACCATCCGCGGGTGTCAATCACGAGGGCGCCCAACGTTTGACCACTCACCACCGCAATGGTAAAAAGTGCAACGCCAAGAACGCCGGCGCTGAGACCCTGGGTAAGGACCAAGAACGCTCCCCCGGCACCCCCGATAGCACCCCACCACGGCAATTCTCCCGCCACCAGCGCCTCGCGAATACGTCCCAGCCCCCGGCGTGCTTGAGGGTTGATGAGCACGGCGATGGTCGTGACAAGCAGGCCCGTGGAAAAAGACAGCAGCGCTGCCAGCGCTCCATCGCCCAAGGCCAAGCCAAACTCGCCGTTGATTCGCGATTGAACAGCGACAAGAACGCCCGCAATCACACTCGCGACAAGGGCTATGAGATAGCGCTTGGAAGGAGACCCGACGGATGAGACCATGACCGCCTAAGGCTATAACCCCTCAGTCTCGGCGGGCCTCACTCATGCGGGTCCTCATGGTCACGTTGCGGAGCTAAACGGCGGCACCCAGTCCGCCCGAGAGCTTGCCGTGAAAAGCCGTTGTGGCGTCGTTCATTCCCACCAAAACGACCTCTTTGCCGTAGGTCTCATATTTCGTCACTATCGCGTCGATTGCGGCCACAGTCGAAGCATCCCAAATGTGAGACGCTGACATGTCGATGA
>CAYUJX010000089.1:0-5829 GCA_964445125.1 uncultured Microbacteriaceae bacterium
TTGCGGGCGAGTCAATAGTTGCTCGTGTGAACACGGTGTACCAGAACATCTGCTGCGCAACGCTTCCTTCACCCACGACAGGTGCGGACTCATCGAAGTTGATGTTCTGAGACCCAGGAGGCGCATACTCGAACCAGTCCAGGTACTTCTGCACCGCGTATACCGATGCAGGAGCATTGGTGTCTCCACCACGAGTCACAGACGACCCGACTGGGCTACAGTTCTCAACGCGAATACCCCACTCGTCAACGGGAATACCGTTGGGGGTGCGGTCTCCGGTCTCGGGGTCGAATACGGTGTCACCGTTTCCAGCCATCGAGAGCCAAGCGTCAGTAAAGCGCCATCCGAGCGAGAAGTGCTTTGCGCCATAGTCCATGTGACCATAGACCTTCTCGCCATCGATTGTGCCGTCTCCGTTTACCTGAGTGGAGAAGAACACAGCGATGTCTTCGTATGCGGACCAGTTAACGGGAACACCAAGGTCGTAACCATAGAGATCCTTAAACTGGGCCTGGATATCAGCGTCGGAGAACCAGTCGTAGCGGAACCAGTAAAGGTTCGCGAACTGCTGGTCGGGCATCTGGTAGATGACCCCATCCGAACCGGTACCAAAGCTCAACCCAATGAAGTCATCGAGGTCAAGGGTTGGCAGCGTTGGGGATGAATCGACCAAGGTGCTGATCGGGTAGACGTAGTCACCACGTTGGTGACCACCGATGGAGTCGGTGTCGTTGACGAAGCCGTCATACACCGAGGTACGGGTCTGAATCTCCGTGGAAATAATCTCCATCACTTCGCCCTCACCCATCAAAGAGTGGGTCAGGTTGATGCCGGTCAAGTCAGAGAAAATTGCTGCAAGAGTCTCTGACTCGTAGGCGTGAGTGGGGATATTTTCTGAAAGAACATTAACATCTAAGCCCTTGTACTGTTCGGCTGCTTCGACGAACCACATGAGCTCTTCCATCTGCTCTTCTTTGGTAAGTACGCTGTCCTGGAAATACAGGTCAATGTACTCTGCGGCTCTCTCTTCGACAGTGCCTTCGACGGCGGGGACACTCGAACCTGCGTCCGAATCCCCTCCCCCTGTTGCACCGGCACACGCGGACAGCGTCAACGCTGCCACGGCCGAGAGAGCTACAACGTTGCGCGTTCTTTTAAGAACGTCAATTGTGCTCATTGATTACCTTTCCGTTGCGCCAAGAAGTCGTTGATAGACTCCTGGACTGCTGTGACATGAAACTTGAGAACCTCAAGTTTCGTTTTCGGGGAGGCGTTTGAGGCGCCTCCCCGAAACCTTGTGTTATCCCCATTTGAGAATCACCGCCGAAACGCTCGCGGCGACGGCAGCGCTGGCAAGAGCGCTCGGAATGGAAAAAGCGAACGACAACACCATCAACAGGGCGAAGACCACGAAGGCTATGTAAAGCCGATCCCCCCGGTCGGTGACGATTCGGAGAAATCCCTGCCGCAACACCGGGGTCCGGTACCGGCCCCACACGGTCATGCCCGCTATCATGATGAAAATTCCGGTGAAGGCAATTGCCACCGGAACCGTCCAATACATCCACGAAAACATTGCTTACACCCTTCCCAGGGCAAAGCCCTTTGCGATGTAGTTTCTGACAAACCAGATCACGATGACCCCCGGGACGATGGCGATCACGCCCGCTGCCGAGAGTAAAGCCCAGTCAAGTCCGGCCGCCGAAGATGTCGTCGACATCTGCACCCCCAAAGGCATCGCGTTGGGCCCCGTGAGGGTACGGGCAATCAACAGCTCGACCCAACTAAACATGAAAGCAAAAAAGGCCGTCACGCCGATTCCAGCTCGAATCATGGGGACAAATACGGTGAGAAAGAATCGTCCGAAGGAATAGCCATCGATTTCTGCCATTTCATCGAGTTGCCGCGGAACGCCAGACATGAAACCCTCCAAAATCCATACGGCTAGAGGAACGTTGAACAGCATGTGGGCCAGAGCAACCGCATAGGTGGTGTCAAACAACCCCAATGCCTGGTACATCTGAAAGAACGGAAGGAGGAATACCGCTGCGGGAGCCATCCTGTTGGTCAACAGCCAGAAAAAGAGGTGTTTGTCTCCCGAAAAAGTGAATCGGCTAAACGCGTACGCGGCTGGCAAGGCCACCGCAACGGAAAGAACCATATTCATTGTCGTGTAGCTCAGCGAGTTGATAAGTGCGCCGTACCACAGCGGTTCTGTGAAGAACTCGATATAACCGCGGAAAGAAATTCTCGAGGGGATAATTTCAAAGACCGAAAGGATGTCTTCGTTGTAACGGACAGACATCGACATGAGCCATAGCAACGGCACAGACCACACAGCCATGATCAACCAAAAAAGCCAGCTTTTCCAGTCGAAGTAGGACCCCCCCTTGCTTTCCCGTGTGATGGAGATTGCTTGAGTCGTCATGCGGAACCTTCCTTCGCTTTTACGCCTTGTCTACGGCTAGCGACGACCTTCTTTTGACGCTTCTTTGTGGAACCCGGCCGCTCGTCGAGTGTGAGAACAGTGAAAAAGATGAAGGAAAAAATTTGGATAATCAGGAAGTAAATCAACGAAAATGCTGCCGCCTTGCCTAAATCGAATTGGATAACGGCAATGACAGCAAGCAAGATGCTCATCACTTCGGTAGCGGTACCAGGACCGCCGCCGGTCAATATGTAGGGCTCCGCATAAATCATGAAGGAGTCCATGAACCGCAGCAGAAGCGCGATCATTAATACCCGACGGAGTTTTGGAAGCTCCACGAAACGAAACACTGAGATAACGGAAGCCCCGTCAATTGAGGCAGCTTGATAGTAGGCATCCGGAATCGCTCGGAGTCCCGCATAGACAAGCAGTGCAACCAAAGGCGTCCAATGCCAAACATCCATCATCACCATGGTGGCCCAAGCATCGGAGGGTGTGTTTCCAATATCAAATTCTCGGAACTGGTTAATCGTTACGCCTAGGAGCCCAACGTCGGGCCTCGCGAAGACCCGCCAGGTCGTGCCCACAACATTCCAGGGAATGACCAAGGGAATCGCGACGATAACGAGTGCCGCCGCTGCCTTCCACCCGTGGCGAGGCATCAATTTTGCGATGATTATCCCCAGTGGAATCTCGATGGCAAGAATCTGGGTAGAAAAAATCAGGTTCCTCTGGAAGGCAGCGATGATTGCCGGGTCCGTTGCGATTTGTCGGAAAAAATCGAGCCCGACGTAAAGTCGATTTGTTGGGCTAAACACATCCTGAACGGAATAGTTCGCCACCGTCATGAGCGGGATGATGGCCGTGAAGGCCACAACAATCACAACCGGCAGAACGAGAAGCCAGGCCTTATTATTTTTCTTTTTCAAGTTCATCGCGATTCCTTTCTTGACCCGGTATCGACCATGGCTACAAATTTTTCATGCTGAAACAGAAACGTTCGTGCCGGGTCGAAGCGGAAGTTACGTTTTTGCCCCGATTCCAGAGAAATGTCTGACTCGACCTTTGCTAGAACCTCATGAGCCCCGAAGGAGAGAACTGCTATCTGAAAGCCCCCTCGATTTTCAACCCTTTGAACCGTCATTTCGAGGCCACCCTTGTCCGCGGGCACCACAAACTCAGGCCTTATGCCCAGCCGCATGGCGCCTGAAAGAGATCCGTCACTGGTCCGGCCAAGTGCCGTGCCGTCTGCTGTAACGACCCCTGAATCCACCGTCACGTCGAGAAAATTCATTCCAGGGGACCCAATAAAGTATCCGCTGAATTCATGGCTTGGCTCTAAGAAGAGGTCCTCAGCCGAACCCACCTGCACAACCTCGCCATCCCTCATGAGAAGCACATCGTCGGCGAAGGTCAAAGCTTCCGTCTGATCGTGGGTTACGTAGACCAAGGTAACGCCCGTTGCCAAGTGGAGGCGCTTCAGACGGTTCCTGAGGGTCCATTTGAAGTTTTGATCAATCACAGTCAAGGGCTCGTCAAACAGAATTGCCGACACATCTTCTCGCACTAAACCTCTGCCCAAGCTCACAATTTGTTGCAAGTCGGACCGAAGTTTTGCGGGCCGCACATCGAGCTGATCTTCAAGCCCCAGAAGCTCAGCGATGACTTGGACGCGCTCTTCGATCTTGTGGGCTGGCACTTTTCTGTTCTTGAGCGGGAATTCAAGGTTCTTCCGGACCGTCATCGTGTCGTAGAGAACCGGGAATTGAAACACCTGAGCGATGTTTCGCTCCTCTGTTGGCTTCTCAGTAATATCCACGTCGTCCATATAGATGCGGCCCTGTGAGGGCTTGATAATTCCCGACATCAGGTTCAGGAGAGTTGTTTTTCCGCAACCCGAGGGGCCGAGTAGGGCGTAGGCCTTCCCGTCTTCCCAGGTCATGCTGAATTCTTTGAGGGCGTAAGTGGCCCCACCGTCATAACTGTGGGCGATATTTTCCAGCCGAATCGTTGCCATTTAGCTACTCACCTTCGATGTTGAGAACAATGCGTCCCCCGAGGCCGAATCAAACCCCTGAAGGTGTCGGGGGTGAAAGTAGCCGGTAACGATTTGGTCGGGATTGATGATGTGAGCGCCATCGAGTTCAATCACCGCGTACTCCCCCGTCGTGAGCTCGAGATGGACATAGGTCAAACTCCCGGTGACCTCGGCGAGCTCGACGGCCCCCGTGAACGAAACGTCCTCGGGGGTCTGACGCTCAATAGTGATCCGATGGGGATGGATACCCAGCGTGAACTCGCTTCGTTCCTCCAGCTCCGGGCGAGTCAAAGTAAAGGTTGCATCCCCGAAGCTTGCGGTGCCACCCTTCCGGCTTGAGCTGATGAGGTTAATAGGCGGATCGCTGAGCACCTTTGCTACTTCGACCGTGCTGGGTTTCTCATAGAGGGAGAGCGCTGAACCTTCTTGGACGATGCGGCCCTGCGAGAGCACAAAGGTTTTTACTCCAAAATCGAGAGCTTCGGCTGGCTCTGCCGTGGAATAAATAATCACGTTATCCGCTTCGGAGAAAATATTTTGCAGCTCATCTCTCAACTGCTCACGGAGCTTGTAATCTAAATTCGCCAGCGGCTCGTCGAGAAGCACGATGTCGGACTTTCTCGACAGAGCGCGAGCGATTGCCACGCGCTGCTGCTGACCACCAGAGAGCTGGGATGGTTTTCGATCGAGAAGAGGCGTGAGCCCAAGGAGTTCTGCCAACTCCTCCACTCGGGTTTTCACTTCGGCCTTGCTCGGTTTGATTTTCTGAATCTTTAGAGGAGAAGCGATGTTGTCAAACACACTCATCGCCGGGTAGTTAATAAACTGCTGGTAGACAAATGACACAGAGCGCTGCCGCACTGTCCGCTTCGTTATATCAACGCCATCGAGAAACATCTGTCCCTTAGTAGGAGGAACGAGTCCTGCAATTACGCGCATGAGGGTGGTTTTTCCTGCGAGCGTCGGTCCGACGAGGACGTTCATTCCATTGTGGAACTCTGCCGAAACCTCATAAAGAAGATCGTCGGTGGAATCAGAGAGGCTGATTCCTCTTAACTCGAGAGTCATCGTTGCGACCTTTCCATGGGGACTAGGGAAACTTGTTGTGCGAGCTCAACCTCGGACCATTCGAGGAGTGGGCTGATGATACTCCCAATTTCCGACACGCTTTGACGGGAAATCTCTCCGACGAAACCAAGAAGGGTCCTTCGGAAAATGAGATCGGAAAGAGTAACCACATGCTCTCGCAACGCCAGCGACATAATTTCCCCCACGGAATAGGAGGGAGTATGGGTGAGGGGCTCGTCACCGAACTGAGCAATATCTTCCATAACGGGGAGGGCAACAGTCCCATAACGGGTGA
>CAYUJX010000090.1:0-5554 GCA_964445125.1 uncultured Microbacteriaceae bacterium
AGCGTCCACGGAGGGTATTTTTGTGGAAGCCCCCTATAAAACCCGATAATTTCGAGGGTTCTCCGGTGATTGAGCCGTTCAGCGACGCTATCTAAGTCCTCGTCGAAAAGATCTGCATAAGTGTCCAGTGTCATTGATGCCGATGCGTGCCCCAGCATTCTCTGGAGCGCCTTGATATTTGCTTCAGCGGATGCGGCGAGGCTTGCGCCGGTGTGCCTAGAATCATGTCGCGTCAGAGTGGCAAAAGTGTTGTCAACCCCTTGGGCACACCGCATTGCGCCAAAAACCGCCTCAGGTCCAGCGCTACGGAGGGCTGTCGCTCAGGAGCGGAGACGGAATCGTTTGAACCCTATCCCCTGTTCCCCGTATTTGAGCAGGAACTTTACTCGCAGAAAATGCGCCCTTACGCCTGTCAGTGCGCCAAATTCCATGGTCGGACGCCGTGGGCAGCGTCTCATTGTGCGGTCGAGCAAACTCTGGGTAAAAGCTCAGAAACCCAGGGGTTCCTTCGGTAGGTTTGGATTCTTCGGTTATCGAAAGGACGTGTCATGAAGCCAGGAACCAAATTAGGTAAGCAACTCCAAACCTTCAACAGGGTTGCAGGAGTTTTCCATTTGGTCCAAGGGGTCGCGCTGTTTTTTATTCTTAATGATGAAACGAGAATCCCAGTTATCACTCGCTTCTTTACTGACACCCCCGCGGGTATTCGGCCGGAAAGCGACATCCTTTTCGAGTTTCCGGTTGCTCTCATCGCACCCATATTCTTATTGCTCTCCGCTGCCGCGCACCTCTTTATCTCCTCCCCTTGGTATGTCCGTCGCTATGAGACCGGCATCGAAAAGGGAATCAACCATGCTCGCTGGTGGGAATATGCGATCAGCTCCTCCCTGATGTTGGTTGTCCTGCTCATGCTTGGTGGACTCATCGAGATTTCCACAATCGTGTTTATTTTCACCCTGAATTTCATCATGAACATGATGGGGCTGATGATGGAGATGCACAATCAGCTCACCCAGAAAACCAGCTGGTTCTCCTTCAACGTTGGTGTGCTGGCTGGAATCGTTCCATGGATTATGGGGGGCATTTACTTCGTGGTCTCCACCAACAACATCGCAGATGCTATCCCTGTATATGCCCAATTCGGATTCCTCCTTACTTTTATCTTCTTCAACACCTTCGCCATCAACATGTTCTTGCAGTACAAGAAAATCGGCAAATGGAAGGTCTACGCATACGGAGAGAAGGCGTACATTGTCTTGAGCCTCACATCAAAGTCAATACTTGGATGGGTAATCGTGCTCGGCACAATGCAAGGGGTTTAGTCCGAGTCACCATTGGTGAGGTAGGCGACTTCACCAGTTTCGGCGCCAACATCCCCGTCGTCGGGCACAGGGCGCAATCGGAGGAATTCGCGCGAGGCATTCAGGAAGCAGCTCTAGAGGGTTTCCACGTAATCACTTCGATGTCTCTTGAAATCGCAGATTGATAAAGCCCCTGCACACTGCTTGAGACACTCCGCGTCGCCAGCCGGAGGTGTGCCGAAAATGGCCCCCACAAGAACCACACAATTGAACAACAACTAACGATATTCACACAGGCCGTAGTTGCCCAGAAGCATGGAAAAATAGGGTTTGTTGATAAACAGGACCGCCCTTACAGGGGTCACCGGAGAGTTCAAATCCCACCGGTACCGCCATCTGATGTCGCAGGACACAGGAACACCCTGAAACTGTGGGCTCTGCGCATTCGGCTATTTTTGACGCATCCTCACTTCAGCACCACAGGGCGGCCATCGCCCCGGTTCTTGGGGCGCACCCAGAGGGCTTTTACCGGCGCGGCCAGGGTTGCCCCTCAACCTCGGGCACGACAATCTCGTCTTGCCATTGCCCATCGGGATGTTCCACTTCCCAGACAATCGGAACCCAGCCGATTTCTTTGCCCGCGGGGGGTTCGACGATAAGGCCATGGTCAATCTCTGCCAGGTGGAAAGCATCAGTGGAGGCGGGCCGTTCGAGCAGATTGACGCTGCCATCCCACTTTTGGTGCATCATCTCGATTGTTTCCTGAAGCTCCTGAAGTTTTGCATCACTGTAGAGGTCAGGGAATTCGTTCTTCAGGTTCCAGAAAACGGGCTGGTCCGTGAACCGATACCAGCGGTAGCGGACCACGCTTCCATCATCCAATGTTGTTTCATGAATCTCTGGATCACACCCTGCCGGGTCGTCGCACGACCAGCACTTCGTGCTAAAGGTGTCCTCTGGACCTAGTACTCCACTTTTTTCTATGTGGGGCAGATGGTTACGCAGATTTGTGGGGCTCTCGAGGTTCCCGTATTCCAGCAGCGTCAGCTTCGTGGGGACCTGGGATTCGTCCCTTGGGACGAGCGTGGACCCCACAAGCTCGAAGTAGGTAGAGATTTCCCTCTCGGCCCGGGGGGTGCTGGACCAGTCAAAAACGATGTTCGTCTCCCCTTTTTGCTCCAAGGCGAGCAGAGGGAGCGTGAAGCTTATGTTGGGGTTGTCGTAGTAGTCCTCGCCGCGTTCGTCAAGGTGATGGAAAACTACGAGAGGTTCTTTTTCCCGATTTCTCTCGACCCGTGAGGGGAAACCCAGCCCGTCGAGGGTCTTCTCCCACGCTGCGGCCGGGGACGCCGGCTGGAAAGTGTCGACAAAGGCGTTATAAACGCTCGAATCGAAGGTCTGAAGATTGAGCGCTAACGCTTCCTGGTCGAGTACGCGGGGTACGCGAGGGGGGAAAGTTTTGAGGAAGGTTCTTCCCTCTTCCTCAATTGCGAAGACGGGCACAGGTGCCAACTCTATTCCGGTGGGCACATATCGCCCTGCGGGCGAAACTCCGTGGGTTTTGCTGGGGTCTGCCCACCAGTCCTGGTACCACTGCTCATTGCGGATCAGAGGAAGCATGTCTTCCTCGGTGATGATTCCATCCACGTGATCGACCAGTGCTTGCCCGGCCGGGTCGGTGAGTTTCTCGCCGGGGAGCCATTCGAAAACGTCTGCCAGCATTTCTAGGGAATTCCACCGAGCCAGGCGCATGTCCCAGTGCTGGGGGGCATAGGCGATCAGCGGACCAGAATAGTTGGCAGCGTCGATCACAAAAGTCCAGGTGAGGAGACCGTCGGTTTGCCCTGTGGCATCGTTGCGTTCCTGACCATCGATCAGGGGCAGGGCGACCCACGAGGTTCCCACCGAGATCCCACCGTCCTCTTCGTAGGGGTCTTGGTCCTCATCGAAGGAAATGAGGTTTGGCGGAACTATCATCTTGTTCGACACCGTGATTCTTCCCAGCACGTCGCAAGATATTCGTCTCTCATAGAAGCCCCAACCACCGCCGGTGTCGCTGGTCCCCGAATAGAGGTGAGTTGCAGCACTGGCCATGTATTTGGGGTAGTAGCTGCGTCCCATTTTGTCGTGAACAAACAATCCTCCCTCAATCGAGTTGAAGCTCCCCTGGTGGTGGGCATCGCTGCCAATCCATTGCCCCCATTGGCCAAACTGGCCGATGGTCGGGACCCTATCGAGCAAGCGGTAGACCCGTAAATACTGGGAAATTCCATACAAATCCTCCCCCGTCTCCTCGGCGGTGACCACTTCTGTGCCCATGGATATTTCGGCGATAAAAGGGGCGACACAATCGGATGCGTCACGCTCGCTAATGAGATTCTCGAACACGGCGACAGCATCGGGGGAGACATCCTCACAATGCTCGGGTAGGTAGGTACCGGGTTCCCAACCGCTTCCCCCCACCGGGGGGGCAAATTCTTGGGAGCTGTCTGTGGTCCCATCAGTATCCTGGTCGCTCGCCCCCACAAGGGGTCCTGGAGCGCAGGCGACTATAAGGAAGCCCGAAGCAAAGAATAGGGCGCCAGCTTTCAGTGCCGCGGGGTAAAAGATCGCCATAGCGGGAGCATACCGTTGAGCTTGCCCATGCAACGTAGCGCGACGGGAACTCTGAGTGAGGTTTTCGGTCCCCATGGGAGTGACTCACACGCGCCACCATAAAGCGGGTGCGAGCTTGGGCTTACGTCCTTTACTGCGGGTCGCTATCGCAACTCTTGTGATGAGGGTGATCAGACCCAGCGCTGAGAGGCCTATTAAGAGTGGTGGGATTTACTGCTGCCACTTCGTTCGGTGACTCGGGAAAGTCTGAAGCCAGCCCTTCGGTCGCTTTGAGCGCTCCGGGCAGCTTCCTGTTGTGAGCACCGGGCTCAAAGCTGGGTCGCTTTGAGTTCACGGGCCCCTATCGGGGTCTCCCATCCCTTGGTGAGGCGGAGCGAGCATGTCCTTTGAGTTGAAGGTCGAATCGATTTCGGATAGGGCTCACTCCTTTTTCAAGAAGTCCGAGTTTTTTTGATGATTTTGGGCTTCGCCTATTTGGGTATTTACACCGCCTAGGTTCTTGTGGAGCCCCCGGGGTGGTGGCCACACTCCTGGGCGCTGCCAGCACTACGGTCTACGTCATATTTCTTGTGGATCTTGTAGCACGGTTCGTTATCCACATTCCTCGCTTGGGAGAAATTTCCCGATGAGTGAGCTTCATCAAGCGAAACTGGTTGAGCATTCTCGCCGCTCTCATTCCTGCGTTTCGAGCTCTGCGAGTTCTGATTGTGCTCAGAGGTGTTGCTCCTTACATGGTGGATCGGACCCACAAAGTGGGACTGGTCGTGGGGGTGACGTTTCCCCTCGCCCTCTACACCGCTGCCCTTTGCGTGTTTGAAGCAGAGAGGCATGCCACAGGGAGCAATATCCAGTCGTTCGGCGATGCACTGTGGTGGAGCGTCGTGAGCGTCACGACTGTGGGGTACGGTGATTTCTACCCGGTCACTCAAGATGGCAAGGCTGTTGCGGGGATAATGATGTTCGTCGGTATTGTGTTGTTTTCCTCGCTCACGGCACTGGTTGCCGCGTGGGTGGTCGAGGGTCAACGCACCAGTGAACCCTCGGGCGATAACTCCTAGGTCAGGCTATCTAAGCGCGCCCAGTACTATCGTTCTGCGCTGAGAAACCAGAGCGCTAGAGAGTTGACGCACCACCGGTACCGCCGAGTCGTGTTTCGATTATTGTGGCAACCTGCATCAGGCGCTGAGCGAGCGCCGGTATTGCGCTCTCCACTTTTTCTTTGGCTCCGGTGAGGGCAATCGCCGCAGCCGGCCATCCGGTGTAATCCCGAATCACGGTGGCTACAGAAAAGAAGCCCGGCGAGATTTCTTCATCCTCAATGGACCACCCGCGTTGTCGGGTTTGCTGGAGTAGGTCACGCAGTTCCCTGACGCTCTTGGGCCCGTGACTGTGTCGAACCGGAAGGGGCGCTGCTCCGTCAGGATAGAGCGCTCGCATTTGATTTTTGGGCAAATGGGCGAGGATTGCACGGCCCGTGGCGGTGAGGTGGGCGGGCAATCGGACCCCGACATCGCTCACTAACCAGGGCCCGTGGCTAGAGCGTTCCTCCACCAAGTAGATGACGTCGAGGCCATGAAGGACGGCCAGGTGGCTTCCCATCTGAAGATCCTGCGCAAGCTGGCGCAAGAGTTGCGCGG
>CAYUJX010000091.1:0-5497 GCA_964445125.1 uncultured Microbacteriaceae bacterium
TTGCCATTCTTGCTGCCTCCGCGCTAGTGCTCAGCGGCTGTGCAGCCGCTGAAGAAGAGGCTGCGACCACAGAGGAGACTACGTCTGCTGCTGTTGAGTCTTTGGCTCTCAAAATCGGTACGGCTCTGCCCGTCACCGGTAACCTCGCATTCCTCGGGCCGCCCGAAGAAGCTGGTGTTCTTTTGGCTCAGGCAGATATCAACGCTGCTGCTGCTGGAATCGACCTGGAAGTTGTTTTCGGTGACTCCGGTGACACGGACAACAAGGCTTACGAGACTGAAATTCCTCGTCTCTTGAACGAAGGCGTCTCGGCTATCGTCGGTGCGGCTTCTTCTGGCGTGTCTTTCCAGTTCATTGACCAGGTAACCAAAGAAGCAGGCGTGATTCAGATTTCGCCCGCCAACACCTCACCTAACTTCACTGACTACGACGACGATGGACTGTACTTCCGTACCGCTCCCTCCGACGTGTTGCAGGGTGAAGTTCTTGGTAACCTCCTCGCTGCAGATGGTCACGCTACCGTCGCCATGATCGTCATCAACGACGCTTATGGAACCGGCCTGCGCGACAACGCAACCTTGGCTTTCGAAGCTGCTGGTGGAACTGTTGTTGCAACCCCGTCTTACAACGTGGGTGACACCAACTTCGCTTCGCAGATCAACGAGATGCTTGCTGAAGCTCCTGACGCGATTGTCGTCTTGGCCTTCGACGAGACCAAGACCATTGTTCCCGCCTTGATCGATGCAGGCTTCAGCAACGCTGACCTGTACTTCACTGACGGTAACCTCGCTGACTACTCGGCAGATTTCGAGCCTGGTCTCATCGAAGGTTCCAAGGGAACTCTTCCTGGTCCCCCCTCTGACACCATTTCGGATGACTACAAAACTCGTGCAAACGAGCTGTGGATCGCCAATGGTGGCGAGGAACTGACCTCATGGGCGTACAGCACCGAGTCTTATGACGCGGTCGTTCTCCTTGCTCTTGCTGCTTTGGCTGCTGGTTCCACGGACCCTGCAGAAATGGCCGCCAAGATGTCTGAGGTTTCTGGCTACACCGGAGGTGGCACCAAGTGCACCACCTTCGCTGAATGTGCAGCGATCATCAACGGCGGCGGAGTTGCTGACTATGACGGTCTCTCCGGTGGCATCGCCCTCAACGAGGCCGGTGACCCCACGGAAACCTCTATCGGTATCTACCAGTTCGATGGTGACAACCGTCCTCAGACCTACCAGGGCTAAGGATCGTTAGTTCGTAACTTTGTTACGACCACTGTGGGGCCCGAGCATTAGCTCGGGCCCCACAGCCGGTTAATGGGTCTTCGCCCTACATCTCCTCCTGCCGAGGGCTGTGCGCCCGGGACACAGAGCCGCGGGGGAAGAAGCACTCGGTTAACAGCGTCACGCCCCCAGCGGGTGCCAGGGGCGTGAGGAAGGCCTAAGAGCTGATCTAGTCGGCGCCGAGAGTGCCTAGATACAAGTTGATGACTTTCTCATCGTTGAGCAGTTCACGCCCGGTGCCGGTGTAGGCATCTTTGCCTTGATCGAGGACATACCCGCGATCACAGATCTGGAGACAGCGCCTCGCGTTTTGCTCCACCATGATGGTGGTCACACCCGCCTGATTGATTTCCGAGACGCGGATGAAGGCTTCGTCCTGGCGGACGGGCGAAAGGCCCGCTGAGGGCTCGTCGAGGAGTAAGACTGAGGGATTCATCATTAAAGCGCGTCCCATGGCCACCATCTGGCGCTCACCGCCGGAGAGAGACCCCGCACGCTGCTTTAAGCGGGCACCAAGCTCGGAAAAGAGGCTTGTTACAAGCTCTAAGCCCTCTTTGAACAATTCAGGCTTTTGGAAGACACCCATTTGCAGGTTTTCTTCGATTGTCAGGCTGGGGAAAACATTGTTGTTTTGAGGAACGTAGCCAACACCTTGGGCGACCAGCTTGTTTGCCTTCAACCCTGTGATGTCATCGCCCTTGAGAAATATGCCACCGTCGCGGACATTCACTTGGCCAAAAATTGATTTGAGCAGCGTCGACTTCCCGGCACCGTTCGGGCCGATGATGCCGATGAGCTCGCCCTCGTTGGCCACAAGGTTGCAGCCGTTCAGAATGTTCACCCCCGGGAGGTATCCAGCGTGGACATCTCTTACTTCAATTACGGGTGTTGCGTTGGGGGCCATTATGCTTTGCCCTTTCCGGATTTATCGCCGTGGAGATCCTCGAACAGCGCTGCGGCGGCAGCAGCTGCATCACCTTCGATGCGACCGGTGACAACACCAAGGTCCACTTCCTGGTGGCTTCCGAGGTAGGCATCCACCACGGCAGGATTTCTCATGACCTGGTCTGGCGGGCCCTCGGCGATAACGGCACCTTCTGCCATGACCACCACCCAGTCAGCGATGTGACGGACCACGTGCATATCGTGTTCGACGAATAAGACGGTCATCCCCTGATCTTTGAGACCGAAAATGTGACCCAGGAGGGATTCTGTGAGGGCGGGGTTGACGCCGGCCATAGGCTCATCGAGCATCACCAGGGTGGGCTCGGACATCAGCGCACGCGCCATTTCGAGCAGTTTGCGCTGCCCGCCCGAAAGGCTGGCGGCAAACTCGTCCTTCAACTTTGCGAGAGTGAACCGCTCAAGGAGCACCAGGGCCCGAGCTTCGACCTCTTCATCCTGCTTTTTCCATAGGAAAGGAAACAGCGAGGGAAGGAACTTTTCGCCCTGTTGGTTCTTAGCGCCCAACTTCATGTTGTCCATGACCGTCAGCAGACCGAGAGCTTTTGTCAGCTGGAAGGTTCGCACCTGGCCCATCTGGGCCACCTTGAAGGCGGGAATCCCCGCGAGGCGTTCGCCGTCAAAGGACCATGTTCCCGTGTCGGGGGTATCGAACCCGGTCATCAGGTTGAACAGCGTGGTCTTGCCCGCTCCGTTAGGACCGATGAGTGCCGTAATGGCACCCCGAGGAATTTCCAGGTGCTCCACATTCACTGCGGTGAGGCCACCGAACGCCCGAGAGACATGGTCGATGATCATAATCGGGTCAACTTTGGCAACACCGGGTACAGCGTCGCCGACGTGAAGACCCTCGGTCTTTTCTGGCGTGGGTAGTGCGCTACTACTTGACAAAGGTCAGCTCCTTCTTGTCGCCAAGGATTCCTTGTGGTCGGAAAATCACAATCAGCATGAGCCCCAAACCGACGAGCACAAAGCGCAGAGCGCCCGCTTGAGCCGAGGTGAAGTCACCAAGAAGACCAATATTTGCCAGTGCAGGAAGGAAGGATCCGAGGAAAGCCTGCAACACCCAGAAGATGAGGGCACCCAGCAGCGGACCAAACACGGTTGCAGCACCACCGAGAAGCAGGGCGGTCCAGACGAAGAAGGTCAGGGAAGTGATGAACACGCCGGGGTTAGTGGACGAGGGAAGCACGTAAACAATGCCGCCCAAGCCCCCGAACACTCCACCGACGATGAGAGCCTGCATTTTGTAGGCGAAGACGTTCTTTCCCAGAGCGCGGACAGCGTCTTCGTCCTCGCGAATACCTTTAATCACGCGACCCCAGGGACTGTTAATCAAACGCCACAGCAACAACGCACACAGTGCCAAGATGATGGCGCCAAACACCAACACCCACAACTGGTTTTCGGTGTATTGCCACGGTCCGAAACCGTAGTCGCCCTCCGGGAAAGGGTTGACGGACCGGAAAGAGTCTTGGAAGCCGGAAAGACCGTCTGCGGAACCCGTGACAGGTTGCCACGCCTGCGACGTGAAGAGGAGTCTGACAATTTCAGCAGCGCCGATCGTGACAATGGCCAAATAATCACCGCGCAGTCGAAGGGTAGGAATACCGAGCAAGATGGCGAAGAGAATGGACCCGACGATTCCCACAATCATGGCTGCCCACCAGGGGAAACCGAAAGTCAAAGTGGAGATGGCGTAACCGTACGCTCCCACAGCCATAAAGCCTGCGATACCGAAGTTCAGCAGGCCTACGAAGCCGAAGTGCATGGCGAGACCCAGAGCGGCCAGAGCGAAAGCCATTGTGGCTGGGCTCAAAATAGACGCAGCCGTGTTGGTGAAGATTGATCCCCAGTCCATGGTCTTGGCCCCTAACCTATTCGCTCTTTCCGACCCAAGATTCCTTGGGGCCGGAATAGCAAGATGATGATCATGACGACGAGCGCGCCGACATATTTCAAGTCAGAGGGGATGAACAATGCCGAGGTCTCGATGAGGACCCCGACGATCATCGCTCCAACGAGAGCTCCATACGCTGTTCCCAACCCGCCCAACACACCGGCGGCGAAGATGAACAGAAGGATTTGGGTTCCCATGTCCCAGCGGATGCCGGGGCGGAAGTACGCCCACATCACCCCGGCGAGCGCGGCAAGCGCGGACGCCGTAATCCAGACCACGCGTATGACACGGTCGACGTCAATGCCCGAGGCGGCAGCCAAACCAGGGTTGTCAGACACTGCTCGCGTTGCTTTACCAATCTTGGTGTTGGTCAACCACCATGCAAAAGCAATAATCACCAGAACGCTCAGACCCATGCTGATGAGGTCGACTATTCCCAGCGATACGGTCCTAAAGAGTTGGATTTCCCCGGTTCCACTGGAGTAAGGAAGCTGTGCGGTGTCGCCACCCATAAAGAATTGGAACATATAGCGCACGCTCAACGACAGGCCAATACTCACAATCATGAGTTGGACGAGGCCCATCCGTCGATCGCGCAGCGGCTTCCACAGTCCGGCATCCATCGCCCACCCAAAGCCACCTCCGAGGAGGACAGCGCCAGGAATCGCGAGCCAAAAGGGTATGCCGAAACTGACGAGCAGAAGCGCCATGACAGCGCCGAAGGTCACCATTTCCCCGTGGGCAAAGTTAGGGAGCCCGGTAGTTCCAAAAACCAGCGACAGACCGATTGCGGCGAGACCGAGAAGCAAACCAAAGTTCAAACCGTCAAAGAAGCGCATCAAGAACTGGTCGAGCACGCTAATGGTGTCGCGCTCACCCTCACCGATGAAGAAGTTCTGCACGACGGTCCCGGTGCGTCCGAACGTGACTTCTTGTTGCGCGCCGCCTTCAAGAACGGCGATGCCAGCTGGCAGGGTGTCCTCCACCAAGGTGACCTTGTAGGTGCCCTTCTCGGGAACGCCGATTGACCACTTGCCCTCGGCGTCGGAAACTACCTGAGCGCTGTAGTCATTGCTTTCCACGACGATGAGAACCCCTTGCAGGGCCACTCCTTCGTTTTTGACGTTCCCGACAATCGTGTCGGCGTATTCGTCTCCGACGGTGTCGGCAAGAGCGGGCTGGGCACTGAGAACACCGACGAACGCCAGGGCCATGACAACCAAGGCCATAAAACTGCGCTTGCTGAGGGTGGCGGTCATACGGCTCGGGTTGTTCACGGTGCCTCCGGCTACTCGGGAAAGAGAAAGATTCACAGGGAATTCCCATCCGTCATCTTTGACGCTCAATATTTTAACAC